>DATGSS010000089.1:0-37679 GCA_035302345.1 Paenalcaligenes sp.
TGTTGATTGCTTTGATCATGGATAAAGCTCCTGAACTTACTCACCCTTGGCAGCAGCTCTAGCACGCTCAATGAGTTCGGGAGTTACCACTTTCTCGAACTCTGCATAGATAGGCTGAGACCTTTCGATGAACTTCTCGCGGCCTTCGTCGGTAAGCTGAATGATTTCTATTTGATCGCTGATCTCTTCCAGAGTCTGCTCCTCATCTTTGTCGGTGAGCTCGCGTGCGTAGTCACGCGCCACATCAAAAGCATTTTGGACGATGTCTTGTAGCTCAGGCGTCAAAGAATCCCATGCCTCTTTGTTCATCACAGCCGCATAGGTGTGATAAGTATGATGCGTCTGGGTCAGATATTTTTGCACCTCATGGAACTTCATGGAGGAGATATTCGCTAAGGGGTTTTCCTGTCCTTCGACCACACCCTGCTGTAAACCGTTATAGACCTCGGTAAAAGCCATGGCCGTGGGGTTAGCGCCATAGGCACGGTAAGTCGCCAAAATAGTGGGCGCCTGCAAGGTGCGCATCTTGATGTTTTCCAAATCATCAGGCTCAGTGATTGGGCGCACGTTGTTGGTCATGTTACGGAAACCTGCACCCCAGTAATTAATACCCTTGAGGCCATACTCATCGAGACCCTCGAGGAGCTCTTCACCAACATCCCCATCGAGCACCCGCTTCATGCTGTCGTTATCGGTGATCAAGAAAGGTAAATCAAACAGGTACATCTTGGGGTCAAAGTTCGCCAAATTACCGGTGGGCGGGATCGCGATTTGAACCAAATTCATCTGGGTTTGTTCGATGATCTCAACATCACCCCCCAGTTGGGCTGCGGGACGGATGTTAATTTTAATTTTTCCATCCGAATTCTTTTCAACCTCCTCCTTGAACTTTTCAGCAGCCTGGGCATTAGGCGTACTCTCGATCAGCACATGAGCAAAAGTAAATTCGTACTCAGGGTCAGCGGCGTAGGCCGATGACATTGCCATGGCTAGAGTACTGAGCCCAGCTAAAGCGAAGGTTGTTAATCTTTTTGTAACCATTTCGTATCTCCTGAAAAAAGGCTTTGCACAGGATGTGCATCAAAATATATTTTGTTTTTACCAAAGTTTTACCACTGCGGGCATGGCCCAAGGCATTGTGCTGCAGTGCCCAATACCTGCTCGCACTGTAGACTCAAGGCCAAGAGTTTTTCTTCTTGATTGGCACCGGCTGTAATTTGTAATCCTACTGGAATTCCTAATGAGTCTTTGCCAACGGGCAGGCTCACGGCACATAAATGCATGAGGTTAGCAATACTGGGATTGCGTAGTACCTGCATATTGGCTTGACGGTACTGTTCGGTATCGCTTAGATCATCGACCACGGCAGCGCTGGTCAGTAGTGTGGGATTTAACCAAGCATCGACCTGCTCGAAGACGGTATTGATCTTTTGGCTCGCGTCGCGGAATAAAGCGATACGGCGTAAATACTCGATCGCGGACAGATCCTCGGCCCCTTCGACGCGGATTTTAACTAATGGGTCTAGGTGCTGGATTTTGTCAGGCATATTGCGTAACAAAAAGTCAGATAATTCGGGGGCACCCAAACCACCTGCCTGGAAAGCCTCGTAGACCTCATCGCAGTTAGGAATTGTGATTGGCACGAGAATCGCACCCGCCTGCTCGAGAGCATGCATGGCGCGTTGGATTTGAGCGGCAATACTGTCATCGACACCCTCCCAGAAAAAGTTTTCTGGGACACCCAAACGCACCCCCTGCAACCCATGCATCACAGGCACACGGACGGGGCGATTTTGCAGCTGAGTTTCAATGGCCTCAAAACCAAAAATAAGGTCGGTGATCGTGCGGGCCAGTAAACCCGGTGTGTCTAAAGTGGTAGACAAAGGCACCGTGTGCTCTTTGGGCCAACGACCCTCGGTGGTTTTCAGAGCAGTTGTCCCAGTAAAAGAGGCAGGAATGCGCACCGAACCTGCGGTGTCTGTACCCAAAGCCAGCAAAGCCGAGCCCTGACAGAGCGAGACGCCGGCGCCCGAGCTAGAGCCCCCTGGAATTCGGTGTTCTTTGGTATCCCAAGGGTTTCTGGGTGTGTCCCAATGGCCATTCATGCCGATCCCGCCAAAGGCAAATTCAACGGTATGGGATTTGCCAGTGATGGGGCTCAGCTGATCGATAAAAGCCTGCACTAAGCGGCCAGCCTGAGACCACGCCTGGGGCAAAGCCGCCGAAGAACCTGCGAATGTAGGCAAACCAGGCACCCCAAAGAGATCTTTGACCGACGTGGGAATACCCATCAATGGGCCCAAGTCGTAGTTGCTTTTCAAAAGTGTGTCGACAGTTTTGGCTACCTCGGTAGCACGTGCACCGTCCCAGGTTTTATATGCATTGAGCGCAGCCTCGCTGCGCTCGTAATTAGCATTGCATGCTTCCATCAATTGCTGTGCGGACAAATCACCCGTACGCAATTGCTGCGCGATGGTGGGCAAATCGAGTGTGTGTAGATTATCCATCGTTTCCAGTATTCAATAAGTTGTCAAACCCACCTATCCGCATCAGGATGGTTACCCTGGGTTAAGCGGGGGTGTTTGTGCCCGTTATTATTGGCTGGCGGCGGGAAATGACATCGTTTTAAAGACGTGTGTTTTCATTTATTATGATTTCCGTATTTTATAAGCCAAATAAAAAATATCGGCAACGGGCACAAATCATACTATCTTTTTTATGACTTATTATTTATTAGTATCATCCTCTGAACTAGGCATGCTGAATTCTGCCCCTTTACCGATACTCTCGGGCCAGCGCTGCATGATGGATTTTTGACGTGTGTAAAAAAGGATACCGTGCTCACCATATGCGTTTAAATCGCCAAAGAGGCTAGATTTCCAACCCCCAAAGCCATGCCAAGCCAAAGGCACAGGGATCGGTACGTTAATCCCCACCATCCCTACTTCGATACGACGACCAAACTCGCGGGCGATATTGCCATCACGTGTATAGCAAGCAACCCCATTGGCAAAAGCATGACTATTTACCAAAGCTACCGCATCGGCAAAATTATCGACCCGCACACATGCCAGCACCGGACCAAAGATTTCCTCTTGGTAAATCTTCATGTCTGGACGAACGTTATCAAAGAGAGTAGGCCCGACAAAAAAGCCTTGCTCATGGCCGGATACGGTGCATCCGCGACCATCAACCACTAAACTGGCCCCCTCGTCCACACCAGACTGTATATAGGATTCAATACGCTCTTGAGCCTGAGCGGTAATGACAGGGCCCATCTCAGAGCTGGCATCCATCCCGTCACCCACTGTGACCTGACGTGCGCGCTCGGCTAAACGTTCGACCACCTCATCTGCACGGTCACCGACCAATACTGCTACTGAAATCGCCATACAGCGCTCACCAGCTGAACCATAGGCGGCACCAATCAAGCCATCCACGACCTGATCAATATCGGCATCGGGCATCACAACCATATGGTTTTTAGCCCCACCTAAGGCTTGTACACGTTTACCGTGCTGGGCACCCGTGGCATAAATATGCTGTGCAATTGGGGTAGAACCCACAAAGCTAAGTGCTTTGACCTCGGGATGCTCGAGCAATACATCCACAGCGGCCTTGTCTCCTTGGACGACATTGAACACCCCTTTGGGTAAACCCGCTTTTTCAAGCAAACGTGCCATAAATAATGCTGCGCTGGGATCACGCTCGCTAGGTTTTAATATAAATGTGTTACCCGCGACCAAGGCCAATGGGAACATCCAGCATGGCACCATACAAGGAAAATTAAATGGCGTAATGCCAGCCACCACACCCAAGGGCTGGCGGATGACCCAATTGTCTAAATTAGTTGCTACCTGATCGCTAAAACCGCTTTTGAGTAGCTGAGGCGCACCGCAGGCAAATTCTACGATTTCGATACCCCGCATTACCTCGCCCTGGGCATCACTAAAAACCTTGCCATGCTCTGCGGTAATAATGGCTGCTAATTCATCTTGATGCTGATATAACAGCTCTAAAAAACGGAACATAATACGCGCCCGACGAATGGGTGGCGTATCAGCCCAAGCCGGAAAAGCTTGTTGTGCAGCCTCGATAGCCTGTACGACGTCGGCGGGCTCAGCCAACACCACCGAGCGACTTTGCTCGCCGGTTGCTGGGTTATAAACGGCTTGTTGACGCTGATTAGCGCCCAAGATCTCGCTGCCATTGATGTAATGGCCTACTGTTTCAGAGTTGGTGTATGCTTGCATTTTCTGTCTCCAGATCACGTATTCAGAAAAGGATTGCCAACTGCTCTTATGAGCTGAAAGCGCTCCTCTTGCTAGGTTACCGTTTAGTTTAATCAAGCAAAAAGTCCCTGCATAGCCTAAAATCCTAGACTGTTTGTGCAATTTCTTAAACAATGACTCTATGGAACGCAATAAAACCGAACGCCTCTGGACTCATCTGCACAGCCTGATCGTCCTGTCTCAACAGGGCAGTTTTACGGCCGCAGCCAAACGATTAAATATCAGCAAAGCCACTGTTAGCCTGCGCATCACCGAATTAGAGAAAACCCTGGGGGTCAAGCTAGTACACCGCACTACACGCTCAATACAGCTGACTGACGCAGGCCAACAATTGGTCAAACAAACGCAGGGGGCTTATCAACACATCAGTAGTGAATTAAAGAATATTGAAAGCCATGCCCACCATCCCAGAGGGCTGTTACGCGTGACTGCGCCGGTCGCACTCACGCAGCAATACCTCATCCCGGCACTGCCTGATTTTTTACGCCGTTATCCTGAAATTCATATCGAGCTCGAAGCCGAGGACCGTATTCACTCGCTGAGTTCCGAGGGCTTCGATTTGGCCGTTCGACATACCAAAGAGGTATCAGACACTTTGGTGGCTTGGCAGTTGACCGAAACTTATCCGTTGTTGGTGGCTAGCCCAACTTATTTAGAGCAGCAGGCTCCTATCCAACACCCTTCGGATCTACATCAACACGATTTACTGCACTATCCACGTCAAAAAAACACCAGTAGCCGCTGGTCTTTTGTGCCTCTCAATGATCATGAACAAGAACCTATTAGCATCCCTATCCAACCCCGTTTTGCTATCAACAACAGTCAAATGTTGGCTGAAATGACCAAAGCAGATCTAGGCATTGCGTTGGTTCCGGACTTTAGCGCCCAATCGGGCCTCAAAGACGGTAGTTTGGTCCCCGTATTGCCCAATTGGCAGGTACTGGGGCATTTTGGCACGGCTATTTATGCGGTGCGCCCTTACGCCGCACGAACTCCTCAATCAGTGCGGCTATTGGTTGATTTTTTACGGCAATTATTCAATGAACAAGGGTTTAGTCAGCTGCGGAAAACGCTGCAGCCGCACGACCCAAGCGATCATTAACTCCGGCCCACACAGTGTCTTGGGGTGGATACTCAAACCACAATGCCTCAAAACCACAACTATCTAGCCGACGTAAAGTAGCATAAAGCACACTGGCATACTGAGTAGGCTCTGCTGGTAGCACCTCGTGATGCAACTGCGGCTCGTCCAGAGACGCTGGGGTTTGCTCTTGCGCTAAATGCTCTTTTTGTGCCGCCTCATCCAAAGGACCACAGCTAACAATAGCCACACGCTTGTTTTGATTGTTTTTTAACCACGTGTTTAATTCTGAGCGCTGAAATAAATATAATGGCGTGCGTGGCGCATAATGAGCTTTTAAACTACCTGAAACGCGCGGCACATCAGAGTGGGGCTTGGATGCCGCCGCCAAGGTATTGGGCTCGGGTGCGAGTACTGTCCCCCCCAATACGCGCTGTATATCACTGGCTTGTATATGACCAGGCCTCAGGATACGCGGGGGTGCATCTGGATTGCTCAGATCGACAATAGTTGATTCAATGCCTACCCGAGCTTCGCCCCCTTCGAGCAAATAAATGGACACATCCTTCAAATCAGAAAACTCATCATAAACATGATCAGCATGGGTTGGGGATACCTGCCCAAACCGATTGGCCGATGGTGCAATCACACCTGCCCCAGGACCGTGTAACTGCTCAAACGCCTGCAGTAGCTGCAAGGCCAAAGGATGCTCGGGACAGCGCACGGCGACGGTATCCTGCCCACCGGTGATATGCAAAGAAACATGTTCAGCACGGGGCAATATCAATGTCAGAGGCCCAGGCCAAAAATGCTCCATCAAAAGCCGTGCGGGCTCATTTATGACCTCGGCCCAGGTCGTCGCGGCAGCAGCATCAGCAACATGCACAATTACAGGATGATTACCTGGACGCCCTTTGGCTTTGTACACCGCTGCAATAGCCTGCTCATCGTGGGCATTGGCCCCCAAACCGTACACCGTCTCGGTAGGAAAGGCGACCAAACGACCCTCGGTCAACCAGCGCGCTGCCTCTTGAATATCGTTTCCACGGACTACTGTCATTGATTCCTCTGCGGTTATAGCTCGATACCAAGCACCGCTGCCGCCTGAGCAGCACGCTGCTGAGCCTGCTCGATACTGTGCCCCAGGACAGTAAGGTGGCCCATTTTACGCCCTCGCCGAGGTTCTGCTTTGCCATATAAATGCAAAAACACCCCATCTACTGCCAGCACAGCAGACCAATCGGGGGTTTGTGGTGCAGTGCTGTGCGAATCCAAAAACCAGCTGTCACCAAGAATATTCACCATCACTGCGGGTTGTTGTAAAGTAGTTGCACCCAAGGGCAATCCGGCCAAAGCCCGTACCTGCTGCTCAAACTGGGAGCTCAGGCAGGCTTCGATAGTATGGTGACCGCTGTTATGTGGGCGCGGGGCAATTTCATTCGCAACCAAGCGCCCATCAGCCAATACAAAAAACTCTACGCACAGCACACCGACATAATCTGCAGCAGCGGCAATTTTCTGTGCTATCTTTTGGGCTTGGTCATACAAAGGATGGGCCTGTTCACGGATGCGAGAAACCACCAAAATACCGTCACGGTGTTCGTTATGCGCGGGATCAAAATAGCGCACCAGACCATCCGCTCCCCGCACTAACACCACTGAAATTTCATCTGCTAAATCAAGCTGTGCTTCAAGTACACAAGGCACCTGCTGTAAAGCAGAAAATGCCTGTTGCGCCTCTTGTACATTGGCGACACGCACTTGGCCTTTACCGTCATAGCCAAAACAAGCCGTTTTTAAAATCCCTGGAAAAAGTGCTGCATCTGCTTGCTCTAAATCACTGGCTGAGTTCACCGCCAGAAAAGGAGCGACCTCAGCCCCTGCCCGTTGTAGGAACTGCTTCTCAACTGCTCTGTCTTGGGTTAATTGTACGGCTGCTGCACTGGGTGCCACGCGGGTATATTCCGCCAGCAGCTGCAATGTGCCTGCAGGGACATTTTCAAACTCTGTAGTCACCGCTGCACAAAGCTGTCCCAGCTCTTGTAGCGCCTGCTCATCATCGTATGCGGCACAAATGTGCTTATGGGCAAGCTGACCTGTCGGGCTTTGTGGGTCGGGATCTAATACGGCGACCTGGTAGCCCATACGCTGCGCTGCTTGGCAAAACATTCGGCCCAACTGCCCGCCCCCGACCACACCTAACCAAGCGGGAGGATACAAAGCATTAAAAGCAGTTGTGGATTGCGTCATGAGATTTTCCTGTGTGAATGATTGGAATTATTTGTTGTGGCTACAGATTAATTGCTCGCAGCTGGCGCATCCAAACGCATGGCTGCTGCTTTTTCTGTTTGCGCTTGTCTATAAGCCAACCACTTTTGTTTGAGGGCAGCATCGTGGACTGCTAAATTAGCCACTAAATGTAATGCCGCATTGACGGCTCCTGCCTCACCAATGGCAAAGGTTGCCACCGGCACGCCTTTGGGCATTTGAACAATAGACCAAAGTGAGTCTTCGCCATTCATATGTCGAGTTGGAATTGGGACACCAAACACAGGAACCTCGGTCAGGGCTGCTAACATCCCAGGCAAATGCGCTGCACCGCCAGCGCCGGCAACTATACCTGCTAAGCCATGCTCACTGGCAGCATGGCCAAACTCGACCATATGTGTTGGCATACGATGCGCTGAAACTACGCGCGCCAAATAGGGGATGCCAAAATGCTCGAAAATATCAGCAGCCTGCTGCATCACGGGCCAATCACTGTTAGAGCCCATTACGAGTGCCACCTGAGCTTGGGCTAAATCGTCGACACGCTGTTTTGCAGATTGATTACTCATTGATTACTCCTGAGTGAGGCGATGCAAAGCCTCTTTATATTTGGATGCAGTTTCCTCAATGATCTCGGCTGGTACACGCGGGGCAGGCGCTGTTTTATCCCAGGGCTGTGCCTGCAGCCAGTCACGCAAATACTGTTTGTCGAATGACGGTGGATTCGCTCCGACCGCATAAGTATCAGCCAACCAAAAGCGTGAGGAATCAGGTGTTAAGACCTCGTCCATCAAATGCAATTGCCCGTGCTCATCGACACCAAACTCAAATTTGGTATCGGCGATGATTAAACCTTTGCTACGCGCATAACGTGCCGCTGCTTGGTATAAACGCAGACTCACATCGCGAATTTCCATCGCCCGCTCTTTACCCAAGGCCTCGATCATACGGTCAAAAGACACATTTTCATCATGATCACCTACCTCGGCCTTGGCTGCGGGGGTAAATATGGGCTCGGGTAATGCCTGGGCCAAAGCTAATCCAGTGGGCAATTGGATACCACAAACACTGCCCGTATTCTGGTAATCGGCCCAGCCAGAACCGACCAAATAGCCTCGCACCACGGCCTCGAACAAAATGGGTTTCAGGCGTTTGACCACCATCCCACGGCCAGCAACCTGTGACTGCTCATCAGGGCGCACTACAGTGACGGGGTCAATACCGGTCGCGTGATTAGGAATTAAATCCTGCAATTGTTGCAGCCAGAATTCGGTTAGCTGGGTCAATACCTGCCCTTTGCCTGGAATAGGCTCACCCAAAACCACGTCAAAGGCAGAAATTCGATCCGTTGTCACAATGAGCAGCCATTGTTCATCGACTGCATACATATCACGCACCTTGCCGCGATGCACCAATGGCAGCGACTGCAATGTACTCTCGTAAAGACCTTGTTGCACGGCACTTGTTCCTTTATTAAGCCTGCAAAAAATAGAAGTGGGCCTTGGCGCTATCGCCAAAACCCACTGAGTCACTATGCGCTTTAACTGTGGCGCATCATATCCATGAGAGTGGCACCTACTGGACCTGCTGAGCCAAGGCACCTGAGCTGTACTGCTGTGCCATCTGCGTCAGTGGGATAGGCTTAATCTTGGATGCATTACCAGCTGCACCTAATTGCTCGTACCGCGCCTTGCAAATGGCCTTAGCGGCCTCGCGAGCAGCCTTGAGGTAGTCGCGTGGGTCAAAAGCAGACGGATTTTCGTGCATAAAGCGACGTACCGCTGCAGTCATGGCCAAACGAATGTCTGTGTCGATGTTGACCTTGCGGACACCATATTTAATGGCCTCTTGGATCTCTTTGACGGGTACGCCGTAGGTTTCTTTCATTTCGCCACCAAACTCGCGGATCTCGTCCAGCAGTTCCTGAGGCACGCTAGAGCTACCGTGCATGACCAGGTGTGTATTGGGGATGCGAGCGTGAATTTCCTTGACCCGATCAATGGCCAAAATATCACCCGTGGGCTCGCGCGTAAACTTATAAGCACCGTGACTGGTACCGATGGCAATTGCCAACGCATCCAATCCGGTCAGACGAACGAACTCGGCGGCCTCGTCAGGGCTGGTCAAAAGCTGTTCGCGTGTGAGCTTGCCCTCGAAGCCGTGGCCATCTTCTTTGTCCCCTTGGAGGGTCTCTAGGGAACCCAGGCAGCCTAATTCACCCTCAACGGTAATCCCTAGTGGATGGGCTAGCTCGACGACCTTGCGTGTGACATCGACGTTGTAGTCAAAGTCGGCTACTGTGCGACCATCTTCGCGCAGCGAACCGTCCATCATAACGCTGGTAAAACCCAAATCAATCGCGCTTTGGCAGACAGCAGGAGATTGACCGTGGTCCTGATGCATGACGATGGGAATATGAGGATAAGCCTTGACCGCGGACTCAATCAGCCCTTTAAGAAAGTCCTCGCCTGCATAGCGACGTGCGCCAGCTGATGCCTGCATAATGACCGGGCTATTTGTCTCGTCAGCGGCCTCCATGATTGCCTGTACCTGCTCGAGATTATTAACGTTAAAAGCGGGAATGCCGTAGCCATGCTCTGCCGCATGGTCTAACAATTGTCGCATGGAAACCAATGCCATTAGACTCTCCTAAAATAAAAACTGTAATCCAGAAAACCAAAACTATGCTGTAGTTATTCGCGTCGTGCTGATTTAGGTCTAAATGCGGAAATAACTGACTCGTGAGTTTCCGCATAAGGCCCACCAATGAGGTCAATGCAATAAGGCACCGCGGCAAATACACCGGGCACCACCGTATTGCCCTGTTTGTCTTTGACCCCGCCTAACGTTTCTGCGATGGCTTTGGGTTGACCTGGTAAATTAATCAGTAAAGCAGCGTGCTCATCCGTTTCACGGATAACGGCCACCTGTCGTGACAAAATAGCCGTCGGCACAAAATGCAAGCTAATTTGGCGCATTTGCTCGCCAAAACCAGGCATTTCTTTGGATGCAACGGCTAATGTTGCCTCGGGTGTGACATCGCGGCGTGCAGGCCCGGTGCCCCCAGTTGTTAGCACTAAATCACAGCCTACCTCATCAACTAACTCGATCAGAGCAGCACTAATTTGTGAGGTCTCGTCTGCGATCAGACGAGTGGCGTATTGGGGGGCTTGGATCAAAGCCTCGTCCAGCCATTGCTTGAGTGCAGGTATCCCCTCGTCTTGATATTCTCCTTGGGTGGCGCGATCAGAAATGGACACCAAACCAACCAATAATTGATCGGGATGTTGACGAACTAAACGCTTGGAAGTCATGAAGTTATCCTGGTGTTAATACAAATATATGTGTGTTATGTGTTTTACGTCATGGGATGCACATGTCAGTACCCTCTTATATTCTACACTGTGTTGCCTAAAGGCCACCAAACACAAAATGTACAAATTTGCCCCAAACGTAATTAAATTAACGGCTAACTAGTATAATGCTTTGCGCCCAACTCTACAGCCCCATCTCGTTCATCTGCCCACAACACCCCTTGGAATGCTAAAAAAACAGTATAAAGACATCCTGAAAATGGCTTGGCCCATTATTTTGGCCAATGCCTCAGTGCCTATTTTAGGCCTGGTTGATACTGCTGTGATCGGTCAGACGGGTACCGCAGTCCATTTGGGTGCCATTGCGTTGGCTGCGCTGATTTTCAATTTTGTTTACTGGGGATTTGGCTTCCTGCGCATGGGCACAACTGGTTTTGTGGCTCAGGCCAAAGGGGCGCAACAGCAAGACGAGCTCCACGCCCTGGTCTTTAGGACATTATTACTGGGCTGTTTGATTGGTTTGGTATTAATCATATTACAGTGGCCTATCGAACGTCTTGCGACCAGTTGGATTAGTGCCAGTGATGCCGTGCTAGATGAGGTACGTGCTTATTTTTATGTACGTATTTGGGGGGCTCCTGCCACATTGATGATTTTTGCGTTGCTGGGCATTTTTATCGGCATGGGCTGGTCCAAACAACTATTGATCACGCAACTGGTGCTCAATGGCCTTAATATAATTTTTAATATCCTATTTGTTTTAGGGCTGCATTTGGGAGTAAAGGGTATAGCTTTGGGTACCTTGGTCGCCGAATGGTTGGCCTGGGCCATAGCACTGATGATTCTTTTGCCGCGGATGGGCTTGCAACAACCCTTGCAGCGATTCGCTGCACTGTTGGATAACATTTTAGATACTCAGCGATTAAAGGCTTTGTTTTCGGTAAATGCCAACATCATGGTGCGTACGTTAGCACTGATTGCAGGCTTTGCCTGGTTTGCCAATGAAGGGGCCATGTTTGGCGATGGGACATTAGCCGCCAATCACATTTTGTTGCAATTTATCAGCCTATCGGCTTTTTTCTTGGATGGTTATGCTAATGTTGCCGAGGCCTTGGTTGGTCAAGCCTATGGTGCCCGTGACCCACGTCATTTTAAACAGGCCGTCAAAGACAGTACGGTATTAGCTGCTTTCACAGCATTGCTCTTGTCATTATTATTTTATTTTTGGGGCCACGAGTTTATCGCCTGGCTGACCCAAGATCGCCAAGTGCAGGCCATTGCGCGCGCATTTAACACAATGGCTGCTGTTTATATTTTCTGTTCGTTTGCAGCCTTTCAGCTAGACGGCATTTTTATTGGGGTCACACAAACAAGGCAAATGCGCAATGCCACTATTTTAGCCCTGCTGTCTTTTGTCGCACTGTCTATGCTGCTAACACCCCACTGGGACAACCATGGGCTGTGGGTCGCTTTTATAGGTTATGTCGTGGTTCGCGCCATCGCATTAGGGGCATATTACCCGGCGCTCTTGCACCGGGTAAGCAGTCGCATGAATTACTGAGCCCGCTCTTCGAGTACGGCTACGGCAGGCAATTTTTTGCCTTCGAGGAACTCTAAAAATGCGCCACCCCCCGTCGAGATGTAGCTAATTTTGTTGCTGATGCCAAACTTGGCAATCGCTGCCAGGGTATCACCACCGCCAGCGATAGAATAGGCCTGCGAGTCTGCAATCGCGTTAGCCAAAGTGCGGGTACCACTGGCAAACGCAGGGAACTCGAAAACACCGACGGGGCCATTCCAGACGATCGTGCCCGCATGAGCTAACAAGCCTGATAACTGGGCGGCTGTTTTGGGCCCGACATCTAGAATCAGATCATCATCTTCGATATCGGCGGCATCCTTGGTGACCGCGGTCGCATCCGTGGAAAACTGCTTGGCGCAAACCAAATCAACCGGAATAGGCACCTGCGCACCACGCTCTTTCATGCGCTGGATCACATAACGTGCCTCGTCCACTTGTTCGGCCTCGGCTAATGACTGACCTATTGGCAGCCCCTCGGCCAACATGAAAGTATTGGCGATACCACCACCCACAATCAATTGATCGACTTGTTCTGCCAACGCCCGCAAGATGGATAATTTGGTAGAAACTTTGGCGCCCCCTACAATGGCCACCAACGGCCGCGCCGGTTCTTTTAGGCTGCGGCCCAAGGCCTCGAGCTCGGCTGCTAATAAAGGCCCGGCGCAAGCTATCGGCGCAAAACGCGCAATCCCCTCGGTCGAGGCCTGGGCGCGATGCACTGTCCCAAAAGCATCATTGACATAAACATCACACAGCGCGGCCATCTGCCGTGATAAAGCCTCATCATTAGCAGCCTCGCCCACATTAGTGCGACAATTTTCCAACAACACGACCTGCCCTGGTGCGACATCAACACCCTTGACCCAATCGCGCTTGAGGGGCACAGGCAAAGCCAGCATTTTGGCCAGCCTCTCGGCAATGGGTGCCAAAGAATCCCCGGGATGCACTTCGCCCTCTTTGGGTCGCCCCAAATGCGTGGTCACCATCACCGCAGCCCCCGCATCCAAAGCCATACGAATCGCCGGTAATGAGGCTTTGATACGCGTATCATCTGCGATCTCGCCATCACTCATCGGCACATTCATATCCGAGCGAATAAACACCCGCTTGCCCGTCAATTGGCCCGCTTGGGCCAGGTCTTGCATTTTGAGTACAGAAAGCTTCATCGTCCTTCCTACCATCTACCGCTAGAAATCATGAGCACCCTAGTTAGCAGCCATCATGGCCGCTGCGGTATCCAGCATACGGACCGAGAAAGCCCACTCGTTGTCATACCAGGCGGAGACCTTGACCAAGCGTCCCGAAGCACGGGTCAACAGTCCGTCTACTATGCTGGATGCTGTGGTGTGATTATGGTCTGTGGAAACCAAAGGCTCGTCACAGTACTCGAGGATGCCTTTGAGCTTGCCCTGGGCGGCATCACGCAAGACTTGATTGACCTCGTCAACGTCAGTATCGCGCTCGGCAACAAAAGACAGATCAACCATGGATACGTTAATGGTCGGAACGCGCACTGCAAATCCGTCAAGCTTGCCTTTGAGCTCAGGCAAGACCAAACCAACGGCTGCAGCAGCACCCGTTTTAGTGGGAATCATGTTTTGGGCCGCGGCGCGCGCACGGCGGAAGTCTTTGTGAGCCACGTCAATGAGCTTTTGATCGTTGGTATAAGCATGAATGGTCGTCATTAGGCCATTGGCAATACCGATTTGCTCTTGGAGGGGCAACACTAGAGGTGCCAAGCAGTTAGTCGTGCAAGAAGCATTGGAAACTACAGTATCAGTGGCTTTGAGTACATGGTGATTCACCCCATAGACCACAGTAGCATCCACATCACCACCGCCTGGTGCGGACAGCAACACCTTTTTAGCGCCGGCCTGTAAATGAGCACTGGCACTCTCTTTGCTATTAAAGCGACCGGTACACTCGAGCACGATATCAATATCAAGCTCATCCCAGGGTAGTTTGGCAGGATCACGCTCGGACAACAGACGGATTTGGTCACCATTGACTACTAGGTGCTGCTTGTCATCAGTCAGGGATACCTCAGCATTAAAGCGCCCATGGACCGTATCAAACTGCGTCAGGTGGCGAGCAATTTCATCCTGACCGGGTGCATTAACAGCGACGATCTGGATATTATGAGGTTTGTTTTGTTCGTAAAAAGCGCGCAGCGTCATACGCCCAATGCGGCCATAGCCATTAATCGCAACACGAATGGTCATAGAGAATACTCCTAAAGAATTTTTTCTACCGCAGCAACGACCTGAGCTGCATCGATACCAAAATACTCGAATAATTCACTGGCAGGGGCAGATTTACCATAGGTATCCAAACCGACCACAGCCCCCTCGGTGCCAACATATTTATACCAGCCCAATGTGGAGCCAGCCTCGACAGCAACCTTGGGTAAATCAGCGGGCAGTACCTCTGCGCGCCAGTCTTGGGATTGTGCGTCAAAACGCTGGGTACATGGCATAGAGACAACACGTACCATCACCCCTTTGGCCTGTAATTGTTCCTGCGCTTGCAGTGCCACTGAAACCTCAGAGCCTGTCGCTATGATAATGGCCTGTGGGTGATCGGCCGCCTCGCGTAAAATATATCCACCCCGAGCAATAGCGTCGATAGTCTTTGGGTCGCGCTTTACAAAGGGCAGGTTTTGACGGGACAATAGCAATGCACTGGGCCCACCTTTTTGGACATCCATGCCAACGCTTTGCGGACGCCCTAGCGCCTGCACCCAAGCCACTGCAGTTTCTGTGCTATCGCAAGGACGCCAAACGTCTAGATTAGGAATGAGGCGCAAACTGGTGGCGTGTTCGACTGCTTGGTGCGTGGGGCCGTCCTCACCCAGACCAATCGAGTCATGGGTAAATACATGCACTACGCGTTGGCGCATGAGCGCAGCCATACGAATGGCATTGCGCGAATAATCTGAAAACGTCAGGAAAGTGCCGCCGAATGGAATATAACCCCCATGCAGAGCGACCCCATTCATAATGGCGGCCATACCGAACTCGCGTACCCCATAATTAATATGGCGTCCAAACCGTACCCCCTGCTCGCTGGTACGAACGGGGATTGCATCGGGCCAGTTGGTCAGGTTAGAGCCCGTTAAATCGGCAGAACCACCTAGCAGCTCGGGGATGAATTTTACTAACTCGGTAATCGCAATTTGAGAGGCCTTGCGGCTGGCGACATCTTGGGCGTCTTGGGCCACCTTTTCAATTAAAGCTGATGACTGGGCAGCAAAATCTGTGGGCAAATCCCCTTGCATGCGCCGACGCAATTCCGCAGCACATTCGGGATGAGCTTGGGCGTATTCTTTAAATAATTTTTCCCATTGGGTTTGCAAGCCCTGCCCGCGCTCGGAGGCGTCCCAATATGCGTACACCTCGGATGGAATCTCGAAAGGCTCATAGGGCCAATCAATAGCATCACGCGTAGCGGCAATTTCATCAGGACCCAAAGGAGCGCCATGAGATTGTGCGGTACCTGCTAAATTGGGCGCGCCTTTGCCAATCACTGTCCGACAACAAATCAAAGTCGGACCAGTCGCATTTTCTTTGCCTTGGGCCTTGGCCAGACGAATCGCAGCATCAATGGCCTCGGGATCATGCCCGTCGACACCGGTAATGACCTGCCAGCCATAACTACGGAACCGCTCAGCAGTATCATCACTAAACCAGGGCTCGACCTCGCCATCAATGGAAATGCCATTATCGTCATACAGAACGATTAGCTTGGAAAGCTTGAGCGTGCCTGCTAATGAGCACACCTCGTGGGAGATACCTTCCATGAGGCAACCATCGCCGATAAAAGCATAGGTAAAATGATCTATAACGTCATACCCTGGCTTGTTGAATTCTTGGGCCAGCAAGGCCTCGGATAACGCCATGCCCACCGCATTCGCCAAACCCTGTCCTAATGGACCTGTCGTAGTCTCGACCCCGGGGGTATCCCCAACTTCGGGGTGTCCGGGTGTTTGAGAATGCAGCTGCCTGAATTGTTTGAGTTGCTCGAGGGGCAAATCGTAACCACTCAGATGCAACAGGGCATAAATCAGCATAGACGCATGCCCGTTGGACAGTACGAAACGATCGCGGTTAATCCAATCTGGGGCTTGGGGATTATGCTTTAGATGCTGTGTCCACAGGACTTGGGCGATTTCAGCCATTCCCATTGGGGCACCGGGATGACCGGATTTGGCCGCTTGGACTGCATCCATTGCGAGCGCGCGCAATGCGTTTGCCATTACAGATTGAGCAAAAGGAGATTGGGCCATAAGATACTCACAGTTGATACCATCTGATGATGGTCACCTAGACGTCAAAAATTTAAAAACTGACTCACTATTTTAGACAAAGATTCTAACACCGATAGGCAATCGCTCTGTCCGATATAAGTCAGAGCGCAAACTGGGCAAAAGATATGACTTTTTCGCGTATTTACATCGATGCTCTACTCTCTGTAGAACAAGACATCACACTGCCTAAAGACAAGGCGCATTATATACAAAGGGTGCTGCGTTTGCCTGCCCAAAGCCAAGTGATCCTCTTTAATGGCCAAGGAGGGGAATATTTGGCCCGTCTACATTATGAGGGCAAACAGGTGCGCGCCGTCATCGAGGAGTTTCGTCCAGAAAACCGTGAATTGGGATTACGTCTAACCGTCGCACAAGGGCTTGCAACGGGGGACAAGATGGATTGGATCATTGAAAAATCGGTAGAGATGGGGGTCCACAGTTTTGCGCCTATTGCAGCACAGCATAGCGTGCTTAAACTAAGCGCCGAGCGAGCCGAAAAACGCGTTGCACATTGGCAACGGATCATCGAGGCTGCCAGTGCGCAGTGTGGGCGCAATCAGTTAATGCAACTCAGTGCCCCACAAAACTTGCATCATTTCCTGGATCAAATCGCCGCTGATGCCAAACAGCCAGGGCATGGCATTATTTTATGTCATCAGATTGCGACGAATGATTTTGTACAGGCCCTCACCCCACCGACGGGGGGATGGCGTCATTTGTATTTGTTGATCGGCCCAGAGGGTGGATGGTCTGATACAGAGGTCGAGCTAGCCCTAAACCACCGAGCTCGCCCCCTTTTATTTGGTCCGCGCGTGTTACGGGCAGAAACTGCCGCTATAGGCCTGGTAGGCGCGATTCGCGGCTTTTTGCATTGTTTAGATTAAAAACCTCTAGCGCAGCTAGTCATCACGACGCAAATAAGGTTCGGGGGCTACACCGGGCTCGGGGGCGTCATGTTTACCGCCGTGAATGATCGTATAAATAAATTTACGCCCTTTGTTTGTCGCATAATCAGCCACATCATCCAAAACCTGCACAATATCCTCTGTGGCCGCGCCAATCACGTCATCAGCAGTATGCAAACGATCCAGCCACAAATACAGCCCAGTTTGCTGATCAACCACTGTTTCGGATAAACAATCATAAAGTGCATCCATATCATTACCAAAAAACTGTGGATAATCGACAGCTTTGGCAATAGCGCGTAATACTGCTGAACGACTACGAGCGCGATCACAATTAGCCACCATCACGGTGATTCCTAGCTGCTCGGCCTCTTGGAAAAGCTCTTCGCGATGACTTTCTGTGGATTTAAAATGCCCACCAATTTCGACATGCTTGTTGAATTTTGAGGTTAGGCTCATTGTTGCAGTACTCCATTTATCTAGGTTTTAGTTCATCAACCCTCAGGCCAGTTGCTGGCACCCCGGCCCCTTAAGGCGGCTGTGGCCACGCTGATTGGTCACCACCTGAATCTGGGTGCCAATGCGCTCTTTGAGCGTATTCACATGGGATATCACCCCGATTAGCTTGGACTCGTGGCGCAGGTTAGCCAAAGCGTCCAAAGCCAGCGATAGTGCCTCTTCGTCTAGCGTACCAAAGCCTTCATCCAGGAACAATGAATCGATACGCACGTTGTGACTGGCCATTTGGGACAGCCCTAACGCTAAAGCCAAGCTAACGATAAAGCTCTCGCCCCCGGACAGGTTTTGGGTCGAACGCACAATCCCACCCTGGTAGTTGTCGATTACATTCAGCAGCAGTGGATTGGTTTGCTCTTGTTGCAAAAGGTAGCGATCGCTCATGTTTTGCATCTGTTGATTGGCATAATACACCAACTGGGCAAAACTTAAGCCCTGAGCAAAATTGCGGAACTTCTTTCCATCACTAGAACCAATTAAATCATGCAGTGCTGACCAGCGCTCGAGTTCTTTTTGTTGTTTTAAAGCTGCTTGTTGCTGTGCTTTGAACTGTTGCTTGGCCTGTTCATTGGTGCGCAATTGGTAATCCAACTCGCTGCGCTTTTGAGTCTGTTCTTGCAAATCCGCCCGACATTGAGTCAGTGTTGACAGCAATTGTTCTTGGCTGAGCGTCGTCAATGCTTTTGCCTCTTCTTGTTGCAATTGTTGCTGTCGCTCTTGGCGGGTACTGTTCAATCGAATCCGAGCATCATCCAACGCACGGGCTTGCTGCTGTAGCCGTTGCCGCACCTGAGTCGGCAAACGCCGTTTTTGATAATCTTCATAGTCAACAAATCCCGCCTGTTGAATCGTCGCTAAAAACGCTTGCTGTTTTTCATCTACCTGAACTTGTAATTGTTGCAACTGTTGAGTGTGTTGCTTGATGGCTTCTTGTTTCAGCTGCCAGTCGCGCAATGTGTCTTGTTGCCTCAGGCGTGCCTGCTCTGTGTGTTGCTGTAACTCACGTAGCTGCTTTTGACGTTGGGCCCGTGCTTGGGCAACAGTTTGATCGCCAAAGAGCTCGTTACGTTGTGCCTGCAAGGCCCGGACATTTTCCTCAATAAATTGGAGTTGGTGTGCAGCCTCTGCGTACTCTATTTGGCTATTGTGAACCGCCTGCTCTAATTGTTCGCGTTGAACCTCATGGGTATTGAGTTTTTGCTGTAATTCCTCGACCTGTGTCTGCTGTGCTTGCCATTGAGCCCATCGAGCCTGCAAAACAGAGGGTAACTGCTCCCAATTGGTCTCGGCCGATGTGATTATCTCGAAAGGCCGCAATTGCCCTGCCAGCTCAGTGTGTAGCTGTTTGTACTCGCTCTGCGCGGTGTGCAATTGTTCCTGGACATAATCGACCTGCTGATTAGCCAAGTTCATCTGCCCATTGATTGCATGCATCTCATTGTTTAAGCCACTAATGGCGTCAACCGCCTTTTGCAACTGCTTTTCTTGTAGCTCAATCTCTTCCTGCAGGGATTCTGCATACTGCAACGCCTGCGCTAGGGCATTAACCTCTTGCTGATACTCATCAACAGTGGGCAATGTATCGGTGACTAGGGGATGCTCGAGTGAACCACACAGAGGGCACGGCTCGCCTGCTTGGAGCGCGGCTCGATGGGTTTCAAAATCAGCCATCAACCGGCGCAACATATGCTTTTCGCGGGCGTCATCCAACTGTTGACGCATACTACGTAAGGACGCTCCTTTTAATTGGGCTTGTAGCTTGTCACGGGTCTCCTGCAGCGCTGTCTGTACCTGTTCCTGCTGTTGGTTTTGACTGTGCTGCTTATTGCTCAGTACTGTCCATTGTTCCTGTTGTTGCTTTAGGTGGGCCTGTGCCTGCACGAGTCTGTTGCTGAGTGTTTGCTTTTGCTCTGTGATGCTTTGCAATTGCTCTATTCTTAGTTGCACGCTTCCTAAAATCTGTCCCAACTCAGCATCAGCTGCATGGCGTTGTTGGTAATTTTTGACCTCAGCCAGTGCCTCGCGCACATTAACCGCGTTTCGATTAAGTGCATCTAAATCACTTTGCGCTTGTTGTTGTTTGTGCTGGCGTTTGTCTTTTTCAGCACGCGCAGCCACTAAGGTGGGCTGCTGAGCAGCTAATTGCTCATCTAGGCGTTGAACCTGCTCCCAAAGATTTTGTAGCTCTTCTTGACGCAGCTCTTCAGTTTGCCAATCGTTATGTGCCCGCTCGAAGCCCTGTTGTGCATCGTGATAGGCCTTTTCCAAAGCGGGTAAATCATCTTGGGCCTGATTTAACGTTGCCCGCCCTTTTTTGAGCTGCTCTTGCAATGTCTGTAAAGTGGCGTAGTCCTCTTCAAAGGAAAGCGCCTTTTCCGCCCACTGCAAACGTAACAATTCGGGTGCAAATGCTTGGGTTTGCTCGTCCAATTGCTGCTCTTGAGTGCGCAAAGCATGCAATTGATTGTGTAGGCTTTGAATATTTTCCTGCCACTGTAACCCTGATTGCAGTTGCTCGACTTGCACTTCTTTTTGTCTGATTAACTCAGCGCAACGTTCGTGTTCGATACGCAGGTTTTTTTCAGCCTCGGGATCCAAAAGAACGATTTTCTCGCCTTGCTCCAGCATCGCCTCGTATTGCGCCAATACACTACGCCGTTTTTCATGAACTAACTTAGAAATATCAGCGTAAATCTCTGTGCCCGTAATTTGTTCTAATAAAGGCGCACGCTCATCAGCATCGGCTTGTAAAAAGGCTGCGAAAGAACCCTGCGCCAGCAGCATTGAACGAGTGAAACGCTCGAAATCTAATCCGGTTAGCTCGGGAATATATTGCTGAACAGCTTGAACACCACTGGCTAGGATGGTGCCGCTGTCGGCCTCGGCGAGCTCGTGTCGCGCGGGTTGCAATGCGCCATCAGCACGGCGGCGTGCACGATGCTGCCCCCAAAAACAACGGTATTGTCCTGTCTGGGTTGCAAAAACCACCTCGGCAAAGCACTCGCCCGTATGCCGTGACATGATCTCATTGCTGCTTTGTGTGATTGAACCCAATCGCGGTGTACGTCCATATAAGGCCAAACATAAAGCATCTAAAATAGTTGTTTTGCCCGCACCGGTAGGGCCAGTGATAGCAAAAATCCCCTCGGCCTCATAAGCAGGGTGGGTTAAATCAATAAACCATTCCCCCACCAATGCGTTTAAATTTTGAAAACGAAAACTGAGCACTCTCATGATTCAGCCTCCTCGGTGGGCTGTTCTTCTTCTAACAGCTGCAAGGCCTCACCATAAGTATGTAGTAATTCTGCACGTTGCTCTGAGGCAACTTGCAAAGCCTCTAGGCGACGCTCAAACACCTCGTATGGGGTGAGCTCGGGCAACGGCTTTTCGGCCTGCACTGGGGCTAGGATCTCGCGCATTAACATTTGATTTTGCAATCTCAACACTTCTAGAGGTGAATCCTCGATTAATTCACTGACACGCGCGCGCAACTCACCAACCACCTCGTCGCCGGTATAAATAATTTCCAGCCAAATGGATTCTAATTTTCTTTTATAGGCCAGTATCTGCGCCTCAATTTGCGTCCAGTCACCCTCGATACGCCGCAAACGTTGAAAAACCGGGACGGGCAACAGCTGCACTTTGAATTGATGTTGCAAACGCTGCCATTCCCACTGTTTTTGCTCTGCTGGAGGTAAGCTATCGGCTGGAGTGACGTTATCGGAAAAAGCGGTGTTATCGGCTAAAGCGAGGTTATCGGCTGAGGTGGGCTTGGATTGACTCTTAGTTACTGCCCCACTAGGCATCGAATCCTGAGGTGTGGACTCTGGTTTATCTGCATTTTTTATCTGTATTAAGCACACTGACTTTTGCTGTTGAGCCTCGCCGAACCCCATCGGCAAGGGCGATCCACTATAGCGCACCCAATCACGCTGCCCGACGCGTTGTGGCACATGCAAATGCCCCAACGCCACATAATCAAATACCTGATCAAATAGCTGCGGGCGGATGTGTCCCAACCCGCCTACAATGACATCGCGCACTCCATCGTCTGATTGCGTATACCCACCCGCTGTAAACAAATGACCCATCGCTATGATGGGCACTTTTTTTTCTAGCTCTTGCTGGCAAGCCAAAGCCTGCTCGGCAATCTCGGTATAGTATTGCTCGACCCCATGCACGTAACCCGCTGCTTTTTCCTCTAAGCTCTCGCCGCTATGAACCTGACGTACATCGCGCTCGCGCAAATAAGGCACTGCCGCCACAATCAGTTGTGGACATTGATCGGCATCGTACAATACGAGCACCTCGTCCTCGGGGCGTAAGGCCTGACCAATCACATGAACATGCAAAGCTTTGAGTAACTCTTGAGGTGCATTGAGCAGGGTGGGCGAGTCATGATTCCCGCCAATAATGACCACATGCTGACAAGCCGTCAAACTGACCGCTGATAAAAAACGATAATACAAAGTTTGGGCCTGGTGCGTGGGTGTACTGCTATCAAAAACATCCCCTGCCACCAATAACACATCGACCTGTCGGCGACGTATAGTTTCTAGCAACCACTGCAAAAAAGACTCGAACTCGGAATCTCGGCTGCGGCCATATAACAAACGACCTAAATGCCAATCAGAAGTATGTAAAACAGTTAATGACATATTCTATAGCTCACAGCAAAACAGGGGCATGCAGCCCCTGTTTTATTGACAAAATTATTTCAAAGCAATGCCTCGCATCAATGGTCTGGCGATCGCAATGAAAACCGTGCTCGGTTATTGAGTCGCTTTGTTGGCATCTACCACCGTGAGCGCAGTCATATTAATGATACGACGCACAGAAGAACTAGACGTCAAAATCGCTGCAGGCGCATTAGCACCGAGCAAGAAAGGCCCAATAGCCACGTGCCCACCACTTTCTGTTTTGAGCAAGTTATAAGAAATGTTGGCGGCATCAACGCTGGGGCAAATTAATAAATTAGCCGAACCAGTCAGCGTCGTATGCGGCAGAATGCGACGGCGTAAATCCTCGTCCAGTGCGCAATCGCCATGCATCTCGCCATCGATCTCCAGATCGGGATCCATCTCGCGAATCAGAGTCAAAGCCTCGCGCATCTTTTGCCCAGAACTAGAGCTGTCCGAGCCAAAGTTAGAGCGTGACAACAAAGCAGCCTTGGGTTCGACGTTTAACTGACGCATGCGCCGCGCGCAGGCCACAGTGATCTCGGCCAGCTCGAGCGCAGTAGGATCATCATTGACATGGGTATCAGCCAACGCCACGGTACGCTCACCCAGCAATAGAATATTCATCGCTCCGTAGGTATGGACCCCAGGCTCTTTGCCTAAAACCTCGTCAATGAAGCGCAAGTGGTTGCCATAGGTACCTACCGTACCGCAGATGAGGCCATCGGCATCACCCAGATAAACCATCATTGCCGCAATTAACGTGGAACGGCGGCGCATCTCGACACGAGCGATTTCTTTGGTGACCCCACGACGACACATGAGCTCCCAGTAAGCAGACCAGTAGCGGTTAAAGCGTTCGTCATGCTCGGGGTTAGTGACCTCGACATCGATGCCCAATCGCAAACGCAATCCATAGCGTTGGATGCGCTGCTCGAGCACACTGGGTCGGCCCACCAAAATGGGTTTAGCCAGCTTTTCATCGACCACAACCTGTACGGCACGCAAGACGCGTTCATCTTCGCCCTCGGCAAAAACAATGCGATCTTTGCCGCCATCGTGCACCAGACCTTTGGCCAGCCCGTAGATGGGACGCATAAAGGCACCAGAGCGGTGAACAAACTGACGCAACTGATACACATAGGTATCGAAGTCCTCGATCGGCCGGGTGGCTACCCCCTCATCCATGGCGGCTTTGGCGACCGCAGGAGCAATACGCGAAATCAGACGTGAGTCAAAAGGTTTGGGGATGAAATACTTAGGCCCAAACTCGATGTTTTCCAAGCCATACGCAATGGCGACGACCTCGTCCTGCTCTTCGCGAGCGAGCTGGCAAATAGCGTGTACGGCGGCGATTTCCATACCCCGCGTGATCGAGGTAGCACCCACATCTAGCGCCCCCCGAAATATGTACGGAAAACACAAAACGTTATTGACCTGGTTAGGATAGTCCGAACGACCCGTCGCCATTACCACATCATCACGCACTGCATGAGCGACCTCGGGCAGTACCTCGGGGGTGGGATTAGCCAAGGCCAAAATCAAGGGGCGATCGGCCATGCGCCCCACCATCTCAGCACTCAGCACACCCCCCGCTGAGAGCCCCAAGAAAACGTCCGCGTCATCGATCACGTCATTCAAGGTACGGGCCTGCGTATCACGAGCGAAAACCTCTTTGTTTTCGTCCATCAAAACGGTACGCCCCTCGTATAGGACCCCCTCGATATCAGTGACCCAAATATTTTCTAAAGGCAGCCCTAAATCCAGCAACAGATTCAGACAAGCCAAAGCAGCCGCCCCTGCCCCGGAAACCACGACCTTGACCTCTGTGAGCTCTTTTTCAACCACTGTTAAACCATTTAAAAACGCTGCGGCCACACAAATAGCCGTACCGTGTTGGTCATCGTGGAATACGGGGATATTCATCCGCTCTCGTAGTTTGCTCTCGACCTCAAAGCACTCGGGAGCCTTGATATCTTCGAGGTTAATACCACCGAATGTTGGCTCGAGCCCCGCAATGATGTCGACCAGACGATCTGGATCGTTCTCATCTATTTCAATATCAAAAACATCAATCCCAGCAAAATTCTTGAACAGTACGGCCTTGCCCTCCATGACTGGCTTGGACGCCAAGGCGCCAATATTGCCTAGACCCAGTACTGCCGTACCGTTAGTAATGACCCCCACCAGGTTGCCCCTACCGGTATAACGAAATGCATTTTGTGGATCATCGACGATCTCCTCGCAGGCGGCAGCGACACCTGGTGAATACGCCAGAGCGAGGTCACGTTGGTTAGAAAGCTGTTTGGTGGGCGTTACCGAAAGCTTGCCCGGGCGTCCTTGCTCGTGATAGAGCAACGCGGCTTTACGCAAATTGTCATCCATAGTGTGTGTTACCCAGTTACAGTGTGTAAATTGTGTTTATTCGTGGTTATTAAAACATCATTCTAACTATAGTCTGCGGCTTTGCACATGCTGCACTACAGCAAAGACAAGAATCTGCCATCAGGGTCAAAGCATTGCTGCACCGCAGCATCAAGCTCTTGAGCCCATATTTTCTGCTCGTCACCAAAAGTAGGTTGCTGCTTGAATGAGGGTTGAGTACATGATTGACTGTCTAACACCACCCATTCGACCCAGCCCAAATCCAGCCCTTGCCCTAATACAAAATAAGCCAAATTAACCCTGCCCTGGTCTTGCAAGGCATCGAGTCGATAACGTGCAGGCCACACCGGCAAAGCCTGACAGCGCTGCCCTATTTGAGTATCCAGCAGCTGGAATAATTGCGGGACCATACGCTGCAGCCGCGGGCTGTTGAGTGCCATACTAGATTGGGCACCAAATGGTCCCAAACGAGCCACAGAACAATCAGCCAGCACCATAGATGCCATCTGTACCCCAGTACTCTCCAAGCTACGATGTTGGTGAAAAGCCGAATCTGCCAGCCAACGAATGAACATCATTTGCGCCGGCAAAGCTGAAAACTGAGTCAACCCTGCTGCAACCAGCTGTTGCATACGAACACCGGGTTCAATATAAAAACGGCCCTCATCATCAATTGGTTCGCAGCGATTTAAATGAACTGGGTCGAGCCATAAAATCGGCTCAGGGTGTGCCGTAATCGTATTTAAATCCGTAGGCACTAACCCCAGTTGGACCTCGAAATGCTGTGCCAATAAAAAGACGGCATGTACTTGGTTAGATTGGGTGGGGGTAAATATCCCGTGCTCGATGCCTTGGGCTGCCAAAGCAAAAGGCCGCAATTGCTCGGGAAACTCTTGAGACAAACGCTCATAAAAGCGTGCCCAATGGGTAGTTGCTGGGACCCGGCCCTTCAAAAAAGCACGACGAGAATTTGATGTCATAATAAAATGATGTTTTTGCTGTGCTAAATACATCAAAATCATACTTCAGCACAGCCTTTTTGACGACTTTAGATTTACCTATTTAGCCAATACAAAGCGGATTCTTTATGCAACGCTCTGCTCATCTAGCTCAACGCACAGAAAATATCGTTCCTTTTCACGCTGTCGAATTATTCAAAGCGGCCCAAGCTCTAAGTCAGGCTGGCCATGACATTATTAGCCTGGGCATCGGCGAACCCGATTTTACCGCACCTAAACCAGTCGTTGAGGCTTTAAAAAAAGCCGCTGACCAAGGGCTTACCCAGTACACACCCCCCGCCGGCACCCCCGCCCTACGCGAAGCGCTGAGCGATTATTATGCTGATTTTTTCCAGGCACGGGTAGACCCCGAGCGCATCGTCATCACTGCAGGGGCCTCGGGCGCCCTTAGCTTAGTGTGTCTAACGATGATTAACCCCGGTGATGAGATTCTCATGCCTGACCCCTCGTACCCGGCCAACCAAAACTTTATCGTGTCAGCAGGCGGGGTGCCCAAATTAATCCCTACGACAGCATCTCATCGTTTTCATCTTACGGCTGCCGACATCGAGGCACACTGGGGTACCCATACACGTGGCGTGCTTATTGCCTCTCCAAATAATCCCACCGGCGCCAGCATCGCCACCGATGATTTACGCGAATTGGTCGCAGCTGTGCGTGCCCGCGGTGGTTTTGTCATTATGGACGAAATTTACTTGGGTCTATATTACGAAGACGCCCCAAAAAGTGCCCTATGTATCGATGATGACATAGTCATTATTAATAGTTTTTCCAAATACTTTCACATGACTGGGTGGCGTTTGGGTTGGGCAATACTACCCCAGGAATTAAGTAATACCGCAGAAAAATTAGCCGCCAGTCTATCCATCTGTGCCCCTACTTTGGCGCAGCACGCTGCCTTGGCCTGTTTTAAGCAAGAGTGTTTGGATATTTACGAACAGCGACGTCTAGCCTTTAAATCTCGCTGCGAATACCTAGTGCCCGCACTCGAAGCCATTGGCTTTGACATCCCCGTTCATCCTGATGGTGCTTTTTATATTTACGCAGATATGAGCAAGTTTGGAGATGATAGCTATGAGTTTTCGCAGCACTTGCTCAATGCTGCACACGTAGCAGCGGTACCCGGTATTGATTTTGGGCCCCACTTTGCACCGCGCATGTTGCGTTTTTCTTATGCAACCGATCAATCCCGTCTGGAACAAGCCGTCAACCGTATGGATAAATTATTAAATGCCGGTGGCTAAACTAGGCAGCTAAAGCAAACCGCCCTAGTCTTTGGTGGCCACCCCCGAGGCCAGGGCAATACGACTGCGCTCTGAAAGGACACGTTTGCCATAACCACCATCGCTGGGGCCCGTAGCCCCGACATAACAGGCTAACGCCCCATTGATAGAGCCGCGCCGCTTTAAACAATCTGCCAATATTTGTGTCCCGATCTGTATATTGGCATCCGGGCTAAACACAGCTAGGGTGCCTTCGACAAAAGGCTCGAATTTCTCTTGGTGTACCTTGGTCATGACCTGCATCAGCCCCTGTGCGCCCACACCGCTCTCGGCAAAGGGGTTATAACTGGATTCAATAGCAATCACGGCCAACACCAACAAAGGGTCTAAATCTTTGGCCAACGCCTCGCGATACGCTATATCAATCACCGCTCCTACTGCGGTATAGGCGACACGGTACTTGCGCGCAATGTAACTTTGCAATGCCTCGTACTGGGTTTTCGTGATCCCAGCCAAATGCACAGGCTCGGTGGCCTCATCCAAAGATCGGGCAAACTCTATATAAGCGGACTGTCGATGCTCTCTGAGCGCCTGACCGGAACCATCAGCATCTACGGGTGGCCAACGGCGCGCATCGTCTTGAGCCAAGCCACCCGCAGCTGATTGGCCTGCTTTTTTAGACGGCGCATCAAAGCCATCATCTGAACCTGCACCCTGCACCAAAGCGCGATGCATCGACCAGCCAGCCGGGCGCAACGTATCAATCACTGAAGCATAGATTTGTTCGGTTTGCTCGCGTGTCGAGGGGACTAGCCACAAAGAGAAAATAGTCACCAATGCGGCTATGCCAAAATAAATAGCACATAAATGCACGATCTCGCCCATGCGGTAAACCAACCGTTGAGGCCAATGGCTTTGATGGAAAACGCTTAATAACAACATTCACCCCCATCCTGGAATACAATAGCCCAATCATAACCCAACCCAATGATTTGTCAGAGCTCAAGAGGACGTAGCCAAAGTGAAATACCGTGATCTTCGCGATTTTGTTCAACAGCTAGAAAACCAAGGGCAGCTCAAACGTATACAACAACCCGTTTCAACCCATCTAGAGATTACCGCCCTTAGTGATCAAGTATTGCGTGCGGGTGGCCCAGCGCTGCTTTTTGAAAATGCACAGCATCAAGGTCAGCCCACCCCATACCCCATACTGGCCAATCTTTTTGGTACTACCCAGCGCGTAGCCTGGGGGATGGGCGAGGACAACATACAGGCACTACGCGATGTAGGGGTCTTATTAGCCGACCTCAAAGAGCCCGAAGCCCCTAGTGGCTTGCGTGATGCGATCTCCAAGGTCGTCATGCTCAAATCTGCCTTGTGGGATATGAGCCCTAAAACCATTCGCAAGGCGCCCTGCCAAGAGGTGGTCCTAGAGGGTGACGAGGTCGATTTGAACCAGCTGCCTATCCAGTTTTGTTGGCCGGGTGATGTCGCTCCATTGCTAACCTGGGGACTAACCATCACCAAAGGGCCGCATGCCAAACGCCAAAACCTGGGGATTTACAGACAACAACAATTAGGCCGCAACAAATTGATTATGCGGTGGCTAGCACACCGTGGTGGTGCCTTAGATTTTAGAGATCATGCCTTGACTCATCCGGGCACACCTTTTCCTATTGCGGTCGCTTTGGGCGCTGACCCCGCGACTATTCTTGGGGCGGTTACCCCCATTCCGGATAGTTTGTCCGAATACCAATTTGCTGGGCTTTTACGCGGCTCGCGCACCGAGGTAGCCAAAGCCAAAGGCAGCGATCTGATGGTCCCAGCCTACGCTGAGATTATCCTCGAAGGGCATATCTTGCCGCAAAGCGACCCTCGTGCCATCACCCCCCCTGAGGATCCCACACATCCACCACGCCCCAAAACAGACTACGAAATAGCCCTCGAAGGCCCTTACGGGGATCACACCGGTTATTACAACGAACAAGAATGGTTCCCTGTTTTTACTGTCGAGCGCATCACCATGCGTAAGACCCCCATCTTCCACAGCACCTACACAGGCAAACCCCCTGATGAACCTGCTATTTTAGGTGAGGCTCTCAACGAGGTTTTCATCCCCCTGTTGCAAAAACAGTTACCCGAAATCGTGGATTTTTACCTGCCTCCCGAAGGCTGTAGTTATCGCATGGCTGTAGTTTCAATACGCAAACAGTACGCTGGCCACGCCAAGCGGGTCATGTTTGGGGTATGGAGTATTTTGCGCCAATTTATGTACACAAAATTTATTGTGATTGTGGACGATGATATCGACACTCGCGACTGGAAAGAGGTCATATGGGCCATCACCACGCGCATGGACCCGGTACGGGACACCACCTTGGTGGATCACACGCCTATAGATTATTTGGATTTTGCCTCGCCTGTTTCAGGGTTGGGTGGCAAGATGGGCTTGGATGCCACTAACAAGTGGCCTGGCGAGACTCAACGCGAATGGGGTCGTATTATTGAAATGGATGATGAGGTCAGCCAGCGCATGGCCAAACTCTACGAAGAGCTTGGTTTATGACCGCTGGCTCGGGCCTCGGCCGCCTCTAGCCTGGATTGCAAGGCCGCTAGCTCGGCCTGTGTGCTGTCCGGGTTGATAGCCTCAACAGGCTTATTTGTAGGCAACGAGTCATCAACAGGTACAGATAAATTTTGATTCGCCCTGGACTGTTGAAAACTGGTGGATGATGCGGATGAATGGCGCTTTGAGCGGTGCTGGGTAGACTCATCCGAATCATCGCGCTCGAGACTGAAACGCAATAAGCGCAAGGCCACCAAACCTAGCGTAGGCCAACGTAAACTGCGCCCGCGTACCCCGCGAAAAAGCAACCAAGCACTGGAAAGCAATAGCTCGTAACGCTGATGTAAAGACCACAGGGCACGCCCCCATCTAAACGTCTTCATGGATCGCGACCCGACCCCCAAAAAACGCGCCAGCAAGTTTTGTGGATTCGCCTGGTCGACAAATTCACATCCCAACTCGCATAGCTGCTGACGCTGTGAGGCGGCGCGCATACGCAATATTTCTTTGCGGATTTGACGCTCTATATGTTTTTGCGAAGGATTGCTCATAAAGGTCGGTTCTCGGACGGGTCTGCTTGGTCGGTCTGCGTGACATCCTCACGCAGGCGCTGTATGAGGTGTAAATCTTGTTTTAATTCATCCAAAGATGCCTGAAAAGGGATAGGCCCACGCGTTAGGCGCACTATGACCTTGCGCGCAAAATATAAACTAAGGCCTGAATAAATAATTAAAATGGCCGCAAAGGCCCAATAACGCCATTCTGTAGGCCAAAAAAGCAATATCAGCAGAAAGGTGAGCACAATAATGGCCAGCACACCAAAAAACATGGCCGCTGCAACCCACACCAGCATGCGAATAAACGCACCTTTTTCTTCGCTAAACTCGATAGCAAATAACTCTAGGCGGGTCGCTAAAATCGCCACCAAGGTCTGAGACCACTGCCCAACTTTTTGCCGCAATGACATGGCACCCTTTGAATGATGGTAGATAATAAACAGTTAAAATGAAAAAGGCCCTGGAAGACCAGAGCCTATCTGCGGTGAATTAGCGTCGACTCAACAATACACCAAGCAACAGACCCAATGCACCTGCTAGGCCGATAGCTTGCCAAGGCTTGTCATGAACATAGTCATCAGTGGCACGGATAGCCTGACGCCCACGACGTGCGAGAGTCTCTTGGGTGTCTAGCAGCACCTCACGCGATTGTTTCAAGTGACGCATTGCCTTTTCGCGAATTTTGTTGGCCTTTTCTCCGGTACTGTCCGCAGCCTCTTGGAGCAGCTTTTCAGCCTCGTCAAGGTTTTTCTTGACGTCAGAAATGAACTCTTCTTCGATTTTGCGGATCGTTTCTTTGTCTACCATGTTGGAGCTCCTTGTATTATGAGCGATATTTTCACCCGCTCGTTGAAAACATAATGTTTATCCTACCCTATTTCTAATAACAGCCACAGCACTTTTAGTTAAAATAACGCTAAATATTGTGAATGGTTGTGAGTGTAGGGCGCATCTCTATCGGCTACGACAGCCCTTTCGCAAACCTAGGTGACGTCTTTCTGACGGGTACCAAAAATGCGATCCCCAGCATCGCCCAGGCCAGGCACAATATAAGAATTTTCATCTAAATGGCTATCCACAGAGGCGGTGTAGATCTGTACATCGGGGTGTTTTTCATGCACGGCCTGTATCCCTTCGGGTGCCGCCACCAACACCAGAGCACGGATGGTTTTACAGCCCGCAGCCTTGAGTAAATCGATGGTAGCAACCATTGAGCCACCCGTTGCCAGCATGGGATCGATGATCAAGGCCCAGCGTTGATCAAGTTCGCCCACTAGTCGCTCTAGATAGGTATGTGCCTCGAGTGTTTCTTCGTTGCGGGCAATACCAATGACTGAGACCTTGGCCCCAGGAATGAGGCTAAGCACCCCATCTAACATACCAATACCAGCCCGCAAAATAGGCACGACCGTGACTTTTTTGCCAGCCAACCTCTCGACAGCTACCGAGCCACACCACCCCTGAACCTCTTCGGCCATCAAAGGCAGATCTTTGGTCGCCTCGTAGGTTAACAAGGCGGCAATCTCTTGTGACATCTCACGGAAGTTTTTGGTGCTTAAATCTGCCTTTCTCATTAACCCCAACTTATGCCGAATCAAGGGGTGCTTAATCTCATGAATCGCCATCTTTTCTCCCAAGCGCAGCGAATAAATTATTCGTAAAAAACCATCATCTCATCACAGCATACACTTAATGCTCGGCCACCCATTTGACCAATGCGTCATTAAAGGGCCGAATGGCCGCTGCTTGTGCATGATTGGCAATAGAAACCAAAATATAACGTTTGCCGTTGGCAGCCAGCACGTAGCCAGCCAAAGCGCGTGCATCACGTAAAGTGCCCGTCTTTAGATGAGCACGGCCGCGCACCTCGTCGTCGTGCAAACGCCGGCGTACCGTACCGTCTACCCCTGAAATCGCCAAGGAAGACATAAACTCGGGCATAAAAGGTGAATACCAAGCCTGCTGTAGCATTTGCGTTAGGCCTTGGGCTGTCACCGCAGCAATGCGCGATAATCCCGAACCATTATCAATTTCCCAACCACGGGTATTGACCCCATCCGCATTTAACAAACGGGTGGCTGCCGATGCCCCATGATGATTTTGCGCCCCTCCTTGGGCGGTCTGTGCACCCAGGCTGAGTAGCAAGTGGTTTGCCATTAAATTATTGCTTTGTTTGTTAATCAAACGAATCACATCAGCCAGCGGTACTGAATCGTGCCAAACAATCAAATCAGCATTGCGCGGTACAGTACCCGATTTAAATCCGCGCGCCAAGGTCCCACCTAACTCGCGCCATAACATACGAAATACAGACTCAAAGAACTGGGGCTGGTCCAAAACCAAACGATACAAGGAAAACTCGCCACAAGAGCCCGCGGCTTGGCCTTTGAGTTGAATCGTCACGCCCCCTTGGGGCTGACGCTTAACATCTGTTTGCACAGCAGGGGAGCCCGGGCAGCGTTGATTGCTCCATTCGAGCTGATTATCCAAACGCACCCCAGGTAATGGTGGGTCTATAAAAGCCAACCATTGTTTACGCTGTTTGTCGGGCTGCATGACGATACGTGCTGCGCCCAATCCTACAACCATGGCATCAGAGCTCGCGTTATAGGGGCGATCACCTGCGCCATCAAAAGCATAAGTATCGATGCCTACCTGCCCAAAAACAGAGCGGTCAACTACAACCTCGGTCAGGTTTTTAACCCCTCGCATACGCAAATCACGCAATAAACTCCATAAATCAGCGATAGAAAACACCGGATCGCCGGCGGCCTTTATATAAAGAGGACCTTTTAGAGTGCCTTGCTCATCGACCTTAAAGTTTTGAGCGTATAATTCAGTGCGCCAACGATGTTCGGGGCCTAGCCCGATTAAAGCCGTCCATGTAGTGACCAGCTTCATCACCGAAGCAGGGTTTCTCGGTGTATTAGCATTAATGCTGATGAGATCGGGCCCGTCAATTTCTTTGACCACCAAAGACAAGGCAGATTCGGGCAAACCAGTCTTTTGCCATGCACTTTGCAGTTCGCTAGGCAAACCCTGCGCAAACGCCTGGGCACCATAGGTTGTCCAGGCTAAAAAAAGCAGTAGGCAAGATAACCACCTAGTTGTTATTCTGTGTACGTTTTTTTGTGCGCGCATGAACACCCCTTTTTGAATCATTGCCGCATTTTAATGTGAAGTGGTAAAACACAGCTGCGGCCGCCTTGGCTGCGCCGTTGACTACCCAAGCATGGCATCGCTCAATTATATATAACAATGCCAAAGGTTTTTTATGACACAATCTGATTTGCGTCGACAGGATTTTCACTATGAACTCCCGCCCGAGCTGATTGCACAGCACCCTGCTGAACAACGTACAGCCAGCCGGCTGCTGTACCTGCCGCGCGATCGTTCTTTACAAGACATGCAATTTACGGATTTCCCGCAATTGTTGCAACCGAACGATCTTTTGGTTTTCAATAACACTCGTGTCATTAAAGCGCGCTTGTTAGGCCAAAAAACCACTGGCGGGCGCGTGGAATGCCTAATCGAGCGCCTACTGGATGATCGTAGCGCTTTGGCCCACCTGCGTGCTAGCAACCCCCCACGGGCAGGACAGACCCTGCTTTTTGCCGAGGGCAGCGTGCAGGCTACCGTGCACGATAAAAACAAATCAGGTTTGGTCGAGCTAACTTTTACAACCCCTATTTTGCCCTTTTTAGATAGTCACGGCGCACTGCCACTGCCTCCTTATATTACTCATCAACCTACGGCTGTCGACGAAAAACGCTACCAAACAGTTTTTGCAGAGCAAGCCGGTGCAGTCGCCGCCCCGACCGCTGGGCTACATTTTGATGAAAACATGTTGCGCAGCTTAAAAGAACAACAAATCGCCCAAGCATTTGTTACCCTACATGTGGGCGCTGGGACCTTTCAGCCCGTACGTACAGAGCGCATCGCCGAGCACCAAATGCATGCCGAGTACTTTACGGTTCCTGCAGACACCCTACAGGCTATCAAACACACTCGAGCCCAAGGCGGTCGAGTCATCGCGGTAGGCACAACCAGTGTCCGTGCTCTGGAGTCTGCTGCTGCCGATCAAAGCGACTCCAAAATAGAAATTCAGCACCACGATGACGGCAGCGTTTCGGGGGACAGTCGGCTATTTATTACTCCGGGCTACCAATTTAAATACGTGGATGCTTTGCTCACTAATTTTCATTTACCCGAATCTACTTTACTCATGCTGGTCTCAGCGTTGGCAGGGCAAGAAACTATTCGGGCTGCTTATAGCCATGCCATTGCCCAACAATATCGCTTCTTTAGTTATGGCGATGCAATGTTTATAACTACATGAATACTATGTCTGGTTTATCTTTTTCTTTACTACAAACTGACGGCCACGCCCGTCGAGGCACGCTGACCTTAAATCATGGGCAGGTACAAACACCCATTTTCATGCCTGTCGGCACCTATGGAACAGTCAAAGGCATGCTGCCCGACGAGCTCGAGGCACTGGGCGCCCAAATTGTCTTAGGTAACACTTTTCATCTATGGCTACGTCCTGGGACTAAGGTCATCGGCGCTCATAATGGTTTGCATGATTTTATGGGCTGGCAAAAGCCTATCCTGACTGATTCAGGTGGCTTTCAAGTATTCAGTTTGCAGGGGATGCGAGAAATCACCGAAGAAGGCGTGCATTTCGCCTCTCCTATAGATGGTTCCAGGCTGTTTTTAACACCTGAAATCTCTATGGAAATTCAACACAGCCTGAATTCTGATATCGTGATGGTTTTTGATGAATGCACGCCTTATTTGGTAGATGGAAAACCCATCGAACACGCGCCTGCTGCACAATCGATGCGTATGTCTTTACGCTGGGCCAAGCGCTCACGGGAAACATTCAAATCATTGCAAAACCCTAATGCCCTATTTGGTATTGTCCAAGGCGGCATGTACGAGGATCTACGCACAGAATCTCTGCAAGGGCTGGTCGACATTGGTTTCGAAGGCTATGCCATTGGCGGTCTCAGTGTGGGCGAGCCCAAAGAAGACATGCAGCGTATCCTCGCACATACTACCCCCCAACTACCTGCAGACGCCCCCCGCTATCTGATGGGCGTTGGCACCCCCGAAGACTTGGTTGAAGGGGTTAGCCATGGCATTGATATGTTTGATTGTGTTCTACCCACACGTAATGCCCGTAATGGTTGGCTGTTTACGCGCTATGGGGATATCAAAATCCGCAACGCGCGTTTTCGCGATGACCTGCGCCCCCTCGATGAGGATTGCACGTGCTATACTTGCAGCCATTTTAGTCGGGCCTATCTGCATCATTTGCAACGCGCCAAGGAAATCAGCGGGGCACGACTCAACACAATCCACAACTTGCATTATTATCTTTCTTTGATGGAAGAAATGCGCCAAGCCATCCAAGCACAAAGCTTCACTGCCTGGCGACAGCAATTCCACGCGCAGCGCGCGCGAGGCACGGATTAATTTACATTTCCTGAAAAAGCATTTATTTTCTACTGAAACGGCTACAATACAGGCTTAATTAACTTAGCTATAGCCGAAACAACAAATCATTTAGGAGCTCGCACATGTCGATCGCAGACATCCTGCAAATCATCCCCGCCCAGGCTGCGGATGGCGGCAACCCTATCGTTAGCTTATTGCCGCTCATTTTGATGTTCGTCATTTTGTACTTTTTGATGATTCGTCCTCAGATGAAACGTCAAAAAGAACACCGCAACTTGGTGGCCAATTTAGCCAAAGGCGACGAGGTTGTCACCAGTGGTGGTATGCTGGGCAAAATCACAAAAGTACAAGAAAACTACATCACTGTTGAGGTTTCACAACAAGAGGACAAGCCGGTCGAGATTATCTTACAACGTCAATCCGTCGCATCGGTCCTGCCCAAGGGCACAGTCAAGTCTTTATAAAATTCACCCAGCACGAGCGCCTCGGCCCATGGCTTGCGTATTAGCGCAGCTAGGTCGCCGTGGTGCTCGACTGTCCGCATAAGCCAGTCACATGAATCGCTATCCTCTCTGGAAATACCTCATCGTTTTAGCAGCCTTGCTCATCGGGCTGATCTACACACTACCCAACCTATTCGGCGAATCACCTGCTGTACAAGTAGCCGGCGCTAAATCGGTGGTTAAAGTAGATCTGGATACGCTCAAACGCATCGAATCCATTTTAGATGAACACGACATTCCAACCACAGGGATTTATTTCGAACAAAATGGCCCAGTGGGTACCGTACGTGTTCGTTTTGATTCCACTGATACCCAAATCAAAGCCAAAGATCTGCTCGAACATGTCCTCAATACCGATCCAGAGGACCCTAGCTACACCGTCGCCCTTAACCTTATGTCTGCATCACCTAATTGGTTGACAGACATTGGGGCATTACCCATGCATTTGGGTCTTGATTTGCGTGGTGGAGTGCATTTCTTGCTGGCTGTTGATATGGAGGGTGCGCTTAATACGCGCTATGATTCATTGGCTTCGGACCTACGCACACAGCTGCGAGATGCCAAAATCCCCTTTAAGCAAATCGAACGCGAGCGCCATAGCGTCCTGCTGACCTTTGATAACAGCGATCAACGTGACGAGGCACAAACCATCATTCGTCGTAATGACCGCGATCTAGAATTCACCCCCGATCCAGACGGTGCTGAGCTCATTGTGCAGCTCTCGCCGTTGGCTATCAATGAGGCCCAGACCAACGCGCTTAGCCAAAACATCAGCACGTTGCACAATCGTATTAATGAACTCGGGGTGGCCGAGCCCATCATTCAACAACAGGGCAATGACCGGATCATAGTGCAGTTGCCGGGTGTCCAAGATGTCGCCAAGGCCAAAGAAATCCTGGGGCGCACAGCCACCCTGGAAATCCGCATGGTGGATGACTCTCCCGCTGCCATGAATGCTTTGTCCTCGGGCCGTGTCCCGTTTGGCCTCGAGCGCTATAGCGATCGCGAAGGTCACGAGCT
>DATGSS010000090.1:0-9055 GCA_035302345.1 Paenalcaligenes sp.
GTATTTGCGGCGGTGCTGTTGGCTTGGTATTACGGGGGCCTTTCTTTTTCCATGCTTAAAACCTCGCTATTGTCAGCAGCCTCTATGGCGGGGTTGTTGCTAATCATCATGGCGAGCGCTGGGATGTTTAGTCAGTTAGTGACTTTTTCGGGAACAGTACAGGCGCTCGGGCGTTTTGTTATAGAGCTTGATTTAGCACCATTGTTGATGCTGCTGATTATGCTTTTAGTGCCCTTTGTGCTGTTTATGTTTTTGGATCAAATCTCGCTCTTAATGGTGTTGATCCCCATTTATCAGCCCATATTAAATGTTTACGAGTTTGATTCTATTTGGTTTTGGACTCTGGTGCTAGTAATCACCACGTTGGGGGGGATTAGTCCGCCCTTTGGTTATACGTTGTTTGCATTTAAGAGTGCCGCTAAAGAGATGAGTTTGAATGATGTATTCCGTGCAGCCTGGCCGTTTGTTGGAATTATTATTTGCGGCATTGCATTGTTAATAGCATTCCCTGAGGTCGTATTGTTTTTACCTGAACTCAGTATAGGGGCAGAGTAAAGGAAGGGCGACAGACGAAATTAGGGGGGTAGGAGCTTAGTATGAGAAAAATAAAATTTGTGGACACAACAGTGCGCGATGGCCAACAAAGTTTGTGGGCGACCGGGATGCACACCGAGGATGTTTTGGCGGTTATGGAACACCTTGATCAAGGGGGCTTTGATGCGATTGAAATACTCGCAACCAGTTTTGAGAAAAAGATGGCGCGCGAGTTGTATCAATGCCCTTTTGAACGATTGCGGCTGGCGCATCAGTTGGCACCCAATACGCCTTTGCGGGTAATCCGCGGTCGCTATTTGGCGGCGTTTCAAATAACTCCTTTAGCTATTGAGCGGCTGTGGTATCAAAAGCTAGCTGAATATGGAGTGCGGCAGGTACGTAGTTCGGATGCTTCTAATACGGTCTCTAGTTGGAAAAAGCAGGTTGATTTGGGTAAAGAGGTTGGCATAGATACGATTTTGAATTTGGTGTTTTCGATTTCACCAAAGCACACAGATGAATACTATGCTGAAAAAGCACGCCAGGCAGCCAAGTTGGGTCCTTTTCGTATTTGTTTAAAGGATCCTGGCGCCTTGCTGACTCCAGATCGGTTGCAGACATTAGTACCTATTATTCAGGAAAATATCGGTGATGTGCCTTTAGAGTTCCATACTCACTGTAATACTGGTTTGGGTAGTTTATGCACATTGGAAGCCATTAATCTAGGCATAGATATTGTGAATACTGCTATTCCTCCGCTGGCAGAGGGTTCATCCAATCCTTCTGTTTTTGAGGTGGCACGTAATGCACGGGTGCTTGGGTATGAAACAGTTCTTAATGAGGAGCCGCTGCATGAGGTGCAGGCTTATTTAGAGCAGGTGGCGGAACAACAAGGGTTTGCTGCTGGTGAACGGCTTGGGTACGACAGCTTTCACTATATTCATCAGGTGCCTGGCGGCATGATTTCAAATCTACGATTTCAGATGCAGCAGGCTGGGATGGGGGATCGTTTAGACGAGGTACTCGAAGAAATTGCCCGGGTGAGAGCGGATTTTGGGTATCCCATTATGGTGACACCTTATTCCCAGTTTATGGGTGCCCAAGCGGTAATGAATGTGCTTTCTAGCGCGCGCTATAAAGTGGTATCGGATGAGCTAATTCAGTATGCCTTGGGCTTATGGGGTGAAGAAGAAAGCGAGTCCATGAACCCTGATGTCCGTGATCGGATAGTGAATATGCCACGCGCCAAAGCATTTGTGGGTAAAAAATATCACGAACCAGAGATGGCCGACTTGCGCAAAGTGTATGGGGGTGAGGGCGTATCTGATGATGATTTTCTTTTGCACTTCTTTACCTCACGAGAAGATGTGGCCACATTAAGAGCGCGCCAGCAAAAAGGAGTCCGCCACTTTACGGGTCAGAACAGTGTCTTAGCACTGATCAGCAAACTATCTAAATATCACAATATTAGTTACGTCCAACTTGAAAGTAGCCAGCAAAAGATTTTTCTGGCCAATACAAAAAAAGCAGGACTTGTCGATCAAAGTAGTCAGGAGGGGATAATATGAGCAAGTTGTTTGATTCATTAACAGACAAAGATGTACAGGTCATTGAGCGTTTGGCTGGTGCACTCAATGATTCCGCATTTGATTTTTTAGAGTTGCGTTTGGGTGATACTCAATTGTCCCTTGGTAAGGGCATGGCACCTGGCGCATCTACTGCCGTTGTGTCAGCCCCGACTGCTGCCCCTGTCGCAGTTGCAGAGACCGCAGAAGAAAATACCGCTACTCCTATTCATACACAGGCCGCTGCGCCAGATCAGGGGTCTACCGTTCCTGAAATAGAACCAGGTTTCATTGCGATTAAAGCACCTACCATCGGTCGATTCTATGCTCGGCCAGAGCCAACGGCTAAGCCCTATGTGACTGTGGGTACTAAGGTCGAAGCAGGTGATACTGTTGGACTGGTAGAAGTAATGAAGCTATTTAATTCGGTCGATTCAGAGGCCTCTGGCACGGTCTCCCAAATATTTGTAGAGGATGGTGCCTTGGTTGAGTATGGGCAAGTCCTGATGACAATAAAGCCAGCTAAAGCCGACTAAGGGTTGCATCACATGAAAATAAAACGCGTTTTGATAGCAAATCGGGGGGAGATAGCTGTACGCATTGTGCATGCCTGCCAGCTGTTAGGTATAGAAACAGTTTTAGCCGTATCAGAGGCAGATAAAGATTCATTAGGTGCAAAGTTAGCGGATCGAACCGTTTGTATTGGCCCAGCATGGCCATCTGAGTCTTATTTAGATAGTAATCGCTTGCTTGCCGCTGCTTTACTGACCGAATGCGATGCCTTGCATCCGGGGTATGGGTTTTTAGCCGAGTCGGCTGAACTGGCTCAAAGCTGCAAAAGTAATGGCATTATTTTTGTGGGTCCTGAAGCCGAGCAGATCGCTCAGATGGGAAATAAAATTCGGGCCAGGCGGTTGGCAGAGAAATATGGTGTTCCTACTTTGCCTGGGACGGAGCGTGTAAATTCTGTCCAAGAAGCAGCTCAGGCTGTTGAAAAGGTTGGCTTGCCTGTGATTCTCAAGGCCGCTGCCGGAGGAGGGGGGCGCGGTATGCGGCTGGTACAACGATCGCAAGAGTTCGAGGGCATTTTTACATCGACAGCTGCCGAGGCTGAGGCCGCCTTTGGTGATGGGTCTCTGTACATAGAAAAGTTTATTTCTAATGCGCGCCATATTGAGGTGCAGATCATTGCTGACGAGCATGGCAATGTTGTGCATTTAGGTGAGCGCGACTGCTCTTTACAAAGACGCCACCAAAAACTGGTGGAAGAGGCACCAGCCCCTGGATTAGCCCCGGAGTTACGCCAGAAAATACATAAGGCAGCTGTAGCTTTTGCACAAGGCTTTAGTTATAAAAATGCAGGTACAGTCGAATTCATTCTCGATTGTGATACGTCAGAGTTTTATTTTTTAGAAATGAATACACGTATCCAGGTCGAGCACCCAGTGACAGAAATGATTACGGGGATTGATTTAGTCACTGAGCAGTTAAAGGTCGCAGCTGGTGAGCCATTGAGCTTTAGTCAAGAGGATGTTTTTATACGGGGCCATGCCATAGAATGCCGAATTACGGCAGAGTTAGCCACTGAAAACTTTTGCCCATCACCTGGGTTAATTAAAAAGTGGCAAGCCCCCAATGCACCCAATATTAGAGTTGATACGCATTGCTTTACTGGTTATGAGGTGCCTGTTTTTTATGATTCACTTTTAGCCAAGGTCATTGCCTATGGCGCTGATAGGGCCGAGGCCATTCAACGCATGCAAAATGCTTTGAATCACTTTGTGATCGAGGGGATTGATAGTACTGTCCAATTTCAGTACCAATTATTGGATGATCCCAGGTTTCGTTCAGCAAAAATGAATACACATATGGTCGATGAGTGGCTAGGAGGACAATAATGCAACCTGAGCATCAAAAAGTGATTCTAGTAACAGGGGCAGCTGGCGGCATTGGTCAGGCATGTGCTGAGCAGCTTTTAAATAATGGGTATGCTGTTGTGGGTTTTGATAGAGAGGCCGCTGGGCGTGCCCCATTTAACAGTGAGGGGTATAAGCACTTTGTAGGCGACATTAGTCGTACTGAAGATTGCCAGACAGTTGTGCAATTGGCTTTAGATAGTTTTGGCCGATTGGATGGTTTAATTCATTGGGCCGGTATTCACTCTCGTTACACTTGGGAGGAGCTTACCGCTGATGAATTCAATAAGGTGTTAGCAGTGAATGTGACCGGTTCTTTTTTAATTGCTCAGGCTGCCGCAAACACCATCAAAAAAAATAAAGAGGGTGGCGCAATCGTGCTCACAGGTTCGACATCGGTAATTCATGGCACCATAGGAGGTGGGCCAGGATATGGGGGTCCAGCTTATGTTGCATCAAAAGCTGCGCTGACAGGGTTGGTTCGTAGCCTGGCAAAGGGCATGGGTATGCATAATATTACGGTAAATGGGGTGATGCCTGGTGTGACCCAAACACCAATGATCGCAAACTATAGCCAGGAAAACCTGGATTACCAAGCCAGCCAAAGTGCCATTGGGCGTATTGGCCAGCCTGAGGATGTGGCGGGTGTTGGGTGCTTTTTGGTCAGCGATGCGGCGCGCTATATTTCTGGGGAAATGATTATCGTTAATGGCGGCGCCGCATTTGGCTAATCAGCACGAATCAGATATTGATGAATCCAGCGAGCGTACCCCAAGGTGCGTTCGTCCCAATCTTGTTGCCCCATGATTTGTAGCCCCAAAGGCATTCCTTGGTCTGATAGCGCTGGCACATTATAAGCGGCTGAGCCCAGTAGCGAGGCTGGACATCCCATTGAGAGGTCCCCAGTTGGGAATTGGCTATTTTCAATAGCTGCGACTATTGGTGCTATTCCAACTGCAGACAGGGTAATAAGGCCATCGTATATAGGTTCTAATGCCTTTAATCGGGCTCTTGCCTCATCTCTTGCGGCCAGATCTTGTCGGTATTCAGCCAGAGTCAGTTGGCGAGATTTCCCCAAGTGCTTTCTCAGGTATTTACCTATCTTCTCAGGATGTTGTTCGGCCATATTTTCCAATATCCAGCGGTGTTCCCAAGCACTAATTCGCAACGATAGCTCTACTGCGTTAGCAATGGACTGTTCTAAAGCTTCGATTTTATTGCAGTCAGTGCGTTGCAGTACGCTAATCCCACTTTCTTGCAGTTTTTTTACCGCTTGGTTGAAAGCGGCTTTGGCGCTAGGTTCGACCCTACCCCATCCTTCGGTTTCTAAAATGGCTAATCGCGAAGGCTTTTGTGCGGGTGGGATATGGTTTGGCTGACCGTACAGGCCAGGATAGCCTGGATCACCGCCGACACGGTGGGCAATTTCTGTGGCGACGTGCCACAAGTCAATTTCATTACTGGCTAAAATACCGTGATGAGATTGGCTAAACTCTAAACCCTCACCGCGATTAAAGGCGCCAATGCTGGGTTTGAGTGCCCAATTGCCGCAATAGCCTGCGGGCCTTAGAATTGAAGCGACCAGCTGTGTACCAATAGTTACCGGTACCATGCCCGCTCCGACTGCAGCAGCTGAGCCGCTAGAAGAGCCGCCCGGCGTGCGCCTGCTATCAAAAGGATTGGTTGTGGGGCCAGGGTCTAGAAATGCCAGTGTGGTGGTGACTGTTTTGCCTAAGATAATAGCCCCGGCTTCGCGCAGTGCCCATATGATGGCGCTATCGCGATAGGTGTGCCGGCCTTTATAAGCGGGGCTGCCTAATTCTGTGGGCATGTCCTTGGTTTCGATCATGTCTTTGATCCCAATGGGCATGCCATCAATCATGGATAGTGGGGCATTATTTTTATAGCGTTTGGTGGCCGCCTTTGCTGCTTCGCGTGCGCCCTCGACATTAAGGCTCACCCAGGCTTTAACTATGGGTTCCCGTTTATCAATCACCTCAAGGCAACGTTCAAGGTAGGCGCTGGGGGTGTCCGTCCCCTTCAAGAAGGCTTGATAGGCATCATGAAAGGTCAATAATTTGGTGTCTTGAGGACAGTATTTCAAAGCGATGTCTCCTGTATTGGAAATTTCATACTAAAAGCTTAGAAAGAGCCTATTTAATAATCCGTATTCTTCAAGTCTTTGAGTATTTCATCTCGGTGCTCATCGAGGACGGGGGGCGCCATTACCGAGAGTGGTCTTTGTTGGTTATAGGTGATTGGGCTGCGGATGGTTTTAAACAGCCCCATGGTTGGGTGTTCTGCTGAAATCTCAATGCCCAAATGTTTGAATTGTGGATCGTCCAGAGCGTCTTTTGCTGTATTGACGGTGGCATGAGGCACATCATGTTTTTCTAATGCCCTACACCATTCTGCCCGCGGTTTTCTTTTGAACTCTTCTTTGAGCAAATCGGCGATGGCTTCATAGTTTTCTAGCCGAGCATTCCTATCAGCCAATCGAGGATCTTCAAACAGTGTGGGTTGTTCAATTGTTAATGCTAACCCTTGCCAAAACTTTTCCGGTGATGACATATGCAATGCCAGCCATTGTCCGTCTTGGCATTGCACCACATAAGATTGTGAGGCTGTGGGTCGGCTATAGGGACCCATGATTTCATTAGCGGCAAAATAATGGGTAAAAGAATCAATATTGAAGTGCGACATAGCCTCAAGCATGGATACCTCAACAGTCATGTTGTCTTCGGGGTTTAGCGCGCGTTTTAGGAGCGCGCCTAGCACACCGTAGGCAGCATAAAAACCAGTCACAGCATCTGCAATGGCGGGGCCAATAACGCGTGGGTTGCCTGGGTTCAGTAACAGGTGTAGATAGCCGCTGATTGCTTGGGTAACCGTGTCGTAACTGGGGCGATCTTCATAGGGCCCATCGGGACCAAAGCCACTGATCGAGCAATGAATCAACCTGGGATTGACCGTATGCAGGGTGGCTGCATCCAAGCCCATTCGTTGAGCTGATTCTGGACGAAAGTTCTCAATATAAACATCCGCACTTTGGATCAGCTTTTCAAAGATTTCCCTGTCCTTCTGACCGATTCTGTTATCCAGAGCGATACTACGTTTATTGCGGTTATAAGCCTGAAAGTGCGGGCTATATAGCCCGCCTTTAAAGGCACGAAAAGGATCCCCTGTTTCTGGCCGTTCGACTTTGATGACATCTGCACCCAAGTCAGCGAGAAACATCCCAGCGGCAGGGCCTGTGATAAAAGTGCCCTGCTCAACGACTCGTATTCCTTTTAAAGGGTGCTGCGTCATTTTGAACCTCCCTTTTGCTCATTCGCATCAGGCCCGATATATTCAGCGGATTGGTTAGCATGTTTCGATAAGAGAAAACCAATAGGGCGATGCATCTCTTCGTACACGTGCGCGATGAGTCCTGCTGTGCGTGCAAGTAAAGGAATCCCTTTTAAAGCCTCTGGCGGAAAGCCTACATCTAGCATTACAGCGGGGATGGCTCCGGAAACATTAATGGGTAATTGACGTTGATAAATTTCGGGAATGTGCTTTTCTAAGGTTTCTAGCATCTGCACGTGCGGGCCCGCCACTTGATGGGTTTTGGCTAACGCCAAGAGCTTTTGGGCTCGAGGGTCCCCATTGATGTGCTGTGGGTGACCAAAGCCAGGGACGGGTTTTTTATTAGCCCGCAGTGTTTTTAATTTATCTAGGGCAATGCGGTCAGGAGTGCCCGCGCCTGATCTCTCTTGTTCGATTAATTGAGCCAGTAGCTCACCACAGTTTTGTGAGCTGCCAAACACCACTGATCCGCAGCCCATCAGGCCAGCAGCGATGGCAGCTTGGAATGATTCAGGGGCGGATGCATAGGTCATGCGGGCGACTTGATTGCTGGGTACTAAGCCATGTTCAGTAATAGCGACCAGAGTCGCATTTAGAAAGAATAATTGCTCTTGGGTGGGTTCTTTACCGGTGAGCAAGAAATAAAAATACTCAATGAAATCGACCTTTCCAATGAGCTCTTCACTCAGGTCTTTGCCACGCACGGTGATGCTGTCTACATCTGATGTGCAAATTTCTGTTTGTGGTTGGGGTAAGCTCTTTTTCAAAGGTTGTCTCCTCTTTTAAGCTTAATTTATACATAGGTGTGTTTTTTATTACATAGGTGTTTTGTTATATGGGGTTTGTTTTTCCAGACCAATTGCTCATGACCCATCTTGCCCAGTGCAGTAATCGCATATCTTGGTGATGTTTACCTACGAGTTGGATTCCAATGGGCATCCCTTCAGCGCTGCCAGTCGGCAAGGTGATACAAGGCACTCCTAGTGCGGTCCAATTGCGATTAACGATAGATTCCCCCGAAGCATTGATGCCTTTTGGGGCGATGCCCGGGGCAGCAGGGGTCAGGATGAAATCATACTGTTCAAGTGTGTTAGCGAGCTCTGCTCTGGCCGCACTGATCTGATTCAAGGCCGCTTGATAGTCAGCCAGTGAATAATTTCGGCCTATGGAGAGCTGCGCATTGAGGGCATTACTCATGAGTTGTGGTGAGGTAACGCTTTCATATAAAAGAGATCTGGCGGCCTCGTAGTTCATAACCAGGCGTTGTGCAGGGTAGCTAGCATCAAAGCTGTCAGACAGTACGATTTCTGTGACTTGAGCACCGCAAATCTCTAGGTGTCGAGCCATATGCTCTAGGTGTTGCTGGCTGCTTTTTTGGATTTTTTCCCAATAGGGGGTTTTAAAAAATGCCACACGGGGCACCGCTGCGAGGCGCGTTGGGAGGCATAAATCCGGATGCACCAGTACCTGCATTAAAAGCTCGATGTCAGCAACGCTTCTCGCCATAAGCCCGACAGTATCTAACGATTGTGCGACTGGTTTCACGCCGGCAGTATTAATGAGGCCAAAAGTTGGTTTGAAGCCGACAATGCCACAGTAAGCTGCTGGTCGGATGGTTGAACCGCCCGTTTGTGTGGCCAGAGCGGCAGGAACCATTCCGTCGGCCACTGCGGCGGCTGAGCCGCTTGATGA
>DATGSS010000091.1:0-13908 GCA_035302345.1 Paenalcaligenes sp.
CAAGGGCAATGGCGGTATGTGGGCGAGTTTTTGTTGCAGCGTTTTCCGCATCTGGATAGTGCCCAGATGCTGCGCCGTATCCAGCAGGGTGATATTGTGGATGCGCAGGGGCAGCCAGTGCACTATTACACGCCGTATCGGCCGCAACAGTGGTTGTGGTATTACCGGGTGGCGGAAAACGAGGTCCCTGTGCCTTTCCCCTTGCCCATTTTATATGCGGATGATTATTTAATCGCGGTAGACAAACCGCATTTTTTACCTAGCATCCCTAGTGGGCAGTATTTAGAGCACACCGCAGTCGCCCGTGTGCGCAAGCATTTCAACAATTATGAAATCACTCCATTACATCGTTTGGATCGTGAGACCGCAGGGGTGATGTTATTTTGTGTGCAGCCGTGTTATCGGGGGGCTTATCAGGCTTTGTTCCAAAGTCAGGACATACAAAAAGAATATGAGGCCATCGCCCCCATACCTGCTGATAGGTCATTCCCCGTGCAGGTGCAACGCCGCATACAAGGAGTGCCTGGGCAGTTCTTGATGCAGTGTGTCGAGGGCCCCCCTAATAGCGATACCTATATAGAATTATTGTCACAGTGGCATGACGGTACATCGCAGGTGGGGCATTTTCGGTTGCAGCCATTAACCGGACGTAAACATCAACTGCGGGTGCATATGCGTTCCTTGGGGGCACCGATTGTCAATGATCGATGGTATGCCTTAAATGAATCCAATGCTGCCTCTGTTGAGGCTGATAGTGCAGCACAAAACGATTCCACTCAGACAACTGATTTTAAAGACCCGCTGCAACTACTGGCACGTTCAATCGCTTTTATTGATCCTATTAGTCGTGATTACCGCGAGTTTCGTAGCGAGCGTACTTTGCAGTGGCTGCCCGCAAGGCCTAATAGTGCCTAAAGGTATGCAGTGTTTTTTCTCGATCGAGTTCTTGGGATAAACACAGACTAAGCAGGATGCGTGCACCGTGAGGGCTCCACCAGTGTGCGGGTAGGGTGTGGTATTGGCTGTCTAATTCGGTGGGGACAATGGGTCCGTGACTGACCTGGCTGGCACGGATGACGGGTATCCCGGCCTCGTGTAGTTTAAGCGCACCTTGTTGGGCGGTGTGGCTCAGGTTGCCATTGCCCTTGCCGGCGATGATTAACCCGGCACGCTGTGATTGGATGCATTGCTCAAAAAAAGCCAGGTTAGCGCCAGGGTGATCGTAAATGATATCCACTGCTGGCAAAGTCGAATCCGCGGTCAGGCTAAAACGGCTATGAGTGGTATGGGCACGGCGTGGGGTGCTGCCAATATAAGGAATGCCGTTACTGATTACCCCCAAGGGGCCTGTATCAGGTGCAGTAAAGGCATCGGGTATGTGAGTATGAGTTTTACGAATAAAACGTGCGCTGTAGATGCGGTCCTGAGCGACTACTAAAACCCCTAGGTTGTGGGCGTCTGCGTGTGTGGCGACACGGACTGCTTGGTACAGATTCATCGGGCCGTCAGCACTTAGCGCGCTGCCGGGTCGCATGGCGCCCACTAAGACCACGGGTTTGGTGCTTTTGATACATAGGTGCAGCAGCAGGGCTGTTTCTTCTAAGGTGTCGGTGCCATGGGTAATGACCACGCCTGCGATGTCTGGCCGGGCCAGCAGCTGGTTGGCCTGCACAACGATGGCCACCTGCTGGGCAGTGCTAATGGTGCTGCTGTCGATTTGAAAGGGACTGTGGCATTCGATTTGTGCCAGGTCATTGAGCTCGGGGACAGCATCAAGCAGGGCTTGTCCGTCTTGGGCGATGGCATAGTTGGCGGTGGCTGTGTTTTCTGACGCGGTTCCTGCGATGGTGCCACCGGTGGTTAGTAGAGCAATACGTTTGAGTTGGTTCATGGCAGTCTCCCCAGGTGGTTTTATTTAGTCTTGGGTTTTATGCATGCCTAGCGCGCGTTCCAGTAGTTGCAGCAAAAAGAGCAAACTAAAATTAATGATCAAATAAAGCAGGCCCGCAACGATAAAAGTTTCCATCACGGCGTAGTTTTGGCTCATGACGCGGCGTGCCTGACCGGTGATGTCGAGCACGGCAATGGTAGAGGCCAGGCTGGTGCCTTTGATGGCAATGACTATTTCATTACTGTAGGCAGGCAATGCTTGGCGCAGGGCCAATGGAAATACCACGCGACTAAAACGTTTGATGGGTGACATGCCGATGGCTTGGGCAGCCTCGATTTGACCACGTGGGACGGATTGCAGTCCACCACGAAATACCTCGCTGATGTAGGCGCCACTGTTCAGGGCAATCGCCAAAACAGCGCAACGCGTGCCATCGCTAAAGAGCCACCACAGGGTGGGTGATTGGCGCACAAAATCCAAGGTGCCAATGCCATAGTACAAAATAAATAACTGTACCAGCAAAGGGGTGCCACGAAATAATGTGCTGTAGCAAAGTGAAAAACGAGACAGCAGGCGTTGGCTCGAGACGCGCATCAGTGCCAAGCCTAGGCCAATCAATAGGGACCAAAAAATACTGTATAAGCCGATAGACAGCGTCAGCTGTAGACCTTTGAGCAGGGTCTCTATGGTGTATTGAAATTGCTCGTATGAAAAAATCATGGCAGCGAGGTGGCGGGGATCAGTGGGCCGAGCGCAGGCCATGACCAGCATGGCGCTCAGCAAGAGAAAATACGGCTTGGCTGCCTATCCCTATAGCAAAAAATAAAGCCCCTGCGCAGACATAAAACAATAAAGGTTCGCGGGTAGAGGCTGCACCTAGCTGGGCAGCGCGCATGATTTCTACCAAGCCTACCAGGGAGATAAGAGCGGTGTCCTTGAGAGCGGTTTGCCAAACATTATTCGAGCCCGGCAAGGCATACCAAAATAATTGGGGCAGTGCGATGCGACGAAAACGTTTCCAGCGCGACATGCCAATGGCCTGAGCGGCCTCGATTTGGCCTTTGGGAATGGCTAAAAAAGCCCCGCGGAAGACCTCAACGCTATACGAACCGGCGATGACGCCGATGGCCAGTATACCCACCAGGGCGGGAAACCAACGATTGAATAGCTCGTCTAGATCAAGCAGGTAAGCCAGATCAGTCGCCCCGTGGACCGAGCCAAAAAAAATCAAATAAATAATCAACAGCTCGGGGATGCTGCGTGTCACTGTGGTATACAGACGTACGAGCCAGCCCAGGGGGCGCGGCCCGTACAGGCGGATACTGGCACCAGCGATGCCGATGGCGGTGCCCAGTGCCATGCCAAAGATTGAGATAAAGAGGGTCATGGCTGCTCCTTTTAAGAGCATCCATCCCCACCCTTCAAACAATAGGGCAAGTATCCGTTCAAGCATGGTTATTTGCGTATCGAGAGATGTGTTTAGTCATCCTCGCAAATTTCGTAGTTGGCGATATCGATCTGGAACCATTTTTCGCTGGCTTCCTTGATGGTGCCATTTTCGATGAGGGTGCACAGAGCGTTATCAACCTCTTCTTTGAGTTCGTCGTTGTCCAGATGAATACCAACGGCAATCCCGTAGCCCAAGGTCTCTGGATCAGAAGAACCCTTGATGATGTAGTCCGTCAGGGCGAACCCGGGGTTGTCCATTTTGTCATAAAATTGTTGCTGCGAAGTCAAATCAGCAAAGGTCCCGTCTAAACGACCGGCATCTAGATCGATCTGCATTTGATCCAGGGTTTCGTAGTCTTTGATGTTGACCTCGGGCGCCATCTTGGCCAGATAAGCACCGTGGGTGGTTCCCCCTTGGACACCAATGGTTTTGCCCTCGAGGCCAGAAAAGATTTCATCGCTATCGCCAGCACCGACGAGTTCACTGTCAGCGGGTAGGATAAAGATGGCGTCCTCGACTGCATAAGGGATACTAAAGTTAACGCGTTTGGCGCGCTCGGGGGTATAAGACATGCCCGAGATAATCAGATCAAAGCGCTTTGCATTCAAAGAGGGAATCAGGCTGTCAAAAGACTGCACTACAAAACGGCAATCGGCGCCCAGCTCTTCGCATAGGGCTGCAGCGACGTCGGCATCAAAGCCGGTGACATTGCCCGAGGCATCAACCATGCTCCAGGGGGGATATCCACCCTCGGTGCCGATCTTATAGGATGGTGCCGCCATCACGGCCCCGCTTAGCAGCGTGGCTGCCGCCCCCAACAAGAGTTGATTGAATGGTTTCATTGTTTTCAGTCTCCTAAGTTCAGTAGTGAATTACTGCAATGGTTGTAAAAACTGCTTGAGGCGCTGCGTCTGCGGGACATCAAAAAGCTCGCGCGATGGGCCGGCCTCGGCGCATATGCCGTCATGCATAAATAGGGTGTGGTTGGAAACCTCGCGGGCAAAGCTCATTTCGTGGGTCACCAAAATCATGGTGCGCCCTTCTTCGGCTAAAGCCCGGATCACGCGTAAAACCTCGCCGACCATCTCGGGGTCTAGGGCTGAGGTGGGCTCGTCAAAGAGTAAGACCTCGGGATTCATGGCCAAGGCACGGGCAATCGCGACGCGCTGTTGTTGCCCCCCTGAGAGCTCGGAGGGATAGGCGTTGGCCTTGTCCGCCAGGCCAACCTTGGCCAAGAGCTCGAGAGCCTGTTGATGGGCTTGGGCACGGGGCTGGCGCAATACGTGGACGGGCCCCTCGGTGATGTTTTGCACCGCGGTGCGATGTGACCAGAGGTTGAAATTCTGAAAGACCATGCCCAGGCGGCAGCGCACCCTTTCGAGTAGACGCGGGTCCTGAGAAATGGGGATGCCGTTTCGATGCGTACGTGTACGCAGGACGTCATTGCCGATGTGGACCTCGCCCTTGTCGGGGACGACCAGGTGATTGATACATCGCAGCAAAGTGCTCTTGCCGGAGCCCGAGGCACCGATGATGCAAAGCACCTCGCCTTTGCGTGCGGTAAAAGAGATCCCCTTTAGCACCTGATGGGTGCCAAATGACTTGTGGATGTCTTTTACCTGCACGGCATACTCAGAGGGTACAGCAGAAGCGTTCACGGCAGAAAATGGGCCCAAACAGTTAAAAAAGCGAGTCTATCATACGCAGTTTCACAGCACGTTGCGATGACTGCAGTGGCTGATTGTACACTGTGTACAACGTGCATGGCTATTGGGGGCCGCGCCCCCATACAAGCATTTGTGGCTGCGGTTTAGGGAAAGGTTCCGCGTAAAGCACGGACCTGCAGGATGCGCGTACAGGCCTGGATATAGGCAGCGGTGCGCATACTGACCTGATGCTCTTGAGCGACAGCCGAGATTTCGCGATAAGCAGTGCATAGTTTTTCCTCGAGGCGCTCGTAGACTGTGTCCTCGTCCCAGTGATAATGACCCTGGTTTTGGACCCACTCAAAATAGCTCACGGTCACGCCGCCGGCATTGGCCAGCACATCAGGGACGATAAAGACGCCTTTTTCTGTCAGGATGTCGTCTGCTGCTGGGGTGGTGGGGCCGTTTGCGCCCTCGACGAGGATTTTGGTCTCGATGCGCGGTGCATTATTTCTATTGATTTGGTCCTCGAGCGCAGCGGGTATCAAAATATCGCTGGCAATACCCCAGAAATCCTCGGCAGGGATTTGTTTGTCCTCTTGGCAGCCTGCTAAACCGCGATGTGGGTTTTCAGCACAATGTGCACGCAAGGCGGGCACATCTAGACCGTCTTCATCATAGAGGGTGGCACTGAAATCTTGCACAGCAATAATTTTAGCGCCCATTTCGTGGAAACACTCGGCAGCAACACCACCGACATTGCCAAAGCCCTGAATACAGATGCGGGCGCCTTTTAGGTCTAACCCTAATTCATGGGCTGCTTCGCAGGCGGTGATGAACACCCCGCGGCCGGTGGATTGTTCGCGGCCCAGGCTGCCCCCTAAAACGATAGGCTTGCCGGTGACCACACCATTATCATGGGAACCACTCAGCGCTGAGTAGGTATCCATCATCCAGGCCATGATCTGACTGTTGGTGTTGATATCAGGAGCTGGGATATCGTGTTCTGGGCCAATGATGGGCCGCACTTCGGCAGTATAGCGTCGTGTGATGCGCTCTAGTTCACGTTGCGAGAAGTTTTTTGGGTCAATGCGAACGCCGCCCTTGGCACCCCCAAAAGGAACCCCTACAGCGGCGCATTTGATAGACATCCAAGCCGACAGGGCCATGACCTCGCTGAGCTCAACATCAGGATGAAAGCGAACCCCGCCTTTGCCAGGGCCTAGGGCAGTGTTATGTTGCACTCGATAGCCTTCAAAGTGTGCGACATCCCCATTATCTAATTCAATAGGGATATCTACAATGAGGGTGCGCTTGGGGTGCTTGAGGGTTTCGACCCATTTAGAAAGATCACCCAAATGAGGGGTGACCCGGTCTATTTGTTCTAGAAAAATGCCCCAAGGGCCGACGTCCTCTTTATTTAAATAGGACGGTAATGATGAGTGTTTGGATTGTTCCATTTTTATTCCTCACAGCAAAAAGCCGAGGCACAGAAAGCGGTAAATACCTCTTGATGTGTGCAATCGGTAATCAGTCAATATACCGCCACTCGGCAAATTTTGTCATCTTTTAATGCTGGATGTACGCCTGAAAAGCATATTTTTGGCGCACCGGACCAAACTTTTTTAAGATGAGTACTCAAAATCTATAATCTATTTATTTAACCAGTCAGGTAATTTATGACAGACACAACCATGGAGCAACGACTGACCCAGGTGCGGGCCCGTATCGAGCAATGTTGTCACGCGGCAGGGCGTCACCCCGACGAGGTGCAGCTGTTGCCCGTCAGTAAAACCTTTGCTGATGAACTCATTGTGCAAGCCCAATCGTTAGGGTTATTACGCTTTGGGGAAAACCGTGCACAAGATTTGCGAGCGCGTTTCGAGGCGTTTAGCCAAACAGATATCCAGTGGGTCATGATCGGCCATACCCAAACTAATAAAGCACGCGATATCGCTCGCTATGCACATGAGCTGCAATCGCTAGATCGCCTATCTTTGGCCGAGGCGCTCGAGCGTCGGTTACAGCGTGAAGGGCGTGCGCTGGATGTACTGATTCAAATCAAAACTGCCCATGAAGAGAGCAAATTTGGACTCGATCCACAAGATTTACCAGATTTTTTGCAGCAGTTGAAAGCTTTTTCCACTTTGCGTGTCCGCGGGCTGATGACAATGGCCACGCAAACGGACGATTCTGACGAAATTCGTCGTTGTTTTGCGCTGGCTAGACAGTGGCGCGATCGATTACGCGCAGAGGGACACGAGGAGTGCACCCGCTTGTCGATGGGGATGAGTGGCGATTTTGAGCTGGCTATCGCCGAAGGGGCGACCGAGGTACGCTTGGGTTCGGCGATATTTGGAACTCGTGAGGGGGCCTAGCCAGATTGAGAATACGCTAATGAGATATGAGCAAAGGCGACCTCTAAGTCGCGTTCGCCCCCATGAAAGATGATGGGCCGGCCACGGTGTGGAAAGCAGATCAGGCGCTTGGAAAACAGTAGGGGGACAAATTTGACTGTGCGAATTTCAGCCCAGTGCAAATGGCGTTTGAAAATCCAGTCTTGCTCAATGCCGTGCTCGCTGATGGTGGTGTGGCCTACCCACATGTAGTATGCAATGACGCATAGCCCTAAAAGGCAGGCGATCACACTGATAGTTAGAGGGGTACGTAGTTGGGCCTCGACCTCGGCATGTAATTCATTCGCACGCACGCCCAACCACCATGCCAGCATCAGTACGAGCACCCATGCCAAGAGGGCAACGGTGCGTGGCCATGCGCGGCCTTTTACAGGTAAAGGCCCTAATGCATCAAAAAGTTGTTGTTCCGCAATTTTATCCATAATGGTGACTCACCTGCTTTCTGATGGGTGGGTGTTATTCGGTAGGTAATTGTTCAATAAGTAATTGTCTAATAAGTATTTGTGATTATTATTCGTTGTCCAGGGCTGATGATTGTTGATAATAACCCCCGGGCAGACGCTCAATGTGGCCTAAAAGCTCGAGCTCGGTGAGCTGTACACTCAGACTGTTGATGTCTTTGTCGGGGGTGAGTTGCAGCAGCTGATCAAAGCTCATGGGTTCAAAGCCCATTTCTTGTAGTAGGGGGTATTCTAGCCAGAGCTCGGGCAAAGCGGTATCGTTGCTGGCCGCACCGTGGTTTTCCGTGGTGTTTTCTACAGGGTCTACTGTGGTGGTCTGGGTTGTTTTTTCCTGCTGTTTTTCTACTGCAGCCTGTAATGCAGGGGGTGTGGATGGTTCTGCGGGGTTTTGGCCACGTTGTTGCAGCTCATCAAGGATATCGGCCCCAGATTCAACCAGTTTGGCCCCCTGTTTAATCAGGGCATGACAGCCTCGCGACAGCGGAGAGTGGATAGAGCCAGGGATGGCAAATACCTCGCGGCCCATTTCGGTGGCTAATTTAGCGGTAATCAATGAACCACTGCGTTGTGCTGCCTCGACAACTAGGGTGCCTCGACTGAGGGCGGCCACTAAACGGTTGCGCATAGGAAAATGAAAGGTGCGCGCACGTTGATTGAGTGCGTACTCGCTCAGTAATAAACCCTGATCAGCGATTTGGTGGGCTAAATTTCGATTGGCCGCGGGATACACAATATCCATGCCAGTGGCCAGCACGGCGATGGTGCTGCCGTGGGGCTGAGGGGCTGACAGTGCGCCTTGATGGGCGGCGGTGTCGATGCCGGCAGCCAGGCCACTGCAGATGCACCAACCGCGCGCACTGAGAAAGTGGGCAAACTCATGCGCATCACGTTTGCCTGTGGCCGTGGCATTGCGTGCGCCAACTATAGCCAGTGTGGGGCGTTGGAGCATTTGTAAATCCCCTTTGGCATAAAGTAGCAGCGGCGGTTGATGCAGGTTGTATAGGTCTTTAGGATAAAGTTCATCGGCAATGGTGATGATGTATTGATCCTCGGCTTGGACCCATTGCAGAGTGTGCTCAATGAGTTGATGGCTTTGTTCATCGAGATCAGCTTTGAGTGCCTGTGCAACCTCCATACTGACGTAGCGGCTGAGTTGAGATAAAGAATGATCCAGTATTTGCTGGGGCAGTCCAAACTCAGAAAGCAGTAGCATGGCCTGGGCGGTGCCCAGTTTTGGGGTCATGGTCAGTTTGAGCCAGGCACGTAGTTCATCGGCGGATGCAGTTGCTTGCGTCATGATTTAACGAGGTTCTGATAATTTAAATGTATAATGAAAGGTTCCCTGAGCCTTTATGTTGTGCATAGTACAATATAAGTGTTTCACTAGATTATTCATACAGCACTATGGCATTACTACCCATCCTTAAATATCCTGATCCCCGTTTGCATACGGTGGCTAAACCAGTTGCACAGGTCGATGACCGCATTCGCAAGCTGGTGGCTGACATGGCCGAGACCATGTATGCGGCACCAGGCATAGGCCTGGCGGCGACGCAGGTCGATGTGCATGAGCGGGTGATTGTGATTGACGTTTCCGAAGAGAGTAATGATTTACTCGTTTTGATTAATCCCGAGATCTATTGGCGCAGTGACGATTGCGAAGAGTTCGAAGAGGGCTGCTTATCTGTCCCCGGCACCTATGAAAAGGTCGAGCGTGCCGCCGAGATCAAGGTCCGTGCTCTTAACGAGCAGGGCGAGTCTTTTGAGTTTCACGCAGATGGTTTGTTAGCCGTTTGTGTGCAACACGAGATCGACCACCTAGACGGCAAGGTCTTTGTCGAGCATTTGTCGCTGTTAAAACAGAATCGTATTATGACGCGTTTGCGCAAGCAGCAGCGCGAGGCACGCCGTGCCGCTGAAAAACAAAAATTGGCAGTTTAGTTTATGAGTCTGAGCGTTGTGTTTGCTGGCACTCCCGAGTTTGCCGAGCAGTCTTTACGTGCATTATTAGAGGCGGGCTACGAGGTTCCGCTGGTATTAACACAACCCGACCGACGGGCGGGTCGTGGGATGCGTTTGCAGCCCAGTCCGGTCAAAGAAACAGCGCTCGAGGCAGGTATCCCAGTGATGCAGCCGGTGCGTTTACGGCTCGAGGGCGAGCACGCAGCACAGGCCCACGAGGTACAGGCCGAGCTCGAGCGCCTTGCCCCTGACGTCATGGTGGTGGCCGCCTATGGACTCATTTTGCCGCAGTGGGTGCTCGATTTACCCCGTTATGGTTGTCTAAACATTCATGCTAGTTTGTTGCCACGTTGGCGGGGCGCGGCCCCGATTCAACGGGCCATCGATGCCGGTGATTCCGAGACCGGGGTGACCATTATGCAGATGGATGCTGGTTTAGATACCGGGCCGATGCTATTGCACCGGGCATTGCCGATTACCGAGGCGCATACGGCGGGTCAGTTGCATGATGATTTGGCCGCATTGGGCGCCGAGGCTATTGTTGCCGCGTTGCAGCAGCTAAATGAAGGGCGTTTAACACCCCAACCCCAGCCCACCGAGGGCGTGACCTACGCAGAAAAACTACAGCGGGCCGAGTCCGTGATTGATTATGCATGGCCGGCAGCGCGTATCGCCCGACGTATCCGGGCATTTAACCCTTTTCCTGGCAGCACGACCGAGCTCCCTGACATCAAGGGCGCGGTCAAGATCTGGGCGGCCGAGGCCGTCGATGCACCCGTGCAGGTCAACGTTGGACAGGTGCAAAAAATTAATGCTGACAGTATCGATATTGCCACAGCAGATGGGCTGTTGCGTATCACCGAGTTACAGCGTCCAGGGGGGCGACGCCAAAAGGCCGAGCAATTTATCCCTGGGTGGGCCTATGCCCAACAAAATACGGGTTAAGCTTTAAAACTAAACCCATACATGACCTACACATGACGCGATGCTCAGATCGCCGGCAACACTGTTATGACGTTGCAGGCGATTTTTTTATGGGGCGTCTAGAGCGGCGCCACTCGATGAATCCAATGGTGATGCCACTGCTACAAATGATAAAAATACCTAGCCAGGTCAGGGCATCAGGAAATTGCCCCCAAATCAGCCATCCTAATCCGGCTGCACTGACTATTTGCAAATAGACAAAGGGCGCTAATAAAGATGCAGGGGCGCGTTGATAGGCCTGTATTTGTAATAAATGGCCCAAAGCCCCAAAAACACCGGTAGCAAATAAGGCTACCCAGTCCATGCCCGAAAACCCTTTGAGCACTGGCAAGGCAGCTGAAAAAGCATAGGGCAGGCTCAGGGTGGTCAATACTGAGCCTACTAAACCGCTCCATAAGAGTGTGGTCATCGAGTCATCAATGGCGACCTTGCGAGTGACGATGAATTGAGTGGCAAACATGCAGGCCGTGATCAAGCCAAACATCACCCCGACGGGGTGCAAGCCTGAGCCCGGACGAATAATAATCAACACACCAATAAAACCCACGATTGCTGCAATCCAACGTGAAATATGGGGTGGCTCGTGCAGTACCCACGGGGCAGCAGCCAACATGAGCAAGGGGGCTAGAAAGTTAATGGCGGTGGCCTCGGCCTGAGGCAGGTAGCTAAGTGCGGTGAAAAAAGAATAGGTGGCCAGTAGCATCACCACCCCGCGCAGCAATTGCATGCCGGGTTGTTTGGCTTTAAACACACGCCATCCTTTGAGAGGGATGACGATGGTCATGACCAAGACCAAGTGCACAATATAGCGCACCCACACCATGAAAAATAACGAGATCCCGGCCGCCATTACCCATTTGCCCGAGGCATCCAGAGTAGAGAGCGCCCATGTGGATAACACCAGGATTAGGATGCCAGCAATGGGGTGTGTGGTATTCATGTCTGTGGGTTACACCTGTATGGGACGCAGTAGTTGTTCAATGGTGTAGGCGACCTGCAGCAGGTGGGCATCATGATGCCCGGGGGCAGCCAGCGTCAAACCGACGGGGGCCTCGCCTTCGGGATGGCAGGGCAAGCTAATGGCACAACCATTTAAAAAGTTAACGATGCTGGGATTGCGCAAGATAAGGGCATTGTGGTTAAAGTATTGCTCTTCGTCTTCTAGGTCGCGGATACGCGGCGCAATGATGGGGCTGGTAGGCATTAAAAATGCATCGTAGGCCTCGAGGCGCTCTTCTACGGCGCGTATCCAGTGTTCGCGTTCGGCTAACAGATCAATATAGTCTGCGGCACTTTGGTCTTTGCCGATCAGAATACGCTTGGCCACACGTGGGTCATACAGATCTTGGTGCTCGCTAATGAGGTCGCGATGCAAAGCCCATGCCTCGGCGCATACAAAACCGCCATTGCGATTGATGTAGGCTAGCTGATTGAACTCGGGCATTTCGATGCGTTCGACTTGGACGCCACTGTTGGTCAGTGCCAAGATAGCAGCATTGATGCGTTGCGAAACTGTGGTGTCCAAACTATTGAAAACTACGTCTTTAGGGACCGCGATGCGCAAATGTTCGTAGGGGATAGGCTCCAGATCGGGCATGGGCTCATCACTAAGGATGCTATCGGTCAGCGCACAGCAGGTGACGGAATGGCCAATAGGCCCGCTAGAGTCCAAGCTAAAAGCCAGAGGTAATACCCCTTGGGTGGGAATCCGTTCTGCAGTAGGTTTGAAGCCGGTTAGCCCGCAGAATGCCGCGGGGATACGAATAGAACCCCCTGTATCTGTACCGATGGCTACTGTGCACATGCCATCAGCTACTGAGACGCCAGCGCCCGAGGATGAGCCCCCCGGGATATGACCAACATCACGATTCCAAGGGGCGCGTGGGGTGCCGTAGTGTGGATTGATGCCCAGCCCTGAAAAAGCAAACTCGGTCATGTTGGTGCGTCCAATTAAAATGGCACCCGCATCAATCAAGCGTTGCACGAGCAGGGCGTTTTCAGTAGCGGGGGCGGCCTCATCCAGTACCTTTGAGGCTCCACGGGTGCGATCACCCACCACATCAAAGAGGTCTTTTAGGGAAACGGGGATGCCCTCTAAAGGAGAGCGCACCTGGCCCGAGGCGCGTAGCTCGTCCGAGAGCCGAGCCGCTGTGCGTGCTGCCTCGTCATATACATTTAGAAAGGTACGCGCACCCTCACCCTGGGGATCATGGATGCGTTCCAAAGCGGCATCGGTGAGGGCTACCGCAGTGGTTTCGCCGTTTTCCAGGGCGTTTTGTAGGGCTTGAATGGTGGTGTGGTTGGATAGGGGCATAAAAGCTCTTAATCGACTAGGGGGAGGGTTTCAATAAAGTATTCGTGGCGCAGGTTGCGCTCTAGACGTGGGTCGTGAAGCTCCATCACAAAGGTGGGCGCAGTGCGGATTTTGCCGACTGTGGTGACCGTGCCACAGGTAATGGCTGTGCCATTGGGGAGCTCGTCCGTGCCAAAATGGAGTTTGAGCAACTCTAAGGGGGGCAACAGGCTGCTAAGTGCGCCCTCTTGGTAGAGATCGGGGTGCCCCTCGTTTACAAGCCAAGCACGCATCTCTAGTTCGTCCCAGTGATCAGCGACATCCTCATAGCGCCAAGCCGCACGTGCAATGGGCTTGATGCAGACTTGTTTGGAAAGCGCGCTATTATGAACTTCGAGGCCACGATCCGTATGATCGGAAACCAAACTGACAAACAGCTGGTGGTTTTGTTTAAATAATAAAACCTCGGCGGCTCCGGTGCTGTGTGGTCCTACCACCTGAACGCGCTCGGACTGGGTCAATTGGTTATTGGCGACAGGGTAGAATTTAGGGTCTTGGCGCACACGAGCCAGACGTAGCTCTGAACGCTCATAAGAGCCTCGGGGGGCGTTGACCTCGCGGCGTGCCCAGTCAGTAACAATCAAGTATTCAATGCCCGCGATGATGGTTTCGGGGGCGCCTTCTTTGTTGATCAGCTGGAACTTGAGTTGCATAAGCATTCCTTTTAGTTGTCACCGGATAATTGGGCAGGCGCTGGGAAGCGGCGTACAATACTGCCCGTGTCCAGAATTATATTAGTTGATA
>DATGSS010000092.1:0-4434 GCA_035302345.1 Paenalcaligenes sp.
CCCAAATCTAGCAATGAGGATACCCTAGAACACGCCCAGCAAATCTGGCGTGGGGGTATTCCCGATCGCAATGTCGCCGCCTGTGCAGCCTGTCACGCACCTAATGGCGCGGGTATTCCTGGCGAGTTCCCCCGTTTGCGTGGGCAGTTCCCCGCCTACCTGGCCGAGCAACTGCGCTTGTTCCGCGATGGCGACCGTCAGGATGATATCATGGCCGCCATCGCTAGCCGCATGCAGGAAAAAGACATCGAGGCCATTGCTGATTACGCCGCTGGCTTGCGCTAGATCGCTATTACTATGTAGCTATTTACAGGCCCCTTGGTCTTGTGTGTCCACACAAGGCACAAGGGGCTTGGCGACATTTAGACCTGCGTTTTTGTAGATGACCATGATTCTTAGGTGGGTTTCATTTCCCTGCCATTGATATTGCTTTATTCTGGGCTAAACCGCTAGGTATCTTTTATAAATGCGGTTTTTCTGCCATACCCCTATTTACCGCCTTGAATGACGGGGTTTGATCTGCAGCAATTGAACTTTTTCTATTTAAAGTACTCTATACAAAGTTGAGTAATCTCAAGTTTTTTTGCTATCCCCACCCATTTTTCCGTTTTTAAAATACTGTGTCATTTAAAACTGTTGAGCGTCGCGTTGGCTTTGCAGAGATCTTTGAGCTTTTAGGCTCAATGCGTTTTGCGATTAGCCTGTTGGTTTTTATCTGTATTGCAAGCGTTATTGGCACTGTATTGCCTCAAAACGAGCTGCCCAATACTTATATCAACCAATTTGGTTTGTTCTGGGTGGGGGTGTTTGATGTTTTTTCCATCTGGAATGTCTATAACAGCTGGTGGTTTTTGACCACGATGGGCTTTTTGGTGGTGTCTACCACCTTGTGTTTGATTCGTAATACCCCAAAGATGCTGCGCGAGTTCAGTAACTTTAGGGAATACGTACGCGGCACTAGTTTGCGGGCGTTTCCCAATCGTTTTGAGATTCATAATGATCAGGATCCCGGCGAGCTCGTCGCCCCGGTGACTAGCTGGCTGAAAAAGCGTGGTTACGCGTTCAAGGTACGCGAGGACGAGGGCGATAGCTATTTGGTGGCTGCTAAAAAGGGTGGTGCCAATCGCTTGGGTTATGTGTTTGGGCACGCCGCGATTGTGATTATCTGTATTGGTGGGTTGCTGGATAGTGATTTGCCCGTGCGGTTGCAGGTGTGGTTGGGTGATAAACATCCGGTGACCGAAAATATGTTTATGTCCGAGGTCCCAGATGCCGGGCGTTTGTCGATTGCAAACCCCAGTTATCGGGGCAATATGCTGCTGCCCGAGGGTTCGCGCACGGCCAATGCCATCATTCCCTATCTAGAGGGGGTGTTGTTGCAGCCGATCCCGTTTACAGTAGAGCTAGAAGAGTTCTTTATTGAGTTCTATCCCGATGGGATGCCCAGCAGCTACAAAAGCTATGTCAAGGTCACCGATCCCGAGACTAACGAAAGCTTTAAACAGCTGATCGAGGTCAACGAGCCCTTGCGCTACAAGGGGGTCACCATTTATCAGTCAGGGTTTGATGACGGCGGTAGCCAGGTCAATCTGCAGATGTATCCTTTGCGTGGGGGCGACTATACCCCGCGTTCGGTCAGCGCCGAGGTCGGTAAGGATCAATCCGTGGTCTTTGATTTTCTACCTGATAGCCCAACGGTAACCATTCGGCCTACTGAGTTGCGCGTAATTAACGTCGAGGACCTCAGTTCGGGTGTACCCCAGCCCAAGGCTTGGCTGGATCACGTGGCCGAGGTTACAGGCAGTGCGGCCAGCAAACGCGACCGCCAGCTGACTAATGTCGGGCCCAGCGTGCACTATCGTTTGGTGGGCTCTGATGGCCAGTCATTTGAATACGTCAACTATATGGCGCCTATTATGTTGGATGATTTCCCCGTGTTTTTGGTGGGGATGCGCCGTGACGAAAGCGAATCGTTGCGTTATGTGCGGATTCCAGCCGATGGGCGCAGCACCATGGATGAGTTCATGCGGTTGTATGCTGCGATCGAGGACCGCGATCTGGTGCGTCAGGCTGCCCAGCGTTTTGCGCGCTCGAATGCGGCTACTGATCAGTCGCATATCATCGAGGATGCCTCTTATAATGCCTTGTTGCGTTTTTCTGAACAGGGTTTAGGTGGGTTGTTGGATCATGTGCCCGAGGATGAGCGCGAGCGCATCGCATCGTTTACCATTCCGATGCTGCAGCTGACCCTGATCGAGCTGCGCGATCTATTGCGGGAAGAAAATAACGAGCCCGTCGTGGATTACAATGGTGATAATAGCGAGCGCGAACAAGAGTGGATACGCCTGAGTGTGTTGGCAGTGGCTAATTTGGCCAGTTATCCCGCCCCAGCGGTGTTTGCCTTGCAGAATTTTGATCATATACAGGCCTCGGTATTCCAGGTGTCTCGCAGTCCAGGTATGTTTATCGTGTATTTGGGCTGTTTGTTCTTGATTTTGGGTGTGTTTGTGATGATTTATGTCCGTGACCGTCGTGTCTGGGTATGGATACGCCCTGATGATAGCCACGGGACTTTGATGACCGCGGCGATGACTTCTCAGCGACGCAACCTAGACTTCCATCAAGAGTTCGATCGCTTTGAAAAAGATTTTCAACGTTTAGCGACCTAAAGGGTGAGCAAATGAGCAATGTAGCCTCTACGACCATGCCTGATTGGGACGACCCGATGGCCCCCAGTGGGGATCGCCGCGGTGTTCGTGGCCGTCCGGATTGGTCGGACCTTTTGTTTTTTGTAATTCTGAGCGTGGCCGCTGCTTATTGTCTATATGCATATCATGATCGTATGGACGTTTACGAGCAGGGCATCTTGCTAGGCATTGTGCCATTGTTGACCTGGATGGGTTGGCTGTGGCGTCCATTGCGCTCGCTAACCATTGTGTCCTGTATTGTGGCCGTGTTTGCCATTTGGCTGTACAGTCCGACAGGACAGCTCAGCGTCGGGGACATCGGCCGTGCGGACGAGGTTTTTTTCCTTAAATATCTAATCTCATCGCAGTCAGCCATTTTATGGATGTGCGCCCTATTTTTATTAGCCACCGTTGCTTATTGGGTCGGGTTAGTCAGCCCTACAGCAGCCTGGTTGGGCACTGGTTTGACATGGGCGGCGGTGTATTTTGGCACCATTGGTTTGCTGGTGCGCTGGCGCGAAGGGCATTTGTTAGGCCCTGGTATTGGTCACATACCGGTCAGTAACCTCTACGAGGTTTTTGTCATGCTGGCCCTGATGACGGCGTTGTTTTATCTTTATTATGAACGCCGTTATGCCACGCGTGCTTTGGGCGGTTTTGTACTGCTGGTAATTAGCTCGGTGGTGGTGTTCTTACTGTGGTATTCCTTTGACCGTGGGGCCCACGAGATTCAACCCTTGGTGCCAGCTCTCAAGAGCTGGTGGATGAAATTGCATGTGCCCGCTAACTTTATTGGTTATGGGACTTTTGCGCTGGCGGCCATGGTCGGGTTTGCTTATTTAGTCAAAGAAAATAGCGAGACGCGCTCATGGGGCAAGCTGACCCCATTGTTCTTGCTTGGGGTGATATTGTGTGCCGAGCCTTTCATCTTTGGTTCGTCCGAGCTCTCGATGACCTGGATGCTGTATTTTGGTCTCAGCATATTGATTGTCGGGACGATTTTGGCATTTCGTGGGCCTATCGGGCGTCATTTGCCCAGCCTGGAAATCCTGGATGACATTATGTATCGGGCCATTGCCGTGGGCTTTGCCTTTTTCACCATCGCAACCGTGTTGGGGGCGTTGTGGGCGGCGGATGCCTGGGGCGCGTATTGGCAGTGGGACCCCAAAGAAACCTGGGCTTTGATTGTCTGGTTAAACTACGCCGCCTGGTTGCACTTGCGCTTTATGAAGGGCTTGCGGGGGACCATCAGTGCCTATTGGGCGCTGGCCGGCTTGATTGTCACTAGTTTTGCTTTCCTGGGGGTCAATATGTTCCTGTCTGGATTGCATTCCTACGGTGAGCTCTAATCTACTTCAACGGATGACGGCGTTTGATGCAGTCGCGCCGTCACTATTGTAAATAGCGCACGGTGGCTGGATCAGGGATGAGGCTAAAAATCTCTTTATGAGCTAGTATCCGTGCCGGGTTGGTGGCCTCAGACACCACAAAACCCTGTACATAGTCCACGCCTAATTCCTTTAGGGCTAGCAGGGTGTCAATGTCTTCGACCCATTCAGCGATGCTGTCCATGCCCAGGTTTTGGGCCAGCTCGACGATGGTGCGAACGATGGCCGTATTGCTAGAGCTATCTAGCATGTCTTTAATGAGGCTGCCATCGATTTTCAATGCATTAGCGGGCAATTCGCGTAGATACGAAAACGAGGTATAGCCCGCCCCAAAGTCATCTAATGCAATTCTGATGCCC
>DATGSS010000093.1:0-7784 GCA_035302345.1 Paenalcaligenes sp.
TTTCACGCTCGATATAACGCACCAGGCGCTCCATGTCTGCGTAGGCCTCTTCAATGGCTAGCGAGCCCTCATGCTCGGGACTGCGCATAAAATCATTTTGTGGATCAATAATTACCAATAAACGCTGCATTTTCACCTCTCGTTATCTTGTCATGCACACCATAGCAAGCACAGGAACCCCAACATGCAAATACGCACTACCCCACTGCCCGGCGTCCAGATATTCATTCCTGACGAACACACTGACACCCGTGGTGGCTTGGTAGAGCAGTATCACCTGCAGCGCTATCAGCAAGCAGGCATCACACAGGGATTTGTGCAGCTTAATCACTCGTACTCAAAACAAAATGTCTTGCGTGGCTTACATCTGCAACTAAATAAGCCACAAGGAAAACTAATTTTTGTCACGCATGGGCGTATCTTTGATGTCGTGGTTGATATTAATCCCCAATCAGCGACATTCAAACAGCACTTTAGCCTAGAACTAAGCGCACAAAATCGTAAACAACTCTGGATCCCGGCTGGGTATGCCCACGGCTTTTTAGCTCTTAGCCCAGAAGCCCACTGCCATTATTTGTGCACAGAGCTTTACGACCCCTATAGCCAGGCCGGTGTGCATTGGCAGGATCCAGACTTGGCCATACCTTGGCCTATTCAGCAGCCAATACTTTCAGAACAAGATCAGCGCCACCCTACTTTGCGCAAATTTCTACAACATCATGACGCACAGGATGACTATCCGCAATGACAGTACATTTTTATGAGCCCAAAAACGGTCATGGGCTGCCCCATGACCCAATGAATGCCATTGTTGGCCCACGCGTAATAGGCTGGATTGGTACCCGCAGCCAACAAGGGGTGCTCAATTTAGCCCCTTATAGTTTTTTCAACTTATTTAATTATCGGCCACCCATCGTTGGCTTTTCCAGTATCGGCTATAAGGACAGTGTACGCAATGCCATCGAAACAGGCGAATTTAGCTGGAATCTGGCCACCCAGACTCTGGCCAAAGCCATGAACCAAAGCAGCACCACGCAATCCGTTGACGAATTCCAATTCGCTGGGCTCACCCCGGCATCCAGTAAACTTATCCAAGCCCCACGGGTGGCGGAAACCCCTGTTAGCTTTGAATGCAAAGTCACGCAACATTTACAGCTCGCCAACCATGATGGTGATGATCTCCCAACCTGGTTCGTTTTTGGCGAGGTGGTCGCGGTCTACATTGATCAAAGCTGTCTGGAGAACGGCATCTATCAGACAGCCCGTGCCGAACCCATTCTAAGAGCAGGAGGCCCGGGGGGTTATTTTTCCATCCACCCCGAGCAAGCCTTTGAAATGCTACGCCCCAAAGACTAACCGTGGTTTAGCCAGCCAAGGGCGCCTAACTCATTAAATGCTGGCTGCAATCGCCTTGCCCACATCAGTGGTACTGGCCTGCCCCGACAAATCTGGAGTGCGTGGCCCAGTGCTCAGGCACTGCTCAATAGCCTGGATCATGTCATCATGGGCTTGTTTATAAACCCCCTGGCTATCACCCAAGAAATCAACCATCAAGGCAGCAGACCAAATCATAGCAATGGGATTAGCAATATTTTGCCCAAAAATATCCGGTGCCGAGCCGTGAACTGGCTCAAACAAAGAGGGCCATTGACGCGTTGGATTCAAATTAGCCGAAGGGGCTACCCCAATGGTTCCTGTACAAGCAGGACCCAAATCAGACAAAATATCACCAAACAAATTGGTCGCTACGACCACATCAAAAAACTCAGGCTGCAACACAAAACGTGCCGTCATAATATCGATGTGATGCTTATCCCAACGGACCTCGGGGTATTCTTTAGCAATTTCAGCCAACCGTTCATCCCAATAGGGCATCGAAATCGCAATACCGTTGGATTTAGTTGCAGCACTCAGGTGACGGGCCGAGCGTTTTTGCGCGACATCAAAAGCAAAATGCAGCACACGATCCACACCAGTACGCGTAAACACAGACTCTTGAATCACCATCTCGCGTTCGGTCCCTGAAAAAATCCGCCCCCCAAGGTTGGTGTACTCACCCTCAGTGTTCTCACGAACCACCACAAAATCAATATCACCCGGTTCTTTATTGGCCAGTGGGCTAGGTACCCCAGGCAACAAACGCACCGGACGCAAATTAATATATTGATCAAAATCGCGACGGAACTTTAATAAAGACTCCCACAAGGAAATATGATCGGGCACAACCTCGGGCCAACCCACAGCGCCAAATAAAACAGCCTCAAACCCATCAAGCTGCTGTTGCCAGTCATCAGGCATCATCTGCCCATGCTTTTGGTAGTAATCGGCACAAGCCCAGTCAAAGTGGTGCAGCTCTAGCGCGATATCATATTTAGCGCAAACCTTTTCCAGCACCCGCAAACCCTCCGGCATGACTTCTTGACCAATGCCATCACCAGCCATTACTGCTATTTTGTGTGCCTGCATTCTGTTCCTCCGAAACCTAATCAGTCAAATCACTGAAATCTTGAATTTAAAAATTACAGCCCTTTGCAAAGACAACCATTCTGACCCATTCATTGGGCAGAACTCTTGCCAGCAGCTAAAATAAACGAAATTTTAACCTACTCGCATCACTCTTCAGTGGAAGGAGTCCACCTTGGCACATTCTATAGCACCTTTAGAAACACTCTCCGAGTGGCAAGACTTTTGTCAGCAGGCCAAACAGGCCGAGGTCAACCCAAAGCGCTTGCGCCTGTTCCCAGCAGCCAGCCTCACTGTTGATCTGAGTGGACAACGCTACAGCACAGCGTTAGAAACAGCTGCCAATCAACTACTACAAGTACGCGAACTACGCCAATGGCAAGCGCAGCTTTTAAAGGGCGAGCCCGTGAACACCACTGAAAACCGAGCTGCATGGCATACCATGTTACGCGCCCCCGCCCCCATCGCCGAGGTGGTCAAAGAGCGCGAACGCATGAACGCCTTTATACGCCACGCTGATGCAACCCGTCGCTGGCGCCATATCGTCCATATAGGTATTGGCGGCAGTGACTGGGGCGTGCGATTGACCGTCAATGCCTTTGGCTATACCAAACTATGGCGTAATGTGCGTTTTGTTGCTAACATCGACGGCCATGCCATCGCCAGCGGCACCGCAGATCTCAATCCCCATGACACCCTCATTGTCATTGCTTCTAAATCTTTCTCTACAGCAGAAACCTTGCTCAACGCGCAGCGAGCCATTGAATGGCTTCAATCTGCCGGGGTCACCGATCCGTATAGTCAAATTGTCGCTGTCACAGCCAATACAGAGGCGGCACACGCCTTTGGAATCCCCAACACACAAATCTTCAAGCTCTGGGACTGGGTAGGCGGGCGCTTTTCTGTCTGGTCTGCAGTCAGCTTGACCACAGCACTGGCAGTCAACAGTGACGTTGTGGCCGGCATGCACGCTGGTGCAGCAGCCATGGACCAACATTTCGAAGAGGCCCCTTGGGAAAATAATGCACCCATACAAATGGCCCTGGCGGGGTTGATCAACCGCAGCGTGCTGGGCTATGGATCATTAAATATCGCACCCTATGATGCTCGCCTAAGTGACCTGGTCCCCTATTTACAGCAATTAGAAATGGAATCTTTAGGAAAATCAGTGGATTTAGAGGGCAATCCTGTCACAGTACCCACCGGCCCAGCCGTTTGGGGCATGCCGGGTACTGATGCACAACATACTTTTTTCCAATGGCTACACCAAGGCAGTGACGGAGCTCCTGTAGATTTTATTGTTTGCCAAGGCGCGGATCATCAATGGCTCGAGCACCATCAATGCCTACTGGCCAACTGCCTGGCCCAACGAGAGGCTATGCTAGTCGGTAAAAATTATGAACAAGCCCTCAACGAATGCCTGCGTCAGGGCCACGACCCCGACACCGCCGCTTGGTTAGCTAAACATCGCGTCCACCAGGGCGGGCGTCCTAATACACTCATCGTGCTACCCCGTTTATCTCCGTATACCTTAGGGGCTTTGTTGGCTCTTTACGAACATAAGATAGCTGTACAAGCTCGTATTTGGGGCATCAACCCTTTTGATCAATGGGGGGTTGAATACGGCAAGAATTTGGCCTCTGGGATTATCGATGAGTTTAAGAACCCTGCTGGGGATTCTTATCAGCGCCGCACCCCAGATGCCTCTACGCAGCACTGGATTGAGACTTTTAAGCGGGCTTCGCAGCGTGCATAGCGAGTTAAGGTCCCGAGGAAACTTCGTTACGGGTCTGTTATGTTTCGAGAAAGCCGCTATTCATCGGTCTGCGAGAGTTATTTTCTCAATGTCTCGTTGTGCTTATAAAAAACCCGAGCTTGCTCAGCCCGGGTTTTGAGTTTTATTTAGCGGTGCCTAATTTGTTAGGTCATCATGCTTGTTTCGGGTTTCCTAGTGCTTGGTCTGCTAGTTCTATCCAGTGTAGTACGGGTACTTCGCTGGCTTCGGCTAGGTGTGTTTGGCAGCCGATGTTGGCTGTTGCGACATAGCGGGGTCCGTCGGTCAGTAGGTTGTCCAGCTTGTTTGCACGTAGTTGTTTGGATAGTTCGGGCTGGAAAATTGAGTAGGTTCCTGCTGATCCGCAGCACAGATGGGCGTCTTTGGGTATTTGTGATGTATAGCCAAAGCGCTCCATCAGTTGTGCGATAGAGACTTTGTCGCGTAGTGCGTGCTGGAAGGTGCAGGGCTCTTGAATGGCCACTGCTGTTTGTTGATCGCGGGGTTCAAAGTCACTGCCTAGGCGTTCTAGTTCTTTAGATACGATTACGCTGATGTCTTTGCTGAGTTCCGCGACGCGTTGGGCTTTGGCTGAGTAGGCTGGGTCATTTTCTAGCAGCATGCCGTAGTCTTGGACTTCGGCTCCGCATCCGCTGGCTGTGATGACCACGGCTTCTACTGCGCCGCTGTCTATGAATGGCCACCAGGCGTCGATGTTGCGGCGTGCTTGTTCTTTGGCGCCGGCTTTGTCGTCGTTATGGTGGCGTACGGCACCACAGCATCCCGCGTTGTCGACGCGCACTAGTTGGATGCCAAAGCGATCTAGGACTCGTGCAGCGGCGGCATTGATTTCTGGTGATAGTGCGGGCTGTACGCAGCCTTCTAGGACAAGCATTTGGCGTTCACGTTTTGCAGTGGGCCATTGTAGGGCTGCTGCGTCGTGCGATGTGCGCGGTGGCAGTTTTTCTTTGAGTGCTTTGGGTAGCATTGGTTTGACGCGTTGTCCGATGCTAAGGGCCCGTTTAAAGCGTGTGGGCTCAGAGACGACTTCGCGTACTGCCCAGCGCCATAGTTGTTCAGGGCGCGAGCGTTCGACTTTGCGATCAACGACGGCTTTGCCCAAATCCAGCAATTGACTGTACTGCACGCCTGATGGGCAGGTTGTTTCGCATGCACGACAGGTGAGGCAACGATCTAAATGCTCTTGAGTTACTCGGGTGGGCGTTTTGCCTTCAAATACCTCTTTCATGAGGTATATGCGGCCACGAGGGCCGTCTAGCTCGTCACCGACTAGTTGGTATGTCGGACAAGTCGCATTACAAAACCCGCAGTGTACGCATTTTGAAATGAGGTCTTTCGCCTTTTCACCTTCTTCGGCGTTCAAAAACTCTGGCGACAATGATGTATGCATTAGAGCTCCCCTGGGTAAATTCTGCCTGGGTTAAAAATACCCGCTGGATCAAATTTTTCTTTCAAACGCTGCTGTATCCCCAGGATTACTGGATCCAATGGATGAAATACAGCGAGATCGGCGCCATTTTGACGGAATACTGTAGCGGTTCCGCCCACTGCCTCGACCTGAGCGCGAAGTGTTTCAGCGGGCAAATCACTAAAACACCAGCGCAGGGCCCCGCCCCACTCGATGAGCTGGGGATGGTCATCCAGGATGGGCTCGGTCGTGCTGGGGACGGATAAGCGCCATAGAGGTTTGTTTGCCTGTTCCTCTTTAGCCTGGAACCAAGCGTATTTTTGTTCGCGCACCTCTTGCCATAGGGTTTGAGCTTGGTCTTCGTCCAGCGGTGTCCCTTGTATGGTCTCTTGTGCTACTTCGAGGGCATTGGGTGCCCCAGATAAGCGAACGAATAGCTGATCGTCGTGCCACAATGAAGCTGAGATAGGAATGGGTTGCCCACTCCAGGTGTTGATTTTGTGTAAGGCTTCTTTTTGTGATCGATCCAGCTGTAGCGTTAGTTCTTTGACGGGTTTGGGCAATACCTTGATTGAAAGCTCAGTCAAGATACCTAGTGTGCCCAAACTACCGGATAATAAGCGCGAAACATCATAACCGGCGACGTTTTTCATTACCTGGCCACCAAAGGTCATATGACGCCCTTGGCCGTCTATGAGTTGTACACCCAATACAAAGTCGCGTACACCACCTGCTTGGGGGCGACGCGGTCCGGCCAGGCCACTGGCCACGCATCCGGCGATGGTTGCATCTGCCCCAAACAACGGGGGCTCGAATGGTAAAAACTGGTTTTTGCTGGCCAATAGTTCTTCGATCTCGGCGACGGGTGTCCCCCCTTTGACGGTAATCACGAGTTCAGAAGGTTCGTAATCGATTACCCCTTGGTGCTCGGTCAGTACCATGGTTTCGCCTTCTGTAGGATGGCCGTAAAAATGCTTGCTGTCAGAGCCGATTAAACGCAACGGTGTTTTATCTGCCTGAGCAGCGCGTACCTGATCGACCCATTGCGCCACAATGGGATCCATGTGTTCGTTATTTGTTTCAGTCATTGAAAATACTCATCTGGTCTTAAAAGCGTGGCAGATGTGGGAATGGGATTTGTCCGCCATGGACGTGCATCATGCCAAACTCGGCACAACGATTGAGTGTTGGGATGGCTTTGCCCGGGTTGAGCAATGCATCTTTATCAAAAGCGTGCTTGATAGAGAAGAACAGATCGCGTTCTTGCTCATCAAATTGCACACACATTTGATTGATCTTTTCGACCCCGACGCCGTGCTCACCGGTAATCGTTCCCCCTAAGGATACGGACAATTCGAGGATTTCACCGCCGAACTGTTGTGCCTTTAGGCGCTCTTCTTCGATGCTGCTGTCATATAGGACCAGGGGGTGCAAATTACCATCACCGGCGTGGAATACGTTAAGACAACGCAGACCGTATTTTTCTTCCATATCGGTAATAGCGTTTAGCATCTCGCCCAGGCGTTTACGAGGGATGGTGCCATCCATGCACAGGTAATCAGGGGATATGCGCCCTGCTGCCGGAAAAGCAGCCTTGCGGCCAGCCCAAAAGAGCTCGCGCTCTTCGTCTGACTGAGATACCTGAATTTCTGTAGCACCAAATTCATTTAGTACCGCCTCGATACGAGCGATTTCTTCGGCGACCTCTTCGTGGGTACCGTCTGATTCACAAATCAGCATGGCTTTGGCATCTAGAGGATAGCCAGCGCGCACAAATTCCTCGGCAGCAATGGTGGCGGGCTGGTCCATCATCTCGAGACCTGCCGGTATAATTCCAGCAGCGATGATGCCTGCTACTGCATCAGCAGCTTTTTCAACGGCATCAAAACTGGCCAAAACACATTGCGCAAAACGGGGTGTGGGCGTGAGTTTAAGCGTGACCTCGGTCACCACTGCCAACATGCCCTCGGAACCAATCAAAAGGGCCATCATGTCATACCCGGGTGTATCCAGCGCATGACTGCCCACTTCGAAAATCTCGCCATCGATGGTAATACCACGAATGCGCAATACGTTGTGCACTGTGAGACCATATTTCAAGCAATGCACACCGCCGGC
>DATGSS010000094.1:0-11547 GCA_035302345.1 Paenalcaligenes sp.
CCGTAGTATTTGCTTAGGCCGATCGCCTGTAAAGAGCCCGAATGACGTTGCATGCGGGCTTGCCCATTGGCGGTGGCTGAATGAGATTGGGTATTACTGTTTGGACTGTTGTTCACGGCATTCTTCAATGGCTTTATCAGCAACGGCCCGCGGGCGGACGACCGAACGCACGCGGCGATCATCAGCGGCCGATTCGGGTCCGCTAAAGGCTTCGTAAGTATCTGTTTTTTGATAGTAAATAACGCGTTCCCCGCGCACTTCGTCGACGGGTTTCCCGCAAACATAGCGGGTGATGATGGCTTGGCCGATGAGTTCTAGCTCTTCGGCTTTGCCGTCCCATTCAGCGCGTAGCCCCTCACCACGAATGATTTCAAAGTCCTCGGGGTTTTCTTGACGCACACGCACGCGATCACTGGTGTCCAGAGTGGCGACCCCGTATTGGAATCCATCGGTGTCTTCGGATAGATCCAGACGATCAGAATGGAGGATTAATTGTCCACGGGTCATGACTACATCACCGGTAAATGTGCTAACACGCTCGACATCGTCATGATGCAAGGTATCAGAAATGACGATGGTGTCGGGTTCGGGCTCTGGGTCTGTTTGGGCGGATAAGGGCGTAGCGCACCACATGCTGATGAGCACCACCAAGGGCATCCAGAAAAGAAAGGGTCGTGAATGGATCATGGTTGGGGGTCCTCTTGTTGTTTTTGCCCGCGGCGTTCTTGGCGATCCTGTCCGGAAAGTTTGACCTTAGAGGCCGAGAATACTTGCAACTGGCGTGTGTCATTGGCGTAGTGCATGCCGATGCCGTCCATTGTAGAGCGCCCGTCTACAACATGGGCGGGTTTGTCAGTCTCGACGACGTCCTCGTCTGGGTAAATAACGAGGACGTCACTATAAATGTCCAAGGCGGCCCGATCCTCAGTAGGAACGCGGTGAACGTGGGCGTTGCCTTGCATTGTGATGCGTGCGCCGTCTTCGTCCATCACAGCTTCGTCAGAGCGACCAATGGTAACAGGGCGTTCAGGGCGAATGCCAGTAGCAACCGCCTCGACGATGAAATAAGAATCATCATCTGGGTAGTGTTCGAAATAGTCGCCTTCGAGCCGGTTGGTGGCCTCGCCAGTGGGATTGGTGCGCAGCATGATGAAGTCATGGGCCCAAGCATCGGGTTCGTGGGTGAGCTTACGAGGGGGATCAATTTCAATGGTGCTCATGGTGTAATGCGCAGACCACCAGGTGCCCACCACCAAGGTGATTAACAGGGCAACTGTGATGAGAGATGGGAGGCGATCACGCATGGCTTATTGTATGACACCTGTTAGGCCAGCAGGGTTATCGGCAGCAAAATAGTTGCCCAGATAGCCTTGGGCCGCCAAAATCAGATCGCAGCACTGGCGGGCAGCCCCCATACCACCAGCCACAGAGGCGACCCAGTGCGCTAACTGAGTAATATAATGCGGCGCATTGGGCACGCTGGCAGCAAAACTCACGCGTCGCATGGCAGTGATATCGATGAGATCATCTCCCATATAACCGACTTGGTCCAGGGTGAGGCTAAGCCGTTCAGAAATTTCCTTGAGGCAGCCCAGTTTGTCACGGACATTTTGATGTACCTCGGCGATACCCAATTCGCTGGCGCGGCGTGTGACAATGGCACTTTCACGGCCAGTAATCAGCACTACGGTGATGCCACACTCTTTGAGTAAACGTAGCCCATGACCATCTAACGCATGAAAACTTTTAAAGACCTCACCCTGATCGCCATACCAGAGTCGACCGTCGGTCAGGACACCATCCACATCAAATGCCATCAAGCGAATTGACTGCAAGCGTTCGATGACCTCGGCGTCTAGAGGCGCCAAGAGCACGGATTCTATAGGGTGGGGCGGATTATTTTTAAGCATAGTATTAAAAATTGATAAAAAGCTTGTCTCGTGTCTGATGGTGAGTCATTGGAATTATTTCATAACCATTGTAATCGTTAGTGTAAAGATTTAGATAACCTTGGCAGCCAAAAGGTCATGCATATGCAAAGCACCGATCAAAACACCCGTGTCATCAAGCACTAAAAGCTGGTTGATACGTAGATTGTCCATCAGTGCAGCAGCTTTGACGGCCAAGTCATCGGCGGCTACATGCTTAGGGTCGCGGGTCATGCCAGCCTCGACTGCTAAATCGCGTACATTGCCTTCTTTGGCAATGATACGCCGTAGATCACCATCGGTAAATATACCGATGGGGTGATTGTCAGTATCAACGACGATGGTCATACCCATGCCCTTGGCGGACATTTCGGTCAGGGCATCTGGGATGAGCGTTCCGAGAGAAACGATAGGCAAATCGGCGTCTTGGCGCATGACGTCGTGCACATAGGTCAGCAGACGGCGACCCAACGCCCCACCAGGATGTGAGCGGGCAAAATCGTGTTCTGTAAAGCCTTTGGCCTGCAAGCAGGCTACCGCCAGCGCATCACCCAGCACCAAAGTGGCTGTGGTGCTGGCAGTAGGCGCTAAATTAAGCGGGCAAGCCTCTTTTTCCACATGAACATTCAGGTGCAGGGTGGCATTGCGGGCTAGCTCGGATTGGGGGTGGCCAGTGATGGCGATAAAAGGGGTTTCCAGACGCTGTGCGATGCCTAAGATGGTGATTAGCTCTTGGGCAGTGCCAGAATAAGAGATGGCAATAATGAGATCATCGCTGGTGATCATGCCCATATCGCCATGTAAGGCTTCGGCTGCATGCATGAAAAAAGCAGGTGTGCCCGTAGAGGCAAAGGTGGCAGCGATTTTGCGGCCGATATGGCCAGATTTACCGATGCCAGTGACCACAACGCGTCCGCGACACGCGAGCACGCGCTGCACTGCCTCTGTAAAAGGGGCACCCAAGCTATTTTTGAGTGCTTGCAGGGCGGTAATTTCGATATCAAAGGTGCGCTGCGCCGAGGCTAGATAATTAGTGGTGGACATAATATTCAGTATAAGACCAGACTCTGTTTATTGTAGCCATACATCAATACAGGAGGGGAAAAACATGTCAATAGTGGATTTGAAATACAATAGACTCGGTCAGATTAATGAGAACAGGCATTTCTATAATCAATGAGAGCAGCAACTGAGATGGTCAAAACCCCTGCCAGTCAACGTCGATGGTTGGCAGGTCTGTGGCGGCGCAGCCCACGAGCAATGGGCTGGGCCTTTTTAGCCCCGATTGTGGTCGGCATGCTTTTTGTCGTGCAGGCTTATCTATTGGCGTATGTCCTTGATGCCGCAATACGGCTGCAACAACCTATTCATGCCCTGTGGGGTGCGATTGGTGCTATCGCTGCCCTCATTGTATTGCGAGCTGTGTTTGGGTGGTCAGGACAACGCGCTGCCAGTCGTGCAGTAGAACAAATCAAACAGCAACTACGGGCGCAGATATTTGCTCAGATGTTACGGCGTGGGCCGGCTTGGACGCGCCAGCACCCCTCGGGCGAGTTGGCTGCTTTATTGGTTGAGCATATAGAGGCCTTGGACGGTTATTTACGCAACTTTCTACCAGCGATGTACGCTGCGGGGTTGTTGCCCATTATTTTTACCTTGGCGGTTTTACCTACGGATTGGATTGTTGCGCTGCTTTTTATAGTTTCGGCACCCATGATTCCTGTGTTCATGGCCTTGATTGGTTGGGGGGCCGAGGCCGTTAACCGCAAGCACCAGACCATTCTTAGTCAGTTGTCTGGGGTGTTTGGGGATCGAATTAAAGGTGTTTTTACTCTAAGTTTATTTGGACGTACCGAGGCAGAAATCCAAGAGGTCAAACAGGCTAACGACCGTTTGAATCAGGCCACGATGGGTGTGCTGCGCATTGCTTTTTTATCCTCGGCGGTTTTAGAGTTGTTCGCCGCATTGGGCGTGGCCGGTGTGGCTGTATATATCGGGTTTAGTTATTTAGGTTCCTTTGGCGAGGGCTTTAGTGGTTATACCCTGCAGCATGGGTTGTTCTGCCTATTGATTGCGCCTGAGGTTTATAACCCATTAAGACAGTTAGCGGCAGGTTATCATGAGCGTTCCACCGCTAAAGCAGCAGTTGAGCAACTCGAAGAAATGTTGGTCGAGCTGCCCCCAGCACCCCCACAGTCTAATAAGGGCAAGAACGAAGCCAAGAGTAAGGCCGAGGAGTCTTTCGTGCCCGAATCCAAAGCGACCGATGCTTTTATTGCATCGGGGGGTGTTTCAACTCACCAAGCAACAGGTCCAGTGGGCAGTGCCACTGTGCGTTGCCTTTGGGAGGATCAGCCTGAACAGTTGCTTGCTATCCAAGACGGTGTGCTCACAACTCCCCAATCTAATGATTTGGTGTTGGGGGATATACAGCTGCAATTGGCACGCGGTGCGCACGTAGCGTTAATGGGACCCAGTGGGAGTGGCAAGACCAGCCTTCTTGAGACTTTGATTGGTTTGCGAACACCCGCCCAAGGGCAGTGGTTGCAATGGCGCGCTCCTGTAGAGAATGTTCAGAGCTCGTCGCAACTGATACCTGCCACAATTTTGATTAGTCAGCAGCCTTTTTTGACCATGGGTAGTGTGCGCGAGCTGTTACGCTTGGCTGATCCCGAGGCAGATGATGCACAGCTGTGGGCGGCGTTGGCCCGCGCCCAGGCAGAGGAGTTCGTACGCGCATTACCTCAAGGCCTGGACACTGAGTTGGGGACGCGAGGCTTTGGCTTGTCAGGAGGACAGGCCCATAGAGTCGCACTGGCACGGTTGTTTTTAGGTGATCCGCAGTTGGTTTTATTGGATGAGCCCACAGCGTATTTGGATCCTCAAACTCGAGACGAAGTGATGGCCGAGATCCTGCAGTTTTGCCAAGGGCGTGGCTTGATCGTGGCGACTCATGATCGCGCAGTAGCCGATCAATTAGAACAGCATTGGCAGATAGCAGCGCAGAAAATAGAGGTGATGTCATGAAGTTATGGTGGCAATTAAGCGGCCGCTGGCTGCGTCAACATTGGTTCATGAGTGTCGGGGCCATTTTTTTGACGGGTCTGACGATTTTCGCTGGGGTGGGGTTGCTAAGTGTGGCAGGTTGGTTTTTAACCACCGCCTTTTTGGTAACAGCTATGGCCAGCTTTAATTATTTTATTCCATCGGCTTTGGTGCGCGGATTGTCTATCTTGCGCATCGTGTCACGCTATTTAGAACGTGTTGTCGGTCATCAGGTGACGCTCAATTTACAGTCTGAAGTGCGCAGTCGTAGTTTTGCTCGTATTGCCCGTTTGAGTCCCGAGCAATTAGCTCGATTCCGTGATGGGGATTTAGTGGCCCGTTTGGTGGGCGATATTGATCGGCTGGATACATTTTTCCTATTGTTGGTTGCCCCTGTGATTGCAGGGGGTATCGCTGGTTTGTTTTTTAGTTGGGTATTAGGCCTGTTTTTGCCCTGGGTGGCGTGGGTAGTGCTTTTAAGCACCGCAGTGGCTATTGTGGGATTGCCTTATTGGTTAGCGCGACGCAGCGCTGCTGATGGGCAGCAAGTACAAGAAGGATTTGCTGATTTACGTGCGATTGCGCACGACAGCTTTGTTGCGCATAGTGATTTAGCCGTTTTTAACGCTGAAAATCGTGTGCTTGGTCAGTTTGCAGATACTTTAGAGCGCAATGCACTGGCAGCAGATCGACTCAATGCGCATTCTAGTCTGGGTACATTGATTCAACAGCTGCTCATGGGAGCATTGGTGTTTTTGCTGCTGGTTATCGGTGGGATTGCTCAGACACAAGCCGAGATGAGCGCCCCGATGTGGGTCGGACTGTTATTTGGCTTGATGGGTTTATTCGAGGTGTTTTCGCCGGTCATGCGCGGAGCATCCGAGCTCGGAGCAGTACATGCCGCATCAGCGCGATTACATGCTTTGCAGCCAACGTCGTCTACCACCCAGAAAACTACTGAAGGGCGCGTAATAAATGCATTGCCAACGGATGCCCAAAACCTAGAGGTGACAGAACTGTCCGTAAAGTACGGTGATGCCTCGGTGCTTCAGCGGTTGAGCTTTTCCTTACCCGCCGGGCAGCGAATGGTGATCCAAGGACTGAGTGGTTCGGGGAAAACGACCTTGTTACAAGCGTTAATGCAAATAGTGCCCTACGGTGGGAAAATTTACTATGGCAGCACAGATTTAGGACAAGTACAGGAATCAGTGCTGTACCGTCATTTCGCTTATTTATCTCAGCATTCGCCGGTGTTTTTAGGAACCGTTCGTTATAACTTGCTGTTGGGCGACCCTGAAGCCAGTGATGACGAGTTATGGGCAGCACTCAGGGCGGTGCAATTAGAAGAACACATCCGCAAAATAGGCGGGTTAGATAGCTGGATTGGCGAAGGGGGGAATACGCTCTCAGCTGGACAGAGCCGCCGTTTATGCTTGGCCCGCATTGTTTTGTGTCCTGCGCGTCTTTGGTTGTTGGATGAGCCCACTGCTGGACTGGATGAGGATACGGCAGATGCTTTGATGCGAGATTTAGAGGGTTTGTCGCAGGGGCATAGCGTGATTGTTGTGACTCATAATGTTTTACCTGAGGCTTTCGCGCGGCAGACCTATCGGTTGGTGGGTGGGGTTTTGGTGCGCTGGCTGCTGTAGAGGTTCGTTTCTGTCGCAGTGAGCCTCTGTGTGCCGACCTGTGAGCGCTGCTTACTGGTCTGCGAGAGTTATTTTTTCAATGTCTCGCTTCGCTCGAAACATTTCTAAAATAGCTCTCTCCGACCGTTTTGAGCGGGTGGCTGCTGCAGAGGTTCGTTTCTGTCGCAGTGAGCCTCTGTGTGCTGCTCTGCAGGATTTGTTTTTTGATATCTCGCTGCGCTCGGAATATCTGTAAAACATTTTCTTCTGTGCGGTGAACGGCCTCTAAAAGCTGGACGTGCTTTTGGATGTTTTTACAGGTGTGCTGCGTTTTATTTATTTTTGGCTGTACAATAGCGTGGTTGCGATATATTTAGGCAGTCAATTTACTTTTGGTGACTATGCGAACTAATCCTATTGACTATATTCGACAAACCATCCGCAGTGTGCCTGATTGGCCCAAGCCCGGTGTGGTTTTTCGTGATATCACTCCGGTATTACAGGACCCTCGTGCGTTTCGGGCGCTGATAGATTTGTTTGTGCATCGTTATATGAATCAGCGTTTGGATTTGGTGGCTGGTGTTGATGCGCGTGGCTTTATTGTGGGTTCAGTGTTGGCGTATGAGCTCAATGTCGGTTTTGTGCCGGTGCGCAAAAAGGGTAAGTTGCCTTTTCAGACTGTGGCTGAGGAGTATCGCTTGGAGTATGGCAATGCAACTGTCGAGATGCATACGGATTCGGTGCGTCCTGGGCAGCGGGTGTTGTTAATTGATGATTTAATTGCCACGGGCGGGACAATGGTTGCTGCGTCCCGTTTATTGCAGCGCTTGGGGGCCAATGCTATTGAGGCGGCTGCAATGATCGATTTGCCTTATTTAGGTGGTTCTGAAGCAGTGCGTGAGACGGGTTTGCCTGTGTACACGGTGTGTTCTTTTGGTCCTGATATCGAGAATTAGTTCTTGTATTTAGATATTTAGGCCTAGGCTAGGGGCTATCCAGAGCAAAAAAGTGGTCATGATGACGTAGCGCAGAAATTTTCCGATGGTCATGTATACCGTGCTAGCTGCTAGTGGTAGACGTAGCCATCCTGCGAGTGCGCATAATGGGTCACCCACTATGGGTAACCAGGATAGTAGTAGGGCGGGTGGGCCAAAGCGTTCTAGCCATCGGTTGATGAGTTTATGCCAGCGGCCGGCAGTTTTTTCACCATAGTTGCTTTCTGCTGGTTTTTCGGGGTTGTTTTCTCGCCAACGTTGGTAGCCTTTTTGGGCCAGTAGACCCGCCCAGTAACTACTCAAGCCGCCTAAGGTGTTGCCTGCGGTGGCTACAAGTACTGCGGGCCAAAACATATGTGGTGCGAGTGATACATAACCAAAGACCGCTGGTTCAGAGCCCAGTGGTAGTAGGGTTGCAGAGACAAAACTCACAACAAAAATGGTGCTTAAACCCACTTTTGGCAGGGCAAATGTGACTAGAACCCAATTAACTAGGTCTTGGACCCAAGCTTCTATCATGTGTGTTAACAGTTAAGAGCATAAAGACAAGGCTAAAGTGTACATTGCTTAGGGTTGATTAGGGCACTGTGGGTGCCTGTGTTATCCTTTTTTACTTTGCTGTCGTTTTTTTTAAGAAGTTTCCCAGTGCTTGGTTTGACCCATTATGTCTAATGACTATTTGAAACGCATTTTGACGTCCAAGGTATATGACGTCGTTACAGAAACCCCTTTAGAGCTTGCCCCGTTGGCATCTGCGCGTCTCAATAACCGTATTTTATTAAAGCGCGAAGATCAGTTGTCAGTTTTTAGTTTCAAACTGCGGGGTGCTTATAACAAAATGGCCAATATGCCTACGGAGGATCTCAGGCGTGGGGTGATTGCGGCTTCGGCGGGTAATCATGCTCAGGGTGTGGCCTATTCAGCTAATCGTTTGGGGGCGCGTGCTGTAATTGTGATGCCGGTAACTACGCCGCAGCTCAAGATCGATGCTGTACGCAATTTGGGTGGCGAGGTGGTTTTAGTTGGCGATAGCTTTACTGATGCCTATGAACATGCTGTGACCTTAGAAAAAGATGAGGGCCTGACTTTTGTGCATCCTTTTGATGATGAGGATGTCATTGCAGGTCAGGGCACTATCGGAATGGAGATTTTACACCAGCATCCTGGGCCTATTGATGCGGTTTTTGTACCTATCGGTGGGGGCGGTCTGATTGCTGGGGTGGCCGCTTACATCAAGCAATTGCGTCCTGAAATCAAAATCATTGGGGTTCAGACTGAGGATTCTAATGCCATGGAGCGCAGTGTGCGGGCTAAACGGCGGGTGGTGCTCAAAGATGTTGGCTTGTTTTCAGATGGCACAGCAGTCAAAGAGGTGGGTGCAAAGACTTTTAAGTTAGCGCGCAAGTTTGTGGATGATTTCGTTTGTGTGGATACTGATGCAGTGTGCGCAGCCATCAAGGATGTTTTCCAGGATACCCGCAGTGTGCTCGAGCCAGCGGGGGCGTTAGCAGTGGCAGGGGCTAAAAAATACGTTCGTGAACAGGGTTGTCACGGTTGCACTTTTGTGGCCATTACTTCGGGCGCTAATATGAATTTTGATCGGCTGCGCTTTGTAGCCGAGCGCGCTGATGTGGGTTTGGCCCGCGAGGCATTGTTTGCCGTGAGTTTGCCCGAAGAGCGTGGCAGTTTTCTGCGTTTGTGCGAGGCCCTCGGTGAGCGTTCGGTGACTGAATTTAATTACCGGATTTCTGATCCGCATACGGCACATGTATTTGTCGGTCTGCAGATACAGTCCGAAGCCGAGATCACTGCATTAGAGCAGAATTTTATTAACCAAGGTTTTCCCACCATTAATCTGACCAATAATGAAATGGCCAAGAGCCATCTGCGTTATATGGTGGGGGGGCGTTCCGAGCTAGCCGAGCACGAGGAGTTGTATCGATTTGTTTTTCCCGAGCGTCCTGGGGCATTGCGGCGTTTTTTAAGCTGCATGCATCCAGCTTGGAATATCAGTTTGTTCCAGTATCGAAATTACGGCGGGGATTATGCTCGGACTTTGGTGGGTATACAGGCACCGCCCAAGGATAAAAAAGAGCTCAAAAAGTTTTTAAATGAACTGGGCTATCCTTATTGGAATGAAACGCACAATCCCGCCTATCGATTATTTTTATAAGTGAGTTGTGCGCGTAGCTTTATTTGGCAAATAAAGAGTTTAAATCTTTAAAGGCTTTGAATTCGAGGGCATTGCCTGAGGGGTCACGTAAAAACATGGTGGCCTGTTCGCCCGGTTGTCCTTTAAATCGAATGGTGGGTTCGATAATAAAATCTAATTCCTGCGCTTGTAGGCGATCAGCCAGCGTCTGCCAGCTAGGCATATCCATTACGATGCCAAAATGGCGTACCGGTACTTGTTCGCTGTCAACCTCGCTGGTTTGCGTAGGTTGGCACTCTTCGGGAGCCAAGTGCGCTACGATTTGGTGTCCGTAAAAGTTAAAATCAATCCATTCAGGGCTAGAGCGTCCTTCGGAGCAACCTAAGATATCCCCATAAAAAGTGCGTGCTTGTTCGAGGTTGTGAACAGGAAATGCGAGATGGAAAGGGGGAAGTATTTCGGGTGTGTTCATTTATGGCTCCTGATATCAAAATTAATTCGTGTGGGGTAAGTTTGGAGCAGGCCTAGAGGCTTGGGATACAGTGTTGGTGGGAAATACCAAACTAAAACAACTGCCTTGGTTGAGCTCGCTTTCGATGGCAAGGCGAGCCCGGTGGCGAGCGGCGACATGTTTGGCAATGGCTAATCCCAGTCCGGTTCCACCAGTGGCTCGGGAGCGGGCTCGATCCACGCGATAAAAACGCTCAGTCAGGCGGGGAATATCCTCATCTGCAATGCCAATACCAGAATCTCGAACTGCAAAAACCGCCTCTCCAGCCGCATTTTGTTTCCAGCTAATATGAATTTTACCGCCCTTGGGCGTATAACGCACGGCATTATTAATGAGGTTACTAAAGACTGAGCTTAGCTCCGTTTCAGATCCCATAATAGCTAAATGGTCGTCAACTTCAATATGAAAATCATGCTTGCCCTGTGATAGCGCTTGGCCTTGCTTGATGCTTTGTTGAATGATAGGGCCTGCTGTTATGGGTTCATGTTCGTCACTCGGCGTAGATTCTAAGACAGAGAGGGTAAGTAGGTCTGAGACCAGTGCGCGCATGTGTTCTGCTTGCTCCATCATTAGGCGGAGATATTCTTGACGTTGTTCTTGGTTAAGTTCTTCTAATGAAGTTTCATGTAGGGTTTCTATAAAACCGTATAAAACAGTTAATGGCGTGCGTAATTCGTGGGAAACGTTAGCTACAAAGTCTTTGCGTGCGCGCTCCAGGCGTTCCAGCTGGGTGATGTCGCGACTCACCAAAATATATTGGCCAATGCCATACTGCGAGATGTGAATCAGTAATGACCGACGGTGCCCGGGCTGATGGTTTTGCAACAATAAAGATTCATCCCACTTTTTGCTTTGTACATATTGAATGAAGTCAGGATGGCGGACAATATGGAATATGGGATGGTTGCGATCCGTGGCTAAATTAAGTCCTAAATGTGTGCTGGCAATTTGGTTGCACCACTGGATACGGAAATGCTCATCAAGGGTAATGGTGCCATCTGGGAGCGCCTCGGCTGCCATGATGATGGCGTCTACTTGGCTTTTGAGATGATGTATTTGCAGGCGGTTTTGCTTTAGCTGCCTATAGATCGGGGCCAATATATGATCCCAAGGGCCAACACTGGCTGGTGGGGGTTGGTGAACATTGCGGACCCAGCGGTTGATTTGTTGGAGTTGGTGGCCACTGACCAAGACCATTAACAACAGTCCCAGGGCAAAAAGAGCCCATCCTGTGGCAGGTCCTAGCCACAAACCGATCAGCCATGCGCCAATAGCCAGAACCAGAAGG
>DATGSS010000095.1:0-7421 GCA_035302345.1 Paenalcaligenes sp.
GGGGGGCTGCCGAAATAGAAAATGCTGTTACCGCAGGCAACAACATGGCATTAGATAGTCCGTGGGGTACATGAAAAAATGCACCAAGCGGTCGACTCATCCCGTGCACAAGACATACTGAAGAATTAGTAAAAGCAGCGCCTGCCAAGGTTGCTGCCAACATAATGGCCTCTCGGGCCTCACGGTTATCTGGCTCGTAACATACCGTACGCAAATGCTCGCCCAACTCTTGCATCGCTAACTGAGCAAAACCACTAGCATAGGGATTATGTCGCTTGCTCACATATGCTTCAATAGCGTGGGTCAAAGTGTCTAATCCGGTATCAGCTGTCAATCGTGTTGGTTTCGTCAGCGTTAATTCGTAGTCCACTATAGCTGCGGTGGGACAAAATGCTGCCCCAGCACATAGCATTTTTTCGTTGGTTTCCTCATCAGTGATAATGGTAAAACGTGTCATTTCGGAGCCAGTACCTGCTGTCGTTGGGATAGCAATCACAGGCAATCCTGGAATGTCACTGACAACCGGTACCTTGTAGTCACTCATTTGGCCGCCATGCTCTGCTAAAAATGCAATAGCCTTGGCTGAATCCAGTGGGCTTCCACCACCTAGAGCGATTACACAATCAGGCTCAAACCTTTTTAACTGTTCAACCCCGACATTAATGGATTTTATGGTCGGGTCAGGCACCGTATCTGAAAACACCTCGTAAGTCAGGCCGGCAGCATCCAGAGGGTCCAATAGCTTTTGGACCGTGCCGCTATCCACCATGAACTGATCAGTAATAATAAAAGGACGCTTAACGTTTAATTTTTCAAGTAATTCGGCTGCCTGACTTAATGCGCCGCCACCCATAATCATGTTTCGTGGCTGCACTATATATGCGCTCATAACCCCCTCCCCAAAGCTGAATCAGAAACTATAAGTGCCCAGATTACCGCAGAAAACCTAGGAAATATATGAGTTTAAACACTAAGATTAAACAGATTTTACAAACAGTCTTTTTTGTCTTCTGCGCCAATTTGAGTGATAAACCAAACAAAACCGTGCTGCTTTTAAAGCCCAAAAGCAGGCAAAAAAAGCCCTACCCGCCAGGGTCAAAACGCCAGGCGAGCAGTAGTATTCGTTGGATTTCTATTAAAAAGATGCTGAGCCTAAAAGCGGTCTAAGAACCGCTTAGGTGCTCGATTGATGTGCGTGTAAAGCACTGGTGACAGAAAACCTGATGGAGTTTGCAGCAGGTAAACCGCTGCGCACCCCAGTTTTAGATGAGTTGTTATAGATGTATTTAACCACGACCGATGTAGGGCATTTTGGTCGCCATGATGGTCATAAACTGTACATTAACAGTCAACGGCTGTTCGGTCATGTAGACAACGGCTTGGGCGACCTCGGCCACATCGATGGTGGGCTCGGGTCGAATTTGGCCGTCTGGTTGTAGGCGACCGGTGTCACTGTCTTTGGTGATTTGTGTGGCAGCATTACCGATGTCAATCTGCGAGCACACAATATCATACGGCCGTCCGTCTAGGGACAAGCTTTTGGTGAGCCCCGTGATCGCATGTTTGGTCGTGGTATATCCGACCGAGTGCGGGCGCGGTGCATAGGCTGAGATCGAGCCATTATTAATGATGCGGCCGCCTTGCGGCTGCTGCTCTTTCATCAATTTAAAGGCTTCACGAGCGCAATAAAACGAGCCATTCAGGTTAATATCGACGATTTGTTGCCAATCCTCGATGGCCAGCGCGTCGATATCTACCTCGGCATGGCCAATGCCTGCATTATTAAACAATAGGTCTAGACGGCCGTATTCTTCTTTAATAAAGCTAAATAAATTTTTAACCTGCATGGGCTGACTGACATCACAACGATGCACTACACTCAGACCTTTTTTACATTGTTTTTGGGTCTCTAGTAGTGATTCTTGGGTGCGACCGGTCAACACAACGGTATAATCAGCCAGGGTCAAGGCGATCGCTGTTGCCTGCCCTATCCCCGAGCCTGCTCCTGTTACCAACGCAATTTTTTTCATCATGCCCTCCTGTTATATCGAGCTATAAAGTCACAGCGCATACCTATCCATAGGCATTGTTTCGCGTTGCTCTTTTCAGTTAACATCATTTTTTGACCCCTGATTGTACCTCAAACGCATCCTAAACCTTCCTCTAAACTCTCTGCCTGTTTGGCTGTCATTATTTAATTAATAAAAACAATCTCTCTATGAATGCACCTCCTTCTTCTGAACGCTGGCAACAATGGTTCAAAGCTTTTTGGAGTCTTTTTGTTCTAGCCACGTTTGGACTCTTGGTAGCGCGCGGTCTATTGTTTTTTACGTATCGTCCGGCTACCTTATCTGCCGAATTCCAAGAGCTGTGTGCTGTTTTATGGCTGGGGTTGCGTTTTGATCTCAAGCATCTAAGCGTTTTATTAGGCCCCTGGCTGCTCATTAGCTTGCTGTTTTACCGTGCTAAAGAACGTTATTGGCGGCTGTTTGGACGCGCGTTTTGGATCTATAGCACGATATTTTTGCTGCTGATTAATCTACTCAGCATCATTAATCATTATTATTTTGCCTTTTACCAAAGCCCAATCAACAGTTTGTTTTTTGGGCTCCAAGAGGACGATACACAGGCCATTCTCATCACAGTATGGTCTGATTTTCCTGTTCTATCATTATTATTCTTACTGTTTGGATGGACTGCTGCACAAATTTTTATAGCTCGGAAAATCCAAGCACGCCCTGTTCGGCCCATGCGCCCCTGGCGTTTTTATGTCACGGCCAGCCTTAGCGTGATTCTGCTTGTGGGGTTAGGACGAGGTAGCCTAGGGACTTTTCCTTTGCGTACGCAGCACCTCAACATTTCTAAATTTAGTTTTTTAAATCAATTAGTCCCTAGTGGAGCCCATGCGCTTTATCTGGCCCACAAAGAACGTCGCCAAGATAATATCGGTGATGATCCCAACGTCGCTTTACAGCGAGCTGGTTTTGAGCGCTGGCAAACTGCTGCTCTAGAATGCGGACTGGATACTGATTCCAGCCAGCCTACTGAGGGCATTTTATTTACGGTTTTACCTGATCATCCTGCGGTAGCACAGCACCCTCCACAAGTTGTTTTTGCACTGATGGAGAGTTGGGGCAGCCATTTATTAGATTATGATGACCCCGATCACACTGATTTACTGGGCCGCTTGCGTCCATGGCTGTATAAAAAAGGGGTGCATTTCCCGCATGCTCTGGCCAGTCAAAATGGTACCTATTCCAGCCTAGAAGCCTTGTTGCTGGATACTCCTCTTTCACCGCTCATGCAGAGCAGTCATGGTTACAAAACCTATAACACCAGTCGTATATTGCCCTACAAACAACAGGGCTATAAAACCATCTTTTTAACGGCTGGGCCCAGGGGCTGGCGTCAATTGGATCCTACCTTATTGAGGCAAGGCTTCGATGAGATTCATGATGCAGTCTCAATCAAAGAAAAATACCCCCAAGCAGAAACCCATACTTGGGGTGTCGATGACGAGTGGATGTTTCGTTATGCACAAGATTTATTAGAGCAGGCCCGCACTCAGGATGAAAAAATAGCCCTGTTTTTACTCTCGGTAACCAATCATCCGCCACATCGCGTACCCAGTACTTATCAGCCTTTAACACTGGATCTGGATATTATCCAAAATGATGCGGTTAGCGATAAGGACACCACACGTTCTGTTCTGGAAACCTATCAATACGCCAGTGACGCATTGGGCGGTTTTTTGGATGGACTAGAAGAATCTGGGCTGTTGGCCGAGACTGTCATTGCTGCCACCGGCGATCACCCTAATCGTTCGGTATTTAACTATTCAGACAGCAGCCAATTGCATTTAAGGCATGGTGTGCCTGTCTGGTTTTATATCCCTGAGGCCTACCGAAATGCGCATTATAATGAGATTTCGCGCCAACAATGGACCAGCCACCAAGATATTTTCCCGACTCTTTGGGCGCATACGCTATCTGGCACCATTGTGCCCAGTAGTGCGGGCAGAAACCTCTTTGATCCAAGTGCTGTTCACACACCTACCGCCCTCACCTATAACGAAGACCCTGGACAACAATCTCTTAATAACCGCGGCTTAAGTATTAGCGCCGCTGGTGCTGTTACGCATCCGCTGGAACCTGTTTTTTTAAATTGGTCTAAAGGTCGCCTGCAGCCTACGAACAACCCTGGCGCAGCCTTAATCGAGCAGGCCCAACGCACCAAGGCATGCATTGCTCTGAGTGATTGGCGCATCCGTAGTCAGGCATTGCGCTAGCCCGCTTAATGTGCGGATTTGTCACTACCGCCAAATATCACAATAAAAAAATATAAGCCCTCGGCCAAACAAAAAACCCGCATAGCCAATGACCATGCGGGTGAATAGCCTTTAGCAAGCTATCAGCGATATTACATATTTTCAATCATGACATCGCCAAAACCCGAGCAAGAGACCTGATGTGCACCTTCCATGAGGCGAGCAAAGTCATAGGTCACGCGCTTGGACAGGATAGCTTTTTCCATGCTGCTGATGATGAGGTCGGCGGCCTCGACCCAACCCATGTGACGCAGCATCATTTCGGCGGACAAGATCAGCGAACCGGGGTTCACGTAGTCTTTGCCGGCGTACTTGGGTGCGGTGCCGTGGGTGGCCTCGAACATACCAACAGCATCTGAAAGGTTGGCACCAGGAGCAATACCGATACCCCCTACCTGAGCGGCCAAGGCGTCAGAGATGTAGTCACCGTTTAGGTTCAGGGTAGCGATGACATCATACTCGGCAGGACGCAAGAGGATTTGCTGCAAGAAGGCATCAGCAATGGAATCCTTGATAACAATTTCGCGACCGGTCTTGGGGTTTTTAAATTTGCACCATGGACCACCGTCGATGAGTTCAGCGCCAAACTCCTCTCTGGCTAACTCGTAGCCCCAATCACGGAATGCACCCTCGGTGAATTTCATGATGTTGCCCTTGTGCACCAAGGTGACCGATGAGCGGTCGTTATCAATGGCGTACTGGATCGCTTTGCGTACGAGGCGCTTGGTCCCCTCGCTAGAGACGGGTTTGACACCAATACCAGAAGTCTCGGGGAAGCGGATCTTGTCGACGCTGAGCTCATTGCGTAGGAAATCAATAAGCTTTTTAGCCTCGGGGCTTTGGGCTTCGAACTCAACACCTGCGTAGATGTCCTCGGAGTTCTCGCGGAAGATAGCCATATCAATCTTTTGCGGCTCGCGAACTGGGGAAGGTGTGCCCTTGAAATAGCGTACGGGACGCAAACATACATATAGGTCGAGCTGCTGACGCAATGCCACGTTGAGTGAACGGATACCACCACCGACGGGTGTGGTCAGTGGGCCTTTGATGGATACGACGTAATCCTGAACGGCCTCGAGGGTTTCCTCGGGGAGCCATACGTCAGGGCCGTAGACCTTGAGGGATTTTTCCCCAGCGTAGACCTCCATCCAGTTGATTTTACGCTTGCCACCGTATGCTTTTTCGACTGCAGCGTCAACCACCTTTTGCATTACAGGCGTGATATCGACACCGATGCCGTCGCCCTCGATATAGGGGATAATAGGATTATCGGGAACATTGAGAGAATCATCGGCGTTGACCGTAATCTTTTGGCCCTCGGCAGGGACTTTAATATGCTGGTAAGACATGAACGCTCCAAAAGTGCTGCGAAAATGAATACGAAAATAAAGCACGGCTGGTTAGGCCTGCTTTTGTGTCTGAAGTCTTGTATAAGAGTGTAGCTAAAAACCGCTAAAACGGAAAGAGAAAATAACAAGCTACGCTTGTTTTAGCCCACTATGAGCTTGTTTTAGCTCAAGATAAAGCCAATTAAGCTCATAAATCAGGCATAATTAGATCGTCAAACGCCAAAAACTATAAATTTACGGGCTAGCCCCATTCATTGACTTATGTGATGATTCTTTAGATCCTTTAATGTATGTTTAGTCCCTCACGCGAACAAGTTCGACAGTTCTTTATCCAGACTTGGAAAAAGCAGCGCAATCAACAGGTATTGACTCCTATGGAGCAAATGGCTGCGGATATTATTTCCTGGCACCCCGAATACCACGAGCTGCTTTCACAGCCCGATGCCATCCAACAGGATTTCACTATTGAAAAGGGACAAACCAATCCTTTTCTGCATATGTCGATGCACCTGGCCATCCAAGAGCAATTATCTGTGGACCAGCCACCGGGCATTCGATTGGCTTATCAAGGGTTGCTCAAGCGCTGCGATGAGCACGAGGCCCAGCACCGTATTATGGAGGCCCTGGGCGAGGTTGTCTGGGAGGCCCAACGACTGGGCACCCCGTTGGATAATGAGCGCTATCTAGAGCTTATTCGCCGTCACGCTACCTAGTTCTTGTTGGTGACTGTACTTTCAAATGCAGCGCTCGCAGTGTAGCCACGACAGCTCTGTGCAGCCGCAATAGCTGTTTCCAAGGCGTTCATCAATTTTGTTCGCTGCATCTTTTTATAGGTTTGTTTTTTTAATCCATGTCTGTTCATTCTTCGCATTCTACTGCCGTCCCCTCTTTCACCGGGACAGATCGTTACGTCGCTACTGATGAATTACGCATGGCTGTTAACGCAGCCCTGACCTTACAACGCCCCCTGCTCATCAAGGGCGAGCCCGGTACGGGCAAGACGCTGCTGGCCCAAGAGGTGGCAGCAGCTCTACAGCAGCCTCTATTGCAATGGCATATCAAATCAACCACCGAGGCACGCCAAGGTCTATACGAATATGATGCTGTATCGCGGTTGCGCGATTCACAATTGGGTGATGACCGAGTTCACGACATCAGTAATTACATCGTCAAAGGAGTCCTATGGGAGGCCTTTGAGTCAGCCGAGCCCACCGTTGTATTGATTGATGAAATCGACAAGGCGGACATCGAATTTCCTAATGACTTACTCCAAGAATTGGACAAGATGGAGTTCAATGTCTATGAGACCCAGCAAACCATTACTGCCAAGCACCGCCCCCTGATCATCATTACGTCAAACAACGAAAAAGAATTGCCTGATGCCTTTTTGCGTCGCTGTTTCTTTCACTATATCGACTTCCCCGAGGCAGACACGATGAAAGAAATCGTGCACGTGCACTTTCCTGATATCAAAAGTGATGTGCTCGAGGCCGCCTTAAAAACTTTTTACGCCCTGCGCGATACCCCTGGGCTCAAGAAAAAGCCCTCGACCTCTGAGTTTCTAGACTGGTTACAGCTACTACTGAGCGGGCAAACCCCAGCCAAGGACATCGAGGCCGTCAAGGGTGAGCTACCCCAAATGGTCGGTGCTCTTATTAAAAACGAACAGGATCTCAGCCTGCTGCAACGCCTGGCTAATTATGGCCAATCCAGGTTTGGTCGCTAAGAAGCAGTATGTTTATTGA
>DATGSS010000096.1:0-3026 GCA_035302345.1 Paenalcaligenes sp.
CAGCCAGGCAGCTGAGCGGTGATGGGGGCACGCGCGCTTCGTTTTGGAACGAGGTCATTAAGCATATCCTCAGGCAGTGAAATAATCACGGGTCCGGGGGTAGGCGATTGGGCTAATTGAAAAGCCCGATCGACGACCTCGGCGAGTTGGTTGGCATCGTCAACCTCCCAAACCCATTTGGCGGCCTTGCCCCACTGGGATACATAGTCTACTTCTTGAAAAGCATTGCGACCCAAATCGGCCCGCGCTACCTGACCTACAAACATGATTAAGGGCAGGGCATCTTGTTGTGCGGTGTGCAGCGCAATGGCAGCATTCATCGCGCCGGGGCCACGGCTAACAAAACAAATACCCGGACGAGGCCCTAATTTGGCCTCGGTGACTGCCATAAAGCCGGCACCCCCTTCGTGTCGGGCTGTGACCACCTCAATTGTTGATTGGTCGGTAAATGCGTCGAGTACCGATAAATAGCTTTCGCCCGGCACACAGAAAACACGACGAATGTCTTGTTGTATCAGAGTATCTACAAGAAGGTCAGCAGCGCGATAGGTTTGCATTATGTGTCGCCTTTCTTTGAGTTTAATAAGAGGAAGTAATTGTATATGTTAGTGTTTTTTGGGCAGCCTGCAATCCTGAGGGTTGTCCCATGATAATAGATGGTTTTTGTATAGATAGCGTTTGCGTTAAACTAGTGGACACTAAAGGGGCTGATTGTCCACCATGCGATGCGATGCATTGTTTGTGATGCTTGTTTGGTGGCGATCTGTCTTTTTAATTTCATTATTTAATGAGTAATGATATTGACGAGGAACATAATGAAAAATATAAAGCAGCGTTTTACCAAAGGAGTCATAGGAGCATTTGTAGGGTTAGCGTTAACAGCAGTTGGGTTGATTGCCCATGCCAACGACTCTTGGCCTGAGCACTCTATTACTATTGTTGTGCCTTATCCTGCTGGGGGTGCAGCTGATCATTCTGGTCGTGCTATTGCCAGAGGCTTGGAAAAAGAGTTAGGGCAAACAGTTTTGGTGGATAATCGGCCGGGGGCGGCTGGCAATATAGGCATGGCGCATGTAGCGCGTAGCACGCCAGATGGTTATACCTTGGGTTTAGGGGCCATTGGTACACAGACCATTAATGAGTTTCTCTATGATGAGATGCCCTATGACTCGGAAAATGATTTTGAACCGATTGCCATGGTAATGACTACCCCCAACGTTTTGGCTGTAGGGCCTAATTCTCCTTGGGATAGTCTGAATGAGGTCATCGAGGCCGCTCAGATCGCAGAATCCAAAGGACAGGTCCTGACGTATGCTTCGCCAGGGGTAGGTTCGTCTGTGCACCTGACTGGTGAGCACTTTCAAGCATTGACAGGTATTGAATTGCTACATGTGCCTTTCCGAGGCACGGCAAATTCATTGCCCGCTGTTTCCAATGGCGAGGTCGATCTGCTGTTTGATAATTTGTCAGGGTCTCTTAGTCAAATACAGTCTGGTGAGTTGATTCGTGGTATCGCACAGACAGGGACTGAGCGCAATTCAGAGGTCCCCGATTTGCCAACATTTACCGAGGCAGGTGTCGAAGGTATGGATATGACGTCTTGGTTTGCTTTATATGCGCCCAAAGACACGCCCGCAGCCGTGGTCGAACAGCTCATAAAAGCAGCACAGCAGGCGCTGCAGGATCCCGAGGTGGCTGATAGGATTTATTCCTTGGGGGCAGCTCCAGGAGAATTGTTTGGCGCCGATCTCGCTCAGTACGAGAAAGAACAGCGCACCATTTGGTCAGAGCTGATTGCCGAGCAAAATATTACTTTGGAATAATACGGTGCGCCTGATGCGGGCTAATTAGTATCCTAGGCATCGATAGAGTAATCGTACTCTACTGTCAACGGCGCGTGATCACTAAAGCGTTCTTCTTTGTAGATATAGGCTTTTTTTGCGCGGGCAGCAATGCCGGGGGTGGCGATGTGATAATCAATGCGCCAACCGGTGTTGTTTGCCCATGCCTGACCGCGATAACTCCACCAGGTGTAGGCATCACCTGTTGCCTCAGGATATAGCTGGCGGTATACATCAACCCAGCCAAATTCATCAAAAACCTTGGTCAGCCAAGCACGTTCCTCGGGTAAGAACCCCGAGTTTTTTTGATTATTACGCCAATTTTTCAGATCAATTTCTTGGTGGGCAATATTCCAATCGCCACAAATAATAAATTCGCGCCCCTGCTCATTGTAGGCTTTCATCATAGGGGCCAGCCATTGCTCGAAATGATCCAAAAAACGATACTTAGCGGCCTGTCTTTCGTCGCCACTGGTCCCCGAGGGCAAGTACGCGCTAATGACCGTTAAATCATTGTAGTCGGCACGAATGATACGGCCTTCAGGGTCAAATTCGCTACAGCCCATGCCACGCGTTATCTGGGCACTATCATCCTTTAAATACAAGCCAACACCGCTATAGCCCTTTTTTTCAGCCAGGTTGAAATGGCCGGTATAGTCGAGTGGGTGGCGCATTTTATCCTTGAGGTCTTGGTCCTGGATACGCACCTCTTGCATGCACAAAATATCCGGCTGCTCATTTTCTAACCAAGTCGCTAACCCTTTACGATAGGCAGCGCGAATGCCGTTTAGGTTCAAGGATGTGATTTTTAGCAACTGTGGACCCCCTATCTATCAATACAAAATAAAATGTCTCTACACCAAACCGGTGGGCAAAGCGAACCAAGTATACCGTGTAACGCAAATGGGCCAAAGAAGCCTTGCCAAAAACATTGATCTTTGTTTGCTGCCCGGCTCTAGGGTTGTGATAATATTTGCGGTGCTTGGCGAGATGTCTGGCGCACCGATTTTTAATCAAGAGGTTGGCATGCAATCACTACGTAATCAGTTTGTGCAGTTTGCCCTGGATCAGGGGGTATTAAAATTTGGTCAATTCGAGGTCAAATCAGGACGCTTAAGTCCTTATTTTTTTAATGCGGGTTTATTTAATACCGGGGCCAGTGTGCAGCAGCTCGCACAGTTTTAT
>DATGSS010000097.1:0-93919 GCA_035302345.1 Paenalcaligenes sp.
GAAGATTGTCGCAGAGCAACTTGGCGTAAACGAGGCCGAGATCAAAAATGAGTCTTCTTTTCTTGACGACCTCGGTGCCGACTCGCTCGACATGGTCGAGCTCGTGATGGCGCTCGAAGACGAATTCGAAACAGAAATACCAGACGAAGAGGCTGAAAAGATCACGACAGTTCAGCAAGCCGTTGACTACATTAACGCTAATAGCAAGCAGTAGTGATCGGGTGGGGCAGTAGCTTACCGCCCCGATACGTGTGGCGGTTTCTCGCGATAGACCACTGCAGCTATGATGGTTTTCCTTCATGTTGATGTCAGGTGCCTGTCGTCCGAGCAACCGCTTTTTTTGTGTTAATAGGAGTCATCCGTGAAACGACGTGTCGTGATTACAGGTTTAGGCATCGTTTCCCCTGTGGGCAATGATGTTAAAACCGCTTGGGATAACATTATCAATGGGCGCTCTGGCATCAGCAAGATCACCCGTTTTGATCCCTCCGCACTCAGTGTTCACATAGCGGGTGAGGTTAAGGGCTTCGATGAGACGGAATACATCACCGCCAAAGAGGCCAAGCAGCTTGACACTTTCATCCACTATGGTTTGGCAGCCGGTTTACAGGCTTGGCGCGATTCCGGCCTTGAGGTTACCGACGAGAATGCCGAACGCATTGGGGTGATTGTGGGGTCGGGCATCGGTGGTTTGCCGCGCATCGAGCTAGCGCAGACCGACTATTTAAATCGTGGGCCGCGCCGCATTTCGCCTTTCTTTGTGCCGGGGTCGCTGATTAATTTGGTCTCGGGCCAGCTCTCTATCAATTTAGGCCTAAAAGGCCCCAGCTATGCGGTAGTATCTGCGTGCACAACGGGTTTGCATTCTATTGGTGATGCGGCTCGTTTGATTAAGTACGGTGATGCAGACGTTATGATCGCTGGGGGTGCCGAGGCCACCGTCTCGCCCTTGGGCATTGGCGGTTTTGCTGCTATGCGTGCGCTGTCTACGCGCAATGATGACCCAGAAACTGCTTCTCGCCCTTGGGACGTCGATCGTGATGGCTTTGTCCAAGGCGAAGGCGCTGGGGTGCTTGTGCTCGAGGAATACGAGCATGCCAAAAAGCGCGGTGCTCGCATCTATGGCGAGTTAGTTGGTTATGGGATGAGCTCAGACGCGCATCACATTACCATGCCAGATAGCGACGGTCCGCGTCGCGGCATGACTAACACCTTGCGCGATGCACAGCTCAACCCGGATCAGGTGCACTACATCAACGCACATGGGACATCGACCCCACTAGGTGACATCAACGAGACTAAATCCATCAAGCTCGCATTTGGTGATCACGCTAATGATCTCGTGGTCAGTTCCACCAAGTCCATGACCGGACATTTGTTGGGTGCAGCCGGGGGTGTAGAGGCCGTATTTACCACTTTGGCGGTGCATGAGCAGATCGCTCCTCCGACCATTAATATCTTTAACCAGGATCCTGAGTGCGATTTGGATTACTGTGCTAACGAAGCGCGCAAAATGCCCATTGATTATGCGCTGACCAACTCTTTTGGGTTTGGTGGCACCAATGGCACTTTGGCCATAGGGCGTGTTGAATAAAACTACTAGCTTATTAGCTATGGACAGAAAAACCCAACAATGGCAGGTGCACCCTATCGGGCATGCCGGCTGGTTGGGTTTTTTTCTTTGGCTGTGTCTTTTGCTTTTCCTGGTTGTCTGGCTCGCGCAATATGCACTTGGGTGGGCGGTAGCGCTCAGTCTGGTGGGCGGTGCTTTAGCTATTAATGCTTTAATTCGTAGCTCAAGCAATCCAAAACAAGAACTTAGATTATGCCGTCATTCAGGCAGGTTATTATCCGGACTAGCTGGCCCGCTGCAGCCACGTCGAATGTGGTGTAGCCCTTATTTTTGTACACTGTTACTGGATACAGATTCTGAATCTGGTGCAAAACAGCGCTGGGTGGTGTGTTGGCGCCACCACCACACTGCCGAACAGTGGCGCGCCCTGGTGCGTCTGTTAAGAACAGGTGCTTGGGCTCCTCAAGCAATGCGCAATCACTGAGGGAAAAAAGATGAAAAGCAACGATGTAGATGCTGATTTGGTTGCGCGGGCGCAAAAAGGTGATAAACGGGCTTTTGATTTGTTGGTGCTCAAATACCAACGGCGGATCATGCGCCTGTTAGGGCGTATGGTTCGTGATGTTGACGAGCTCGAGGATTTAGCTCAGGAGACCTTTGTTAAAGCCTATCGTGCCATTAAGCAGTTTCGAGGTGATAGTGCTTTTTACACCTGGCTTTATCGCATTGCTATTAATACCGCACGCAATTGGCAATCACGGCAATACCGGCAGCCACGCACTGTCGAGCCCTTTGAAAACGAGGATGGGGAAACTTTTGACCAAGTAGAGAACCTAACAGACATAAGCACCCCCGAGTCCATCTTGTTTAGCAAGCAGGTTGCCCAAACAATTCAGGATACGCTCAAGGGTTTGCCCGATGAATTGAGAACCGCGCTCGAGCTTCGCGAGGTTGAGGGCATGACCTACGAGGAAATTGCCCAAGCAATGGGCTGTCCCATTGGTACCGTGCGTTCACGGATCTTTAGGGCGCGTGAGGCGGTAGCAAACGCGCTACGTGCTCTACGCGAAGGGGGTGCACTTTGAGTCATCTCGGGTATCACAGTGTAAATACATATGCTTGTTTGCAGGTAAATGCCACCATGCGGGTCAACACACCAGGAGTCATCAATGCGTAAAAAATCTATTGAACAAGTTACGGTGGCTACCAGCCATTGGGAGGAAAGTGTTTCCACCTGGGTTGATGGTGAAGCGGCCATCCGTCCCGAGGATTTGGATAGTCCTTATGGGCGGCAGTTGTGGGATACCTATCATTTGATTGGTGATGTAATGCGCAGCCAAGAATTAGCTCTCGAGCCTTCCGAGCGATTTTATGCGCGTGTCTCAAAAGCTATCGACGAAGAGCCCACCGTTGTCGCACCGGGTCGCGTGCACACTTATTGGCCGCGTCGCTGGTCAGGGGTAGCTGTGGCAGCTGCGATGATATTGGCCCTGGGCGTCTGGTTAGGCATGGATTCAACCGCGCCAGTAACGGAAGAGGCACCTTTGTTGGTGCAGGCCGAGGATGAGCTGCCCTGGAGTGATTACATTGATGCGCATCAATCGCTAGCAGGGGTTGCACCAGCGCGTTATGCCTCATTTGCTGATGGTGTTCAATAGGTTAAATATAATGATGACGGTTGGGTCTATTTTTTCTCGAATGTGGGTATGGGCCACTGTGGTACTGCCAGCGATGGTATTTGGCAGTGTCGTATATGCGGCACCTCTGAGCTCTGCCGAGACTATGGAATTATTAAATAATGTTCAGCAGGCTGCTCAAACCGAGGATTATGCTGGCATAATTACTCATAACAACGGCAAAGAGACCCAGTCTATGTATTTGGTCCATATTGTGGATGGTAAAGGTGAGCGAGAGCGTCTTGTGCTGCTCGATGGTGCCGAGCGCGAGTTTTTACGTGAAAATGAAATTACTCAGTGCTTGCTCCCAAACGAAGAGATCGTCATTCTAGAGCCTTCTCGAACGGATCGTTTTCCAGGCTTATTACACAGTCAGGACATCGATGTATCCGAGTCATATCAAATGACCTCCCTCGAGCAGTCCGCACGGATCGCTGGGCGTGAATGTCAAATGTATCAATTAGACCCGGTTGACGAACAGCGTTTCAGCTATCGATTGTGCGTAGACCAAGAAACTTCTCTTTTGCTGCAAATGCAAACACTAGATGAACAAGAGCGATTGGTTTTACAGGTGGCATTTGCTAGTGTAGATGTAGGAGCGCAGGTGGATTCATCTCGCTTAGAGTCTCCTTGGGATGTCCAGGAATGGCGTACGATCAGTGCCGATATGGACGAGGTCGATCTCAGCAGCCAAGGATGGCGTATACCGTATCCGTCTGGTTTTGTGCCTATCAAACAAGTGGTGCGTTCCATGCCGCAGACACGACAGGTCGCCCAGTTATTATTGTCAGATGGTTTGGCTGCGATTTCTGTATTCATCGAGCCGGTCAGTGGCCAGGGACAACGCTTACATGCCGAAGATGGCAAGAAAATGGGTGGGGTGTATCTGCACCGGACCCAGATCGGGGAAAATTGGCTCACGCTCACTGGCGAGGTGCCGTTGGAAACATTGCAGTACTTAGGTCAGCATACGCAGTTTGTGCCCTTGACCAGCCACAATTAATTCGCGTCATAGGAGTGCTTTATGCAACATAGCATGCGTCAAATCAAAGATAACAACCGACCATGGGTCCATTATTGGGCGCTATTACTTCTTAGTCTGGGCTTGTTATTTAGCTATAGTCTGGCGGCGCAAGGACGTATTGAAAACTTGCCCGACTTTACCCAGATTGTCGAAGAGACTGAGAGCTCAGTAGTAAATATTCGTACCACTGAATCCGTGCCCGTACGTTCGGGTCATGGGTTTGGCAGTGATCCTTATGATTTTTTCCGTTGGTTCTTTGGGCCCGATGCAGTACCAAAGCGGGGTCCACAGCAGCCGCACCAAGAGCCCGAGGAGCAGATTGTACCGCGCGGTGTAGGCTCGGGTTTCGTCATCTCGGATGATGGCTACATTTTGACCAATAACCATGTGGTCGCTGATGCAGAGGATATTTACGTCACCTTTGTAGATGGCGAGGAATACTCTGCCGAGGTGATAGGTACTGACGAACGTACCGATGTGGCGCTTATCAAAATAGATGCCAAAGACCTCACACCCTTGCCCATTGGTAACTCTAAAAAGCTGAAAAAAGGCGAGTGGGTCCTGGCTATCGGTTCGCCTTTTGGATTGGATGCCACCGTAACGGTAGGGGTTGTCAGTGCGATTAATCGTGATACGGGTGATTACCTGCCTTTTATTCAAACTGACGTGGCAGTTAACCCTGGTAACTCGGGTGGGCCATTGCTAAATACCCAAGGCGAGGTGGTTGGGATTAATGCCCAAATCGTTTCTCGCAGTGGCGGGTTCATGGGGATTTCCTTGGCCATCCCAATTGATGAGGCCATGGACGTCGTTGATCAACTCAAAGAGCACGGCAAAGTCACCCGCGGTCGCATTGGTGTCCAAATCACTAATGTTGATGATGAGGTCGCCAAAGCAATTGGTCTAGACAGCCACAAAGGTGCACTGGTCAGCCATGTCGAAGAAGATGGCCCTGCCGCCAAAGCAGGCGTGCGTAGTGGTGATGTGATCTTGGAATTCGATGGCAAACAGGTCAAACAAATGAGCGACTTGCCACGTATTGTTGGAGCAACCCAGCCAGGTACCAAGGCTAAGATGAAAGTCTGGCGCAAAGGCAAGAGCGAAACCCTCAAGGTTACCGTGGATGAGCTCAAAACCGGCGACACCCAAGGCAAGGCACCTACCGCACCCCAAGAGCAAAGTAGTGATCGTCTCGGCCTGAGCGTTGCCGCGCTGGATGACGATGACAAACGTCGCTTGGGTATCGACGAGGGTGTTGTGGTCGAATCTGCCAGCGGACCCGCAGCACGTGTCGGGTTGTCCTCTGGCGATATTATCCTACGCATCAATGACGAGGATATTGATTCCGTCAAAGATTACGCCAAGGTCGTCGAAAAGCTACCCGCCGACAAACAGGCTGCTATTTTAGTGATGCGTGGTGGTAACGCCCAGTGGGTATTAATCACACCCTCTGAATAATCTCTAAATATAAGCTAAAATACTGCTAGCCAAAGGGGGCGCCCGATGCGCCTCCTTTTTTTTGCCAACCCTCTGATTTCTTTAGGGTATGATGCAAATACTCGAATCAACATTTTATTCAGTTACATGACAACCAAATCTATGGAGTTTATCCGCAATTTTTCTATCATCGCTCACATTGATCACGGTAAATCCACCTTGGCAGACCGTATTATTCAACAATGTGGCGGGCTTGAAGATCGTGAAATGTCCACTCAGGTATTGGATTCTATGGACATCGAACGCGAACGCGGGATTACTATCAAGGCGCAAACGGCAGCGCTGACTTATAAGGCCAAAGATGGCAATGAATATCGCTTGAATTTGATTGATACACCTGGGCACGTAGACTTTTCTTATGAGGTCAGTCGCTCTTTATCCGCTTGCGAGGGGGCGCTGTTAGTGGTGGATGCCTCCCAAGGGGTCGAGGCACAGACTGTGGCTACTTGCTACACAGCGATCGACCAAGAGCTCGAGGTCATACCAGTACTGAATAAAATTGATTTGCCCTCTGCTGATCCTTATGCGGTCAGCGATGAGATCGAGGATGTCATTGGTATTGACGCTACCGACGCGATACAGGCCAGTGCAAAGACCGGGCAAGGCATTGATGAAATCCTCGAAACGATTGTCCAACGTGTCCCGGCCCCAGAGGGTGACCGCGAGGCGCCCTTACAAGCCCTGATTATCGACTCTTGGTTTGATAACTATGTGGGCGTCATTATGTTGGTGCGCATTGTTAATGGCAAACTCAAGGAAAAAGACCCCATTCAACTGATGTCTAATGAGGCACAACACGAGGTAGACCATATTGGTGTATTTACCCCCAAAGCTACCCCAGTCAAACAATTAGAGGCGGGTGAGGTCGGCTTTGTAGTGACCGGCATCAAAGAGCTCGAGCAGGCCCAGGTCGGGGATACCATTACGCATAGCGGCCATCGTGCTGCCAAACAGCCGTTGCCTGGTTTCCAAGAGGTCAAACCACAGGTCTTCGCGGGTCTATATCCCGTAGAGAGCAGTGAATACGATCAACTGCGCGATTCATTAGAAAAGCTCAAGCTCAATGACGCTTCGCTAATGTTCGAGCCCGAGGTCTCTCAGGCATTAGGTTTTGGTTTCCGCTGCGGCTTTTTGGGCTTGCTGCATATGGAAATTGTCCAAGAGCGGCTCGAGCGTGAATTCGATATGGATATCATCACGACGGCTCCATCGGTGATCTACGAGGTAGTGCGCACTGATGGCGAGGTCCTCTACGTGGATAGCCCCTCACAAATGCCCGAGGTCAGTGATATCGAAGAGGTCCGCGAGCCCATTGTCGAGGTCAACCTGCTCATGCCCCAAGACTATGTCGGGCCTGTCATGACATTGTGTAATGCCCGACGTGGGATCCAGAAAAACATGACTTATTTGGGCAAACAGGTCAGTTTGGTATTCGAGATTCCGCTGGCTGAGATCGTTTTGGATTTCTTTGACCGTCTTAAGTCTGTGTCTCGTGGGTATGCCTCGATGGATTACGAGTTTCTGGAATACCGCACATCAGATGTCGTCAAAGTCGATCTATTGATCAATGGTGACCGTGTAGATGCTTTGTCCATGATTGTGCATCGAGAGAGTGCCCGTACACGTGGTCGCGAGGTCGCCACTAAAATGCGCGAGATTATCCCTAGACAAATGTTTGAGATCGCCATCCAAGCAGCTATTGGCAATGATGTCATTGCCCGCGAAAATGTACGCGCTTTGCGTAAAAACGTGCTGGCTAAGTGTTATGGTGGGGATATTTCACGCAAGCGCAAATTGCTCGAAAAGCAAAAAGCAGGTAAGAAACGCATGAAGCAGGTGGGCAACGTCGAGATCCCACAAGAGGCGTTTTTAGCCATATTGCAAGTAGAAGATTAATAAACTAAAGGTGGCGCATGCACTGGGATTTTGCCTTAATACTATTTGTCTTGCTCGTGTTGACGGGCATCGTGTGGGTGTACGATCGCTTTTTTCATGCTAAAGAGCGTCGCCTCAAGGGTGAGCAAGCGGTAGCGGCATTACCTGCTGCTGGCAGCATGCCCGCCGATGAGCGAGCCGCTCTCGAGAAAAAAACCTACGAGCGGGCAGCGCGTATGCCTTGGTGGATTGAGTACGGCGCCAGTTTTTTTCCGGTTATTCTGTTTGTCTTTGTATTGCGTTCTTTTATTGTCGAGCCGTTTCGTATTCCCTCTGGCTCGATGCTGCCGACATTGCAAAATGGTGACTTTATTTTGGTCAACAAATTTGATTATGGCATTCGCTTACCCGTAGTGAATAAAAAACTCATCCCGGTGGGCGAGCCCAAAGTTGGCGATGTATTGGTCTTTAAGTATCCGCTGAATACCGATATTGATTACATTAAGCGGGTAGTAGGCACACCGGGTGATACGTTGGAATATAAAAACCAGCGGTTATATCTCAACGGCACCGAGGTCAAACAGGTCCGAGACGGGGATTACTTTGAGCCTGACCGCGCACAGTATATCAATCAATACAAAGAGTATCTCGGTGATGAGACCAATGAGATTTTGGTAAATCCCAATGTCAATCTGAACATTACTCCCATCGTGCGCTTCCCTCATTTTGACCAGTGTGAATATCGGCATAGCAGTGTGCGTTGCGAGGTTCCCGAGGGCTACTACTTTGTGATGGGAGATAATCGAGACAACAGCTTGGATAGCCGTTTTTGGGGTTTTGTACCCGAGGAAAATATCGTCGGTCGTGCTTTCTTCATCTGGATGAACTTTAATGATTTTGGGCGTATAGGACGTTTTCACTGATGTCGGCATTGGATTCCCTGCAAAAAGCTCTGGGCTACCAGTTTGAGCACAGTGCGCTCTTAGAGCAGGCCCTGACCCATCGCAGTTATGCCGCCAAGCACAACGAGCGGCTCGAATTCTTGGGTGACGGGGTGCTAAACTTTGTAGTAGCCGCACTTTTATTCGAGCAATTTCAACGCATTGACGAGGGCGATCTGTCACGAGTGCGCGCCAGTCTAGTCAAACAAGACACCCTGGCCGAGTTAGCCCAACAGCTACAGCTGTCTGATTTATTACGCCTAGGCGAGGGTGAACTTAAGAGCGGTGGATTTAACCGTCCGTCTATCCTATCTGATGCCTTAGAGGCCATTTTAGGGGCTATTTACCTAGATGGTGGTTTCGAGGTAGTCAGCCAGGTCATTCATCGGATGTACGCGCCCTTGATTCAAAACTTAGACCCTAAAACCCTGGGTAAGGACGCCAAAACTTTATTGCAGGAAATAGTCCAGGGTTTACGCATTGATTTACCGGTATACACCGTGATCGCCACCGAGGGAGCCGCGCATAACCAGACATTTACAGTCAGTTGTGCAATTAACAAGCTTGCCATTAATACCCAAGCCCAAGGACGCAGCCGACGCGCCGCCGAGCAAGCGGCTGCTGCATTAGCTATTAAGGCTATCAAAGAACAGAAACAGCAAAAAGGTTCGTCATGACTGATACAGCATTTAAATGTGGTTTCGTGGCCGTTGTGGGGCGCCCAAATGTAGGTAAGTCCACACTGACCAATGCTTTGGTCGGGGCCAAAGTTTCTATTGTTTCCAGAAAGGCCCAGACCACTCGGCACCGTATTCATAGTGTGCTAACGCGCGAGCACGAGCAGTTTGTCTTTGTCGATACCCCTGGGTTTCAGACCCGGCACAAAAGCGCCATGAACCGCATGATGAATCGCGTGGTGACTAAAACACTCAGTGATGTTGATCTTGTTTTGCACGTGCTTGAGGCCAACGTATGGACGCCTGATGACCAACAGGTCGTCGACCTATTGCCTAACAATACGCCTGTCATTGCAGTTTTAAACAAAGTTGATCGCCTCAAAGACAAAACCGTATTATTGCCCTATATTGAGCAGCTAACCCAGCGTTTTAATTACGCTGAAATCATCCCAGTTAGTGCTTGGCGACGGACCCAGTTAGATGTATTGCTGGATCAAGCAGGCAGCTATTTACCTGAATCTGCCCCGTTCTTTGATGAAGAAACCCTAACCGATCGTCCCATGCGCTTTATTGCCGCTGAATTGTTACGCGAAAAAATATTTCGACTGGTGGGCGATGAATTACCTTATGGCTGTACTGTATTTATTGAACACTGGGAAGAAGACGAAAAGGGGATTCACATCGCTGCTTGCGTGTTGGTCGAGCGCGAATCGCATCGTCCTATCTTGTTGGGCAAAGAGGGTTTGCACATGAAGCGTATCGCCAGTGAAGCACGCCAAGACATCAAACGCATGGTAGATAAACCTGTTTACCTCGAAGTATTCGTCAAGGTCCGTCGCGGTTGGCAGGATACCGAAGCGCAGTTGCGCGAGTTGGGTTACGAATAATAATGTCACGCCGCAGTCAGCGTGTACACGGAGCCCGCGCCTATGTATTACACACCATAGATTGGCGCGAAACCTCGCTCATTGCTCAATTATTTACGCAAACGCATGGGTTGATGCCCGTCGTTGCCAAAGGCGCTAAACGCCCTTATTCGCGGTTAAAAGCTGTTTTGCTATCATTTCAAGCGATAGAGGTTGGCTGGACGGGATCGGGTGAAGTAAAAACACTCACCACTGCCGAACTGCTGCAACTATACCCGTTGCCAGGGCCAACGATGTTATCGGCTTGGTATTTAAATGAGCTTTTGCTGCTGCTTTTACCCAAAGAAGATCCCTATCCCAAATTATTTGTTACCTACGAAGAAACACTGGGCGCTTTATGTCAGGCGCCCGAATCTATTGCACCCATTTTACGTCGTTTTGAATGGATCCTATTACAAGAAACTGGTTATGGCTTTGAGGGTGAGCAGCCTAGCCTCGAAGAATTTCGCACGGATCCATCTTTGCGACAAGCACTGCGCGAACGTATTGATCATTTAATTGGTCGTCCGTTGCGCACTCGTCAGGTCTTGCGTGAATTATTTAGTCTATAAGAATCAATGAATCAAGGTGTTGCTTTATCAGTCTTGGCCTCGGTGCTATTTGCTTTGGTCTATTACACTTCATCACTGCTGTACCCTTTGGAGGGGGCAGATCTGTTTGCTTGGCGTATATTTTTGGGTGTGCCAGCTTTGGCATTGATCGTGCATCAGACACAGCGTTGGACAGAGATATGTGCGGTAGCTAAACGTTTTTGTACCGATTGGCGTTTTTTTCTGTGGTCATTAATCAGTGCGTTTTTATTTGGAGTTCAACTATGGCTATTCGTGTGGGCCCCTTTAAATAATCGTGCCTTAGATGTTTCTATGGGGTATTTCCTGTTGCCTTTAACAATGGTCTTGGTTGGGCTGGCTCTTTATAAAGAGCGTTTAAGCATAGGGCAGTGGTGCGCTGTGATTTTTGCAGCCTCGGGAGTATTACACGAGTTATGGCGCACGCATAGTTTCTCTTGGGCAACAGCATTAGTAGCTTTAGGCTATCCACCTTATTTTGTATTACGGCGTTATCTTAAAGTGGGCACGGTGGTGTCGCTTTGGTTTGACTTCTCGATTTTATTGATCCCCAGTGTATTGATTGTATTTATCAGTATGCCTGGTGCGGATGGAGGCAGCAGCTTGGCGCTTTTTGCGCAGCATCCACGCTTTTTCTGGCAAGTCCCGTTCTTTGGCATGATCAGCGCCATCGCCTTATTTAGCTATATTGCAGCTAGTCGCAAACTGCCTATGGGATTATTCGGCTTATTAGGCTATGTCGAGCCGGTACTGCTGTTTTGGGTGGCTTATTTGTTGTTGGGGGAGCCCATTGCCCCCGGTGAGTGGTGGACCTATATTCCCATATGGATAGCAGTTGGCTTCTTGGTGGCTGAGGGTGCATGGAGGAGTGTGCGGCGGTCTGCTGCATAGCTGGCGGCTGCTGTATTAGCGGGTTTTTATGGAGCCGTTCTGCAGGATTTGTTTTTTGATATCTCGCTGCGCTCGAAACATTTCCAAAATAGCTCTCTCCGACCGTCAGAGATGCGGGTATAAAAAAAGCGCCCAGTGTGTTGGGCGCTTTTGTTTTAGCTGTGCTAGGTGTTAGGTGTTTCGCTGTGCTTTGTTTGCGATTATTCCTGTCCACCAAAGATGCCAAGTAAGGCTAATAGGTTGCTAAAGATGTTGTATACGCTCAGATAGAGGGCCAGTGTGGCGGTGATGTAGTTAGTCTCGCCACCGTTGATGACGCGTTGCAGATCAACTAGCAGGAAGGCTGAGAAGATTGCGATGGCCAAGACTGAGACGGTGAGCATCAGGGCGGGTATTTGTAGGAATACGTTGGCGACTGCGGCCACGATTAGGATGATCACCCCTGTGAACAGGAAGCGTTGTAGGTGGGTGAAGTCGCGTTTTGTTGTGCTGGCTACGGATGCCATGGCGAAAAACACGGCACCTGTGCCACCAAAGGCAAGCATGATTAGCTGTGTGCCGTTTTGAAAACCTAGCACAAAGCCGAGCAAGCGCGAAAGCATGATGCCCATGAAGAAAGTGAAGGCGAGTAGGAATACAACACCCAGGCTATTATTTTTGTTTTTCTCGACTAAAAACATGAGCCCAAAAGCACCGGCAAAAAACAGGATCAATGACATCCCCGGGCTGGAGGCCATGGCTGCGCCAAAGTTTAGGCTTAGCCCTAGGTAAGCCCCGAGAACCGTGGGGATCATCGACAGTGTCAATAGCCAGTAGGTGTTGCGTAATACCCGATTGCGCGCGATCTGCGATTGTGTATGCGTCGTGGCATGGATATTAGAACGGTATTCACTCATGATTGTGTGTCCTTAAAAGCTAGTATAGGTTCAGTACTATAGAATAACTGAATGTTTGTCAGGCAATCAAGCCTGAAAAACACCTAGATGGGTGCAGAGGAATGTCTTTGTGGTTGAAAACACCGGGTGAGCTGTTTATTGCTATTTTGTTGGTCCTTTTATGTTTTGACCTTTTTATTAGATAGGAGTTCCTGGGCGTGCAACTCGTAACCCTGAGTTTGGTAGTTGCGCCAACGTTGGCGTGCATGTTGTCGGCAGGCTTCGTCGGTTGAGACGACCTCGAGTATGCGTTGACTGTGCGGCCTGATGGGTGCTATTTGGTTGTCCAAGTTAAGTACCCAGGGGGTTTTAAGCCACTGTTGCGCGGTTTCCAGCTGGGTTTGTTGGTGACATAGAACGATAGGCGCTTGCTCTGCTTGTGGGGCGTCAGCTATTGCATGGGGCACAAAGGCCGTAGGCTGAAATCCCCACAGCAGTCGATCAAAGTGTGCCAACGCGCGTTGATCACTAAGGTAGACCAAAAACTGCTGCCCCGCTAATAGGTGCTTTTGCAAAATAAAGCAGCTGTCGCGAAAGCGGTTTTGGGCTCCAAAATGAAAGTCAACGCGCATTGAGTCCTCTTGGTTAGATGCTAGGTGAATGACGGTTAGTCGTCGTTGCTTTGATCGAGTAGGTAGCTAAAGAGCAATGGGACGGGGCGTCCGGTTGCGCCTTTGTTGCTACCACTATTCCAGGCTGTGCCAGCGATGTCTAGGTGTGCCCATGGGTAGTTTTCTGTAAAGCGGGCCAAAAAGCATGCTGCTGTCGTGGCGCCTGCACCGGGGGTACCGATGTTGGCAACGTCGGCAAAGTTGGATTTGAGTTGCTCTTGGTAGGTGTCATCGATGGGCATTGGCCAGGCAGGGTCGTTGGCTTCGCGTGCTGCTTCGAGGAGCTCGTTTTGCAGTTGCTCGTTGTTGCTAAATAGGCCGCTATTGTGGTGGCCCAGTGCGACGACGCAGGCCCCTGTCAGGGTCGCCATATTGACTACTGCGGCTGGGTTAAAGCGTTCGGCATAGGTGAGGGCGTCACAGAGTACTAGGCGGCCTTCTGCGTCTGTGTTCAGGATTTCGATGGTTAGGCCTGATTTGGCGGTCACAATATCGCCTGGTTTGTTGGCTGTGCTGCTGGGCATGTTTTCGCATGCTGCAATGAGGCCAATGACAGGACGGTTTAGGCCATGCTGGGCAATCGCGCGAAATGTACCTAGTACGCTGGCTGCACCACACATGTCGTATTTCATTTCGTCCATGTTGTTGGCTGGTTTGATTGAAATACCCCCTGAATCAAAGGTGAGTCCCTTGCCAACCAGTACAATGGGTGCGGCATCACTGTTTTCTGCGGGGGTGTATTTCAATTCGATAAATACAGGCGGTTGTGCTGAGCCTTTGGCCACCGAGAGGAAGGAACCCATTTTGAGGGCTTCGATTTGTTTTTTCTCGAGTACTTCGGCGCTCACCTCGGGGAATTCTTTGGCCAGCTCTTTGGCCTGTTCGCCTAGGTAGGTAGGGGTGCAGACGTTAGGGGGTAGGTCACCTAGTAGGCGGGCCAGGTTTTGTCCTTCGCCTAGTGCGTGGCCTTCGCGTAGGCCAGCTTGGGCCTCTGCGTTTTGGGTCTGTGCTGCCCAGAGTTTAAAGTCATTGAGTGCGATGGGGTCAGCTTTTTTGCTGAGGGTGGCATCGTAGCGATAGGTGCTACCAATAACGGCCTGTGCAGCGGCACGCGCGCGCGTGCGCAAGGAGGACCCAGCGCAGTCTATGCTGGCTAGGGTGGATACGACGTCGTTTAAATTAGCCTCAACGCAATAGTTAGCGAACTGATTCTCTGCCTCAGAGTGGGTTTTAGTGTTATATTTTTCTTTTTTGCCCAAACCAACAAGGACCACCCGTTGTGCTGCGATACCGGGTAGGTTGCGCAAAACGATGTGGGATTTTGCTTTTGCTTTGAACTCGCTTTCCAGTACGGCGCTAATCGCACCTTGGCTGGCCTCGTCCAGTGCTTGGGCTGCTGGGCTGAGCTCTTTTTCAGCAAAGACCCCTACCGCCAGGGCAGCAGTTTCGACATCTGTGAGTGAGGGTGTGGTTAAGGTACTGAGTTGCATATAAAAAGATCCTTTTTTGCAGATGAGTTATATGGTTTTTATATTTTGTCTTGTATGAGTGTAGTCTATGTCTTTGTTTAGACGAAGCGTAATCTCTGAAATATTAAGCCATGGTGGGGTGGTCTTGTCTACCCTGATCATTGTATGGCTTAGCGTGTTGATTGTGCGTTTGCTCGGTGATGCTGCCAGTGGGCAAATCGGTGCCGAGGTGGTCTTGGGGCTGGCTTTTTTCTCTAGTGTGACCGCGCTGCCCGTTATTTTATCGGTCTCTTTGTTTATTGCTGTCTTGACTACAGTTACCCGTAGTTTTCGAGAGTCCGAGATGGTGGTCTGGTTTGCCAGTGGGTTGTCATTAGCAAATTGGATTCGCCCGATTTTGTATTGTGCTATTCCTTTGTCTTTGGTGGTTTCTTCTTTGACGTTGTATGGCGCTCCTTGGGCTTATCGTCAAATCGCTGAGTACCATCAACGCTACGAGTTACGTTCTGATCTTAGCAAGGTCAGTACGGGTGAATTTATTGAGACCGAAGGTGGCGATCGGGTCTTTTTTAGTGAAGAACCACTCCAAGAGGGCGATGAGCTAGGCCAGGTCATAGTCCGTGTATTGGGCGAAGAGTGGCATCACTTAATCACGGCTGAAAGTGCATATACGGAAATCGCGGAAAATGGTGATCGGTTTTTGGTGCTGCGTGATGGGCATCGGTACGATTTGACCCCTGGCCATGGAGAGTCGCAGTTATTTAGTTTCGAGCGTTATGGTGTGCGTATGGAAAACCGCGATGAGGATACTGATCCCGAGGTAATTCGTGCGCAGGCTGAACGACACCTCAAAGCCCGTCCCACTACTGCTTTGATCGACAAGTTTGATCAGGGCTCGCAAGCACATTTGATGTGGCGTTTAGCGATGCCTCTAGCAGCGTTAAATTTAGCGTTGCTGGCAATCCCTTTGGGCGTGGTCAATCCGCGTTTGGGTCGGGGGGGCGATATTTTAATAGCGGGTCTAATTGCACTGCTTTATATGAATTTGATTAATTTATCGCGAGGCTGGATTAACAAAGGGGTACTGCCTTTTGAGGTGGGCCTGTGGCTAGTGCACTTGTTTTTTGCGTTGTTGATGGTAGTGTTGCTGTGGCATCGATTGCGCGTTAAAAAACCCAAACCGCCCAAAGAGTCAGCACCAACGTCACCACCGATGGCTTGAACTTAATGCTAGGGCACTAATGAGGCTGGGTGTTTGTGCCGCGTTGTTTGAGTTTTATGAATGATTAAGGGCTGTATGCATATAGCAAAATGGAATAAGGGTCGGCCTTCTTATTCCATATAATAGCGGCTTAATGAGGAGAAACCTATGAATTTGCAGCAGTTTCGCTTTGTGCTCGAAGCCATTCGACGTAATTACAATTTAACCGATGCAGCGCGCGCTTTGCATACCTCACAGCCAGGGGTGTCCAAAGCTATTATCGAGCTCGAGGATGAGTTAGGGATTAAAATTTTCGAACGCCACGGCAAACGTATCCGTGGGTTGACGCAGCCCGGGCGTGATGTATCCGAGGTGATTGACCGCATCATGAGCGAGGTTGAAAACCTCAAAAGAGTCAGTGCAGAATACGCACGTCATGATTCCGGGACTTTGACTATTGCATGTACTCATGCGCAGGCACGTTATTTACTACCGAGGGTGATTCCAAAGTTCCGTGAGCGTTTTCCAAAGGTCCATCTGGTTCTTTCCGAGGGTAGTCCACCGCATTTAGCGCAGATGGTGCGACACGAACGCGCCGATGTCGCCATTGCTACCGAAACTTTGGCCGAGACCCCAGGGCTAATTGCTTTGCCGGTCTATCCTTGGCAGCACACTGTGGTGGTAGCGCCTGATCACCCACTGGCTGATTTACCAGCCAATCGTGCCGCTGAGCTCACGCTCGAGCGCATCGCTCAATATCCGATTGTGACCTATGATCGGCGGTTTTCTGGCCGCCCCATTATTGATGAGACTTTTGCGCATGCCTGCATCGAGCCCAACATCGTGCTCGAGGCTGTTGATGCTGATGTGATCAAGACTTATGTTGATGTTGGGTTGGGGATCGGGATTATTGCTGGTATGGCTTTTGACCCACGCCGTGATAAGGGCTTGGTTGGGTTGCCTGCTGGGCATTTGTTTGGCACTCACATTACGCGGGTAGCTGTACGCGAAGGCAGCTTTTTACGTGACTATATGTACTTCTTCCTCGAAATGCTGTCTTCAGAGCTCACGCGTGAGCGAGTTGACGAGGCCATGCACGGGTAAAAGTTGCTGAGAGCCTTACAAATAAAGCCTTCATAAAAACCTTTCTAAAAAGAACTGTTCAGAATTTTTCGGGGGAATCCCGAGGAAGATTTAGTGTGTTGCGCCTGATAATGAGAACTGTTATCATTTGCATTAATGCATGATGCATTCATAAATAATTAATCGTTGGTTCGTTATATTATTTATGACTTGTATTGTTGCCTTTGATTTTTAATATTCAGAGGGAGAAAATCATGAAAATGCAAACCAGACGCGCCGTGATTGTCGGGGCTGATCGCTTGGGCAAGATCCCGCAGTTATTAAAAAAACATAATATTCGAGTATCTCGCCATATCAGTGGTCGAGATCCAGCCCATCAGAAAAAAGGATTGCAGTTACCCTCAGGCACCGAGGTATTGATTCTATTGACCGATTTTCTCGGTCATAATGTGATGAAGTCGTTTCGTGCAGCTGCCCAGAAAGCGGGCGTGCCGGTCGTGGCTTGTAGGCGCTCGGTATCGAGCTTGCAGCTAGCCCTGGAGCAGGGCGTAAAAGGCTTATAGCTGATTATTTGGCAGGCCGATGAGACCGCTAGAGACGGGGGGTGTCGGTAGCTGATTGATTATCTACTGGCTATTTGCGAGTCGTTGACATCAATACGGCGGGCGCCGTTATAACGCTGTTGCCAGTAGGGTACGGTGATGTCCTCGATGCGGACTACAGCACCCGTACGGGGGGCATGCACAAATTTGTTGTCACCGATATAAATGCCCACATGTGAAAAGCGTGCGCCTCGGGTGTTAAAAAAGACGAGGTCACCTTGTTTGAGATCATCGCGAGCAACGCTATCACCCACCCCTGCGAGTTCAGATGCACTGCGTGGTAATTTTAAACCCAAGGATTTTTCAGCCACATAGCCTACTAGTCCACTGCAATCAAAGCCGTTGCTGGGGTCTTCGCCACCGAAAGTGTATTTAACACCTAGTAAATCTAGTGCCTCGCCAGCCATAGCGTGCGAACCCCGTCCGAGTTCGTCGCGGGCATAAGAAAAGGTGCGGTCTGTTAACCCTCGGTTAGCTAGATAAGATCCTAATGGATCAGATTGTGTGCGGTAGGCGTGTTCGGTGCGTAGGTCTTTGAGTAGGTCATCTAGCTCGGCAGTTTGTTGGGCGTTGTGTTGGGTCGCGCAGCCTGCTAAAAATAACGCTGCGGTCAAGCCGCTGCCCAGGGTCAAAATGCGCTGGAATAGGGTGGTGTTTGTTAGTTTGCGAGGGGCCTGTGGTGGATGCATGACGGGTTAATGGTGTTATTAATTAGCGATAATTGAGTAAGAACAGCACACCTCGCGAATTTTACCCGAGTCTTTGGCCTAGGTAAAGGGCAAGAAATGTAAAACGCCTAGGAGCACTTTAGCTGCCTAGGCGTTTGCGGGTGTGGCATTAGTTGGCCTAAATTAATATGGCGCTATATTACATGCCGCTATAGACAGGGCCTTCGCCCCCTTGGGGGGTGACCCAAACGATGTTCTGCTCGGGGTCTTTAATGTCACAGGTTTTACAGTGAATGCAGTTTTCTGCGTTGATCTGTAGTTTGTCTTTGCCCTCATCATCGGTGATGAATTCGTATACTCCGGCCGGGCAGTAGCGTGCTTCTGGACCGGCAAAGTTTTTGAGGTTGACCTCTACGGGTATATCCGGATTGGTCAGTGTCAGGTGAACAGGCTGGTTTTCCTCGTGGTTCGTATTGGTGAGGTACACCGAGCTAAGACGATCAAAGGTAAGCACGCCGTCTGGCTTTGGGTAATCAATGCGCTGACACTGATCTGCGGGTTGCAGATAGCTGTGATCGGGTTTGGTATTTTTTAAAGACCAGGGGAATTTACCACGCAGTAGCCATTGTTCAATGCCCGTCATCAGGGTGCCAACTGTACGTCCTTTTTTGAACCATTGTTTAAAGTTACGTGACTGATGGAGTTCGTCATGTAACCAAGATTGTTCAAAGGCTTGTGGGTAGGCACTGAGCTCGTCGTGTGCGCGCCCAGCTTGGAGGGCGTCAAACAGGGCCTCGGCAGCCAGCGCACCTGTTTTGATAGCAGCATGACTACCTTTGATGCGAGCGGCATTCAAGAAGCCGGCCTCGCAGCCCACCATAGCGCCACCAGGGAACACTAGCTTGGGTAGGGACATCAGCCCACCTGCGGTGAGAGAGCGCGCACCATAGGCGATGCGTTTGCCGCCTTCGAAAGTGGTGCGAATGGCTGGATGTGTTTTGTAGCGTTGGAATTCCTCGAACGGAGATAGCCACGGGTTGGCATAGTCCAGACCAACAACCAGGCCCACGACGACCAAGTTGTTATCCAGATGATACAGAAAAGAACCGCCATAGGTATCTGAATCTAAAGGCCAGCCGGCTGTGTGAACGACCAAACCAGGTTGTGATTGGCTGGGGTCAACCTCCCACATTTCTTTGATACCAATGCCGTAGCTTTGGGCATTACGTCCTTCTTGGAGCTTAAAGCGTTCGTTCAGGCGACGGCCCAGGTGGCCACGTGAGCCCTCGGCAAAGATGGTGTATTTGGCGAGTAGCTCCATACCGGGTTGGTAGTTGGGTCCAGGGGTGCCATCGGGCTCTAGTCCCATATCACCAGTGACCACGCCGCGCACCGCGCCGTCATCAGTATAGAGGATGTCGGCAGCAGCAAAGCCGGGGAAAACGTCGACCTCGAGGGCCTCTGCTTGTTCGCCTAGCCATTGAGTTACCTCGCCCAAGCGCACCACGTAATTACCTTGGTTTTTAAAGGTATCTGGTAATAACCAATTGGGTGTCTGGCGGGCATTGTCGGGGCCCAAGAACATGAAACGATCTTCTGTCACTGGAACATTAAGAGGGGCACCCTTTTCTTTCCAGTCGGGGATGAGCTCGCCAAGTGCTTTGGGGTCCATTACGGCACCCGACAAAATGTGTGCGCCCACCTCGGGACCCTTTTCCAAAACACAGATACTGATATCTGCTTGTGCTTCGTTAGCGAGCTGTTTGAGCCGTATGGCGGTGGCTAGACCAGCGGGGCCGGCCCCAACGATAACGACATCATATTCCATAGAGTCGCGTTCTGACATATTTGAATCTCCAAGTACTTACTTTCTATAGGCCAGTTATTATCACGCTGTAGCGGGCCCAGTATTGATAATGCTGTCTTGTATTTATTATGGGCTATTCTGGATTGACAAACGGTAAACTGTCTACTATACCGCCGCGCACAGTCTATGCCTAGTAAAAAGCCTAAAATTTGAGAATACTGGATCTTAGCGTGGGCAAATGCTAGGAATTTGGATTTTTTGGTTTGTCTCCTAGCATACAAAGCAGTGAGGCGTTAATATAGGTACTGTAACACCCGATAAAGACAATTCTAATACCTACAGGAGCACATCAATGAGCAAAATATATCCCAGTGCAAAAGCCGCCCTGGAGGACGTCGTTGCTGACGGGCAAACCATTGCGGTAGGCGGTTTTGGTTTGTGTGGTATCCCCGAGGCATTGATTACCGCACTACGTGATACAGGGGTAAAAAACCTCACAGGGGTGAGTAATAACGCTGGGGTCGATGGCAAGGGGTTGGGACAACTGCTAGATACACGCCAAATCAGCAAGATGATTTCCTCTTATGTGGGGGAAAACAAAGAGTTCGAGCGTCAGTACTTAGCAGGTGATATCGAGATCGAATTTACCCCCCAAGGGACGCTCGCCGAGCGTTTGCGTGCAGGTGGGGCGGGTATCCCAGCTTTTTTTACTGCTACTGGTGCAGGCACAATGATCGCCGAGGGCAAAGAGAGCCGCGAATTTGACGGCCGCGAATATATCCTCGAGCGCGCTATCGTTCCTGACGTTTCTTTGGTAAAGGCTTATATGGCCGACAAGAGCGGTAACCTCGTGTTTCGTAAGACAGCACGCAACTTTAACCCTAATGTCGCAATGGCAGGTCAAATCACCATTGTAGAGGTTGAAAAACTGGTTGAGGTCGGGGAGATTGACCCCGATAATGTGCACCTGCCCGGGGTTTTTATCGATCGCATTGTTCTTAACGAAAACCCCGCCAAATACATAGAGCACCGCACAGTGCGTGAAAGTTAAAGGAGGTCGAAAATGGCTTGGACTAGAGATGAGATGGCGGCTCGCGCAGCCCAAGAACTGCGCGATGGCTTTTATGTGAATTTAGGTATTGGTATGCCTACGATGGTAGCCAATCACGTTCCCGAGGGGATGACCGTTTGGTTGCAGTCTGAAAATGGATTATTGGGCATTGGCCCTTTCCCAACCGAGGACGAGGTCGATCCCGATCTAATTAATGCGGGTAAACAAACAGTCACTACCTTGCCCGGTTCATCTTTCTTTTCCTCGGCGGATTCATTTGGCATGATTCGCGGCGGCAAGATTAACTTGGCTATTTTGGGTGCCATGCAGGTATCTGAAAACGGTGATCTGGCCAACTGGATGATTCCTGGCAAAATGGTCAAAGGTATGGGCGGCGCTATGGATTTAGTCGCCGGCGTCGAGCGCGTAGTGATCCTGATGGACCACGTAGTCAAGAAAAAAGATGGCACCTTTGATCTCAAGTTATTACCCGAGTGCACCCTACCTTTGACCGGTGTGGGTGTCGTCGATGTGATTGTGACTGATCTGGGGGTGTTCGAGGTAACAGACAATGGCTTACGCCTCACCGAGCTAGCTCCCGGTGTGACCATCGAAGAGGTCAAGGAAAAAACAGCGGCCAAACTGGACGTTAGTGCAGTAGCCGCTAGCGCCTGATAGGATCCCTATCCACCAGGCATGTTAGACACGCCCGTTTTCTGCGGAAAACGGGCGTTATTGTTCAATTAAATGTAATTAAATCGCATTATGGCCCATGTGAATACCCCAGCGCGTCTACGTGCTTTACGCACTGTCATGAACGCCCATCAGATTGATGCTTATTTGGTATTGAGTTCAGACCCACATTTGTCCGAGTATTTGCCCGAACATTGGCAGAGCAGGGCTTGGCTTAGTGGTTTTGATGGGTCAGCGGGGACACTATTGGTGACGGCTCACGAGGCCGGTTTGTGGACTGACAGTCGTTATTGGGCACAGGCCGAGCATTCTTTAGAGGGCTCGGGTATTACATTATTCAAACAAGGGGCTCCTGGTGTGCTCGGGCCAACCGAATTTTTGCAGCAACACCTGCCCAAGGGGGCAGTGGTGTGTGTGGATGCTCAGGTCATGCCCCTGAGTGATTTTGAGGCTTGGCAAAAAACAGCTTCAAAAGCAGGTTGGCATATACAGCCTCAGGATGTTTTGTTAGATACTATCTGGGCGGATCGTCCAGCATTGCCCCACGCTGCTATTTATGCACATGACGCTGATTTTAATGGGCGTCGTCGTAATGATAATTTACGTCTTATCCGTGAACAGATGGATCAGGCCCATAGCCAGTGGCATTTGATATCCAGTTTGGATGATATTGCCTGGGTGTTGGGGTTGCGTGGTGCTGATGTTGATTACAACCCGGTCTTTTTGTCGCATTTGTTACTGGGCCAAGAACAGGGTTGGTTATTTGTGGCTCCCGAGAAGCTGGATGAAGCTGTGCAACATGATTTGGCCGAGGACGGCATTCAAATACAACCCTATGAACAGCTGGACGAGTTTTTAAGTCAGCTTCCTAAGCAAGAGCGTTTATGCTTTGATTCCCACAAGGTCACAGCTGGGGTGCTTTCCTCTGCGCGCCATATGCAGTGGTATCGCATGGATAATCCCAGCACGTTGCTTAAGGCTTGCAAAAATGAATTTGAGCAATCCCACATTCGCTCTGTCATGGTTCAGGACGGGGTTGCTCTATGTGAGTTTTATGCTTGGCTCGAACGTACTTTGGCTGAACGCGCAGTTAGCGAGATCGAGGTCGATGAACAGCTCACGGCAGCACGGGCCCGACGCCCCCATTTCGTGAGTCCCAGTTTTGCGACGATCGCAGGTTTTAATGCTAATGGCGCGATGCCGCATTATCAGGCAACGCCCGAGCAATACGATTGGATCGAGGGCGATGGTTTGTTGTTGATCGATTCAGGGGGTCAGTATTTGGGCGGTACGACTGATATCACGCGGGTGACCCCAGTGGGACAGATTAATGAAACCCAAAAACGAGACTACACTTTGGTGCTGCAGGCCATGATTGCATTGTCTGAGGCGGTCTTTCCCCAAGGGGTCAGTGGGCAAAACCTAGATGCTATCGCCCGCATGCCATTGTGGCAAGCTCATTTGGATTATGGCCATGGTACCGGGCACGGGGTCGGTTATTTTCTAAATGTCCACGAGGGGCCTCAAAACATTTCTTGGCGTCAGCGGCCCGGACGCCCGGCCGTTGCGTTAGCACCAGGAATGGTGACCTCCAACGAGCCCGCTTTATACCGCCCTGGGCAGTGGGGGATACGCATAGAAAACTTAATTTTGACCCAAAAAGCCACAGAGAATGAGTTTGGGGATTTCTGTCGTTTTGAAACTTTGACCTTGTGCCCTATTGATACGCGTTGTATCGAGGTAGGATTATTAAATGCATCCGAGCGTCGTTGGCTGAATGATTACCATGCGCGTGTGCGCGAGGAATTAGCCCCGCATCTAAACCAAGATGCTTTACAATGGCTACTGGCACGTACCGAGCCAATTTAACGTTTATTGTGTCTTTGTAGCGGTTATAATTTTACTCTTTTGCTGTACCCACTAAAGGTTGGGACGATCTGATAATGACCACCAAATATGTATTTGTCACCGGAGGGGTTGTTTCCTCTCTAGGAAAAGGAATTGCTGCGGCTTCGTTAGCCGCCTTGTTAGAGTCTCGTGGCCTAAAGGTCACCATGTTAAAGCTGGATCCCTATATTAATGTGGATCCTGGCACGATGAGCCCTTTCCAGCACGGCGAGGTTTTTGTGACCGAGGATGGGGCCGAGACTGATCTCGACCTAGGACATTACGAACGCTTTATCTCTACCCGCATGCGCAAGGTAAATAACTTTACCACCGGTCAGATCTACGAGTCGGTATTGCGCAAAGAGCGCCGTGGGGATTATCTAGGCAAAACCGTACAAGTGATCCCTCACATCACCAATGAAATACAGGACTCGATCGCTCGTGGCGCCAAGGCCGCCTACGACGGCCAGGCAGATGTTGCTATTGTCGAAATTGGGGGTACGGTGGGCGATATCGAGTCATTGCCTTTTTTAGAGTCTATTCGTCAGATGAGCCTGCGTTTAGGGCGCGGCAACACTGCTTTAGTGCACTTGACGCTGGTGCCTTTTATTAACTCTGCGGGCGAGCTCAAAACCAAACCCACGCAGCACTCTGTACAAAAACTACGCGAAATTGGTCTTTATCCTGACGTGCTTTTGTGTCGTGCAGATCGCGAAATCCCCGAGGATGAGCGGGCCAAAATTTCCCTATTTTCTAATGTGCCATTAAATGCTGTAATCTCGATGGAGGATGTCGATACGATTTACAAAATCCCGGGGTTGCTGCACGAACAGGGGTTAGATGAATTGGTCTGTGCCGCCTTGGGTTTGAATCCCTTGCCGGCAGACCTCACCATGTGGGAAGGGTTGGTGCACGCATTGGAAAACCCGTTGCATCATTTACGTATCGCGATGGTGGGTAAATATGTCGAGCTCACCGAATCCTATAAATCCCTGACCGAGGCTTTGATTCACGCGGGGATTCATACACGCACTCAGGTCGATATTGATTATATTGATTCCGAGGACTTGGAAACCCAAGGGGTTGATCAGCTCGCGGATTTTGATGCCATTATTGTGCCAGGTGGTTTTGGCAAACGTGGGGTCGAGGGAAAAATCAAGGCGATCCGCTATGCACGAGAAAATCAGGTGCCCTTTTTAGGCATTTGTTTGGGTATGCAGCTAGCCGTGGTCGAGTTTGCACGCAATGTCGCAGGTCTAGGGGGCGCTAACAGCACCGAGTTCGACCCATCGGCCGCTCATCCTGTGGTCGCCCTGATTACCGAATGGCACGATCGCGAAGGGCAGATCGAGCAGCGTAGTGATGATGCCGATCTAGGTGGCACGATGCGCAAAGGCGCACAGCGTTGCCCAGTGAAAGACGGTACTTTGGCTCATGATATTTACGGTGATTCTGTAAATGAACGCCATCGTCATCGCTACGAGGTAAATAATGTTTATGTGCCTCGCCTCGAAGAGGCTGGGCTCATAATTAGCGCCCGCACGCCTAATGAAAAGTTGCCTGAAATTATGGAATTGCCCCATCATCCCTGGTTCCTGGGTGTGCAATTTCATCCCGAATTTACATCTACGCCGCGCAAGGGGCATCCACTGTTTATAAGCTTTCTCAAAGCGTCCCTGGCACAGCGCTCTGGAAAAACACCACAGGGTCAGCGCGCATCTTAGGAGCAAGTCATGAATCTTTGTGGTTTTAAAGTAGGTTTAGAGCATCCGTTTTTTTTAATTGCTGGTCCGTGCGTGATCGAATCGCGCCAGATGGCATTTGATACAGCAGGGCAGTTACAGGAAATCACACAGGCCTTGGGCATTCCTTTTATTTACAAAAGTTCTTTTGATAAAGCGAATCGCAGTTCTCTGGCTTCGTATCGTGGGCCCGGGATGCAAGAAGGGTTGCAGATATTGTCTGATGTGCGCACCGAGCTGGGTGTTCCTGTGCTGACTGACGTGCACGAAAAGGACCAGATTGACGAGGTTGCAGCTGCGGTTGATGTACTGCAGACCCCTGCATTTTTGTGCCGCCAAACTGATTTTATCCAGGCCGTCGCAGCAACGCTCAAGCCGGTCAATATTAAAAAGGGCCAATTTCTAAGTCCCCAAGAAATGGTCAATGTCACCGACAAAGCCCGTGCAGCTGCCATCGAGGCAGGGGGCGATGGGGAAACCATTCTGGCCTGTGAACGGGGCGTGATGTTTGGCTACAATAACTTGGTTTCTGATATGCGTTCTTTAGCGATTATGCGCGATACTGATTGCCCAGTGGTTTTTGATGCCACTCATTCAGTACAACAGCCAGGTGGTTTGGGCGGTCGTTCGGGCGGCCAAAGTGAATTCGTTCCTGTGCTGGCCCGCGCTGCAGTAGCAGTTGGAATCGCCGGCTTATTTATGGAAACGCACCCCAACCCGGCACAGGCACTTTCTGATGGCCCCAATGCTGTGCCTTTGGAACATATGAAAAGTTTACTCACAGGGTTAAAAGCTCTGGATGAGGTTGTAAAAACAGATCAACGCGCCACCTTGGGTTGGTAAAGCCTAGTGGTATCATTATTTGAGTTTTGTTTTGTCTTTTAAACCCGCAAAACAATTTGGTTTTGCATTAATGCGAGCAGCAGGAATTTTCTGACATGAGTGCAATCGTCGATATTGTAGGACGTGAAATATTAGATTCGCGTGGTAATCCTACCGTAGAGTGTGATGTTTTACTTGAATCGGGCGCCATGGGGCGTGCTTCTGTGCCCTCTGGGGCTTCCACCGGCGCACGCGAGGCCGTCGAACTGCGCGATGGTGATCCTGCACGTTATCAGGGCAAAGGGGTGCTGCGCGCTGTAGAGCATATTAATACCGAAATCTCTGAGGCATTGATGGGTCTGGACGCCCAAGAGCAGACCTTTATTGATCGTATTCTCATTGAATTGGACGGCACCCAGGATAAGGGTCGTTTAGGGGCTAACGCCGTTTTAGCAGCCAGTATGGCTGTGGCACGGGCAGCTGCAGATGATTGTGGACTGTCCTTGTATCGTTATTTTGGTGGTAGCGGTGCGATGCAAATGCCTGTACCCATGATGAATGTCATCAATGGCGGTGCCCATGCCAATAATAACCTCGATATGCAAGAGTTCATGATTGTTCCTTTGCAGGCGGATAGCTTTAGTACAGCATTGCGCATGGGGGCCGAGGTTTTCCACGCACTGCGTGACATCCTCCAAGAGCGTGGTATGTCTACGGCAGTCGGTGACGAGGGTGGTTTTGCTCCTAGCGTACAAAACCACGAAGAGGCGATTCAATTAATTCTGCAGGCCATTGATGCTGCTGGTTACGAGGCAGGTGCACAAATTGCCTTGGCCTTAGATTGCGCGAGCACTGAATTCTATCGTGATGGTAAATATCACTTGGCAGGCGAGGGCGAGATGGTCCTAGATGCCGAAGAGTTCACCTATTTGCTCGAGACTTGGTGCGACAAGTATCCCATTATTAGCATCGAAGACGGCATGGCCGAAGACGACTGGGCGGGTTGGAAGCACCTGACCGAGCGCTTGGGCAAGCGTGTGCAATTGGTGGGTGATGATTTGTTTGTCACAAATACCGAAATCCTGCGCCAGGGGATTGAAAATGGCGTGGCTAATTCCATCTTAATTAAGATCAACCAGATCGGTACCCTGACCGAAACCTTTGCCGCTATCGAAATGGCCAAGCGTCACGGCTATACAGCAGTGATTTCACATCGCTCCGGCGAGACCGAGGACTCAACAATTGCCGATATTGTTGTGGCAACCAATGCCATGCAAATCAAAACCGGTTCTTTGTCGCGTTCGGATCGTATGGCTAAATATAATCAACTCTTGCGCATCGAAGAAGAGCTGGCTGATGTTGCTACCTATGCCGGTCGTTCTGCTTTTTATAATTTGATTCGCTAAATGTGCATTTCCCACTAGTGCAGGCTTTGCCCCATAGGGGCAGAGCCCTGTTAAGCCCCTATGCGCTTGCTTTCGCTGATTTTATTCCTGGTCACCCTGACATTGCTCTATTCACTGTGGTTTAGTGATAGCGGGCGTGCTCGCGTGATGGATTTAGAAAGCAAACTGACCGAGCAAAAAGAAATCAATCAAGCTCTGCACGCCCGCAATGAGGCCTTGCGTGCCGAGGTCCAAGAGCTCAAGGGCGGGTCTGGTGCTCAGGCTGTCGAAGAACGTGCTCGCTTAGATTTGGGGATGATTCTCGAGGACGAAATTTTTGTTCGGATTGTGCCTGCTGAGTAAGCGTGCCTGCTAAATAATCAGTGCAATCACTAGGTCGTTGTTGCATGAGCGCCTCTTAGGTTATTGTTGAACTATTAGATCACCACAACAAGCAGGGTGATCACAGTTTAGTGCATCATCTGCTGCCGCCGACTGGCCAGGGTTTGAGCCGTCACTTTTTTGTCCGGCGGGGTCTGTTCCGGTATTCCTGTCCGACGGCTGTCCATCAAAATAATCCTTGAAACCCACAGAATCATCGTCCTTTTTCGGCGGACGGTGTGGCTTTTCGTTGTCATTCCAAACGGGGGGGCTGTCTCGCTGCGGTGGGAGCAGGTGAGTATGCGTACCCATTGATGCCTGAGGGTTGTCAGCGTGCGTTGCTTGTTTGCTGCGGTGATAGGGCAGTCCTGCTTGAAAAGGCCAAGCTATAGGGTGTGAAGCATAAGGGTGACTGATGTGGACTTTTATAGGCAGCATGCCTTGGTTTAATAGCTGCCGTGTATAGGAATGTTGCGCCCAGGATTCAAAACCTTTTAATAAGGCGCGCACAACAGGATTATAAGGCTGATACGCGTAGTAAAAATGTAGTTGTAGGGTATTGGCCGTAAAGATATTACGCCCTGAAAAGAGGGTGGAAGCAGGATTTTGTTGGTGTTGCTGGGCCTGGTAGTCATTATTAATCGCTAGATGAGGCCATTGCAGTTGTTTTTCCAGATGAGGATCCCGGAAATGCTGGAAATCTTTGTCATTAGGGCTATGTTGTTCAGCATGCCAGCTGTGCGGCCACCCCAGAACTAAGGGCAAGTGCATCCGTTTTAATTGGGTTTTAAGATCGCTGGCAAAGGCACTAGGCTGCATGTGCGTACGGGTATGTAAACGCACCGTATCTAATAATGCGTGTTGCAGCTGATAGCGCTGCATTAGATAAAGAGAGGCGTCAACGCCAATTGCCAGGGCAGTTAGCATGCTGCCCAGTACTAAAAGGGCTTGAACGAGCATGGCACAATCAATCGGTCAGTAAAGGACTGCTTTATTGTGCTGTTAGACCTGGCAATTGGCTATTAGGTATATTGCGATTGGATCAAAAGGTCAATGGACCTGATCCGATGGACTGCTGTCGTTACCTGTAGTGAATATTTGCGTACAATCCACTGCATCAAAGGAATAAGGCTGCCCGCAAAACTGACATGCGACCTCGACACTACCTTGCTCTTGCAAGATATCATTGACCTCTTCTTCGCCCAACATTTGCAGCATGTTGGCGACGCGCTCGCGGCTGCAAGGGCAGTGCCATTCTACTGGCTGACTGGGCAGTTTGAGGAGGTCTTCTTGCCAAAAGAGTCGTTTGATCAAGGACTCATTATCCAAACTTAAAAGCTCATCGGGTTGTACCGTAGCCAGCAAGGGCAAGCTACGATCCCAGCTGTCTTCGGATTGTTCGGATTCAGGGTTTTCGTTGGCAGGCAGACGTTGCAATAAAATGCCCGCAGCGCGCTGTTCGTTTGCCGCCAAACAAAGTCGTGTGTCCAATTGCTCAGAATGGTGCATGTAATTTTGCAGCACTTCGGTGACGGTATCCCCTTGTAAAGGCACAATGCCCTGATAGGGCTGAAAGGACTGCTTGTCCGCGGGCTCGAGGATGGTTACAAAACGACCTTGGCCATCGGGGTTTAAAAGTGTTTGTAAAGTACCCTCGGTCGGGATCTCGGTGTCTTCGCGTAAATTGACAGTCGCGCGGATGTTGAGATCCGAGGTGCATTCTACGACGAGCAACGCAATAGGTCCTTCGCCTTGGGCTTGCAGGATGAGTGAGCCTTTCATTTTTAGATTGCCCGCCAGCAAAACGGCTGCAGCGGTGAGCTCGCCGAGCAGATTTTGTACAGCGGTGGGGTAGCTGCGATGCTCAAAGGCCTGCTGCCAAGCTTCTTCGAGGTAGACAGTCTGTATACGTGTCTGTTGATCGGTAAAGAGATATTTATGTAGTTGATTCATCGCGATACTTAATTGATCGTGCATCGACAAGCTCGGTATGGCACAAGCGATCGTGTGCAAATTGCTTGTCGGGATCAAACCAGGTGTAGAAAAAATTGCTAAAAGGTGCAAAAACAATTAGCAGGCTCAGCACAGGCTGGCCTGTCTGTTTGGCGATAATCTCTATGAATAGGGCCGTTAAAAGTGGGAAAACCCACATTAATGCATAGCGTAAAAGTAATTGCCCCAAGCGTAAAGGTGTTGAGTCGCGGTTTTGCAAACGGATATGCCAGGTTTTCATGGCCAGAGTTTGACCGCTCTTGAGCCAAGCACTTAAAAAGTAGATGCTGATTAAAGCGAATAAGAAAATCTGTCTGCCAATACGTAATTTTAACGCATGACGGCTATCAGTGACGACATCAAACAGTAACCCGGCAATAAAAACCAGGCCAAAAAGCAGCATGCCCTCATAAATCATGCACGCAAATCGTCGCCAGCGACCGGGAGGATTAAGGTGATTGGTTTGCATAGGCGCTGATTATAGACAAGTGCGAGCAGAAAAAAAACGGTTCCGTGAAAGGAACCGTATCAACTGATAGAGGAGGCATAATGAATACCAAATTAATTGTAAGGGAAAACCCTAGTTCTTGGCAATGCCTTAATCAGTTTCGGGTTGGCGCCCACGAATATGAAATTGGAGTAAACGACAATCTAGTGCACCGTTAAATACAGGAAAGCGTCGTTCTGGTCGTAAACGCAGGTGTCCGGGTAGCTCGAGATCACTGCTGATGACGTTGATATTCCAGCCATCATAATGAGTTTTCAGATGTGCAGACCATGCCTGCCAGAATTCATCGGCTTGCCCGCCTAACCGTTCTCCGTAGGGGGGGTTGGTGACGATGTACCCGGGTTCTTGGGTAGGCAAGAGTTCGCGCGCGTCCATTGCAATAAATTGGATGTTATCAGCTGCCAAACGAGCGCGTTGCAAATTGTCCCGTGCATGGTCCAGGGCCTGCTCATCAACATCTACCCCAATCAACGGCGTAGAGAGAGTGGGTTTTATCTGCTCTTGGGCTTTTTCCTTGAGGGTACGCCAAATCCGTGGGTTGTGGTTACGCAAACGCTCAAAGTGAAAAGGTCGGTAGAGTCCCGGAGGGGCGTTGAGTGCTATCCAAGCGGCCTCAATCAGGATGGTGCCACTACCGCAAAAAGGATCCAGTAATGGTTTATGTGGCTCCCAGCCAGAAAGTGCTAATAAGCCCGCTGCTAGATTTTCACGTAAAGGAGCAGCCCCTTTGTGATAGCGCCAGCCGCGTTTAAATAAGGATTCACCGCTGGTATCTAAATATAGGGTCGCGCTGGTTGCATCTAAAAACAAATGGACCTTGGCATCTGGGCGAACGGTGTCTACATCAGGGCGTGCCCCTTCGCGGTCGCGCAGGCGATCGCAGATGGCATCTTTGACCCGTAAGTTGCAATACTGCAGGCTTTGCATCGGGCTGCGTATGGCAGACGTATCAACGCGCAAACGCTCGCGAGGGCCAAACCATTTTTCCCATTCGGTTTCATAGGCCAGTGAATAAATATCCTCAGGCGTGCGCACGGGGGCATGGGCAATTTGAACTAAGATTCGCGTAGCAATACGTGAATATAAATTAGCACGCAAGATACCATTCCAGTCTGCGTTAAAACGACAGCCCGCGCGGCCCTCTTCGAGTACCTCGAAACCTAGTTGACGCAACTCTTGTGCCAAGACAGTTTCCAGGCCTTGGGGACATGGCGCAAATACGGTAAAGGGTAGTGCAGCGCCCTTTGCAGTATCTCGTGTTTGCTGTTCTGATCGGTGTGGATCATTCCTGTGGGTCTGACTTGATTGATGTTCACCACGCTCATGGCGTGCGCGCGGTGTTTGAGCTGAGGCAGGCCGTTTTCGACTGAGTACGGTAGGGCGATCAGAGTCGCCTTGGGCGCGGTTATTCTCAGGATGTAGTTGCTCTGTCTGGGCCTCGTCTAATTGACGCTGACGCGTGCGTGACCGTGCGCGCATAGAACGCGCCCCAGAGCGTTTTCTGGGGCTGTGCTCATCATCTTTACGCGAGCGCTGCCGAGAGGGCAAACGCAGAGTTTTTTTAGAGTCTGAAGACATAATTAAAAAGGTTTAAAGACCACCAAGTAAAGCACTACAAAAAGGATCAGGACAGGTATTTCATTAAACCAACGAAAAAACACATGCCCTGGTGTGGGCGCTGATTGCTCGAAGCGTCTGAGATAGCGTCCGCAACCGTAGTGGTAAATGATTAAAAACACTACGAGTAGTATTTTAGCGTGTATCCAGCCTTGGCCTTTGCCAATGCCGTAATAAACAAACAGTCCTAGCCCACTAAGTACTGCCAGCACAGCCAGCGGTAGCATAAAACGGTACAGGCGCTGAGCCATGCCTATTAAAACGGTGTAGGCTGGCTCGTGGTCTTTATTTTGGGCTAAGTTAACGTAGATGCGAGGCAAATAAAATAGCCCCGCAAACCAAGCAACAACAAAAAGAATATGGAGGACCTTGACCCACAACATGCCCATATTATTGGCCTCGCAATTGGCCATTGCCGGTCAGCACCCACTTTTGTGTGGTGAGACCTTCTAGACCCACAGGACCACGGGCATGCAGACGGTTGGTAGAAATACCAATTTCAGCACCTAGACCATATTCAAAGCCATCTGCAAAGCAGGTGGGCAGGTTGATATAAACCGAGCTGGAATCAACCTCGTTTTGAAAGCGTAGCGCTGTGTTGAGGTTTTCAGTCACGATGGATTCAGTATGCTCCGAGCTGTAATTACTGATGTGATCTACGGCCTGATCATAAGAGTCCACGATTCGAATCGCGAGAATGGGGGCGAGAAATTCGGTTTCCCAGTCTTCTTCGGTGGCTTCTTTGATGTCGTCAACCAGATTATGGGTACGCTCGCAGCCACGTAGCTCGACCCCTTTTTGCTGTAAATCAGCGCACAGGTCAGGCAACAAAGCAGGTGCAATTTCATGGTGTACCAACAAGGTTTCCATAGTGCCACAAATACCATAACGATAAGTTTTGGCATTGATGGCAACTGCGTGGGCTTTGGACAGGTCAGCATCTTTGTCGACGTAGACATGGCAATTGCCATCTAGGTGCTTGATCATGGGAACGCTGGCTTCTCGGCTGAGGCGCTCGATCAGGCCTTTTCCGCCTCGCGGCACAATCACGTCTACATAGTCTGTCATAGTGACTAGATCGCCTACTGCAGCGCGATCGGTGGTGGGGATCACTTGGACACACTCATCTGGTAGTTTTGCGGCGCGCAACCCTTCGAGAATAACCTCGCCTAAGGCTTGGTTAGAGTGAAAGGCCTCGCTGCCACCACGCAAGATGGTCGCATTGCCGGATTTAATACAAAGCGCGGCAGCATCAATGGTGACATTGGGTCGGGATTCATAAATAATGCCAATCACGCCAATGGGGACGCGCATTTGCGCCACCATCATGCCATTTGGACGAACAATGGTCTCACTGCGCTTGCCGACTGGGTCTGGCATGTCGGCAATCTGCCGTAGACCCGTTGCCATGCTTTGAATGGTGGTCTCGCTAATCGTCAAACGATCAACCAGCGCTGCAGCCAGGTTTTTCTCTTTGGCGGCCTCGAGATCTTTTTGGTTAGCGGCAATCAAGTCATCCTTTTTCTCAAGCAAGAGCTCAGCCATTTGGCGTAAAGCGGCAGACTTTTGCTTGTCTGTGGCGTTACGCAAAATGCGCGCTGCAGCCTTGGCTTTTTTGCCGATATCCAGCATGAGTTCGGTGGTGTTGGTTTGGGTGTCTGTGGTATTCATTGCTAGTCAAATCAAAGAAAAAATCAAGGATCGGTTGCCTTTGTATGAAATGATGCTCTAGGCTGTAGCCTGAGCAATACGTATACAAAGGCGTTGAATTTCGGCCCAAGGGTTGCTGAGTCGTTGGGCCACAGGGAAGCCTTTGATGGCCTGATCAATATCATAGGCATGGGCTACACTTTGAGTCCAGACCTGCAGCTCGCTGCGGTGTAAGGCCTGCTGGAGTAGTTTTTGGCGAGGCCCAAATACCCGATAAGCTCTGAATATGGGGTCTAAACTTTGACCCGCTAGGCGTGCAGCCGATAGCTGAGCCAGTAAACGGACTTCCTCGCTAATGACCCATAATACTAGAGGCAGGGCAACGCCTTCGGCCTGTAGCCCCTGTACGATGCGCAGCGCACGTGCGCCATTGCCAGCGAGTAATGCGTCGCGCAGATCAAAAACATTGTACCGTGCGACGTTTAATACTGCTTCTTGAACCTGATCGAGGCTCAGGGTACCGGTAGGGTACAGCAGCCCTAGTTTAAGAACCTCTTGGTGTGCGGCTAATAAATGCCCCTCGACCTGCTCACTGAGCCACAGTGCTGTGTCATGATCGCAGCTTTGGTTTTGTCGCTCTAAACGGTTTTGAATCCATTGCGGCAACTGGCCACGCCGCACTTGGGGTGCATCTATCCACTGGGCGTTTTTTTGCAATGCTTGGGCCCACTTGGATTTGAGGCTGCTTTGATTGAGGTATGGCAGCAAAACTAGCACAGTGATGTCGTCGCGATCAGCAAGCAAGGTGCCTAATTTTTGCAAATGCTCGCCGCCGGTGCGTCCGGGACGCCCTGTGGGTAATGAGAGCTCAACCAAGCGTTGGCCTCCGAATAGCGACATGCTTTGGCATGCCTCGATAACCTCACTCCAATCTGCCTGGGCATCCAGATCAATGCGTTGTCGTTCATCATAGCCTAGACGTTGAGCGGCAGCGCGTAGCGCATCGCTGGCCTCGATATGCAATAGCTCTTCGTTGCCTGAGATTACGTATAAAGAAGCCAGACGATTTAATTGTTTGGCCTGTTGCTGCCATTGCTCGGCGTGATAACGTTTGCTGGCCATGACGAATCAGTACTCGAAGATAGGCAAAAATTCTTCTTCGTCATCCTCGTAATCGTCTTGCCATTCAATTTCCTCTTGGTCCAGATCCTCGTCGGTGACAGGTTCGTCTTTGAGCTCTTCAAAGCGACTGCTCACATCTGGAGCGGTCAGACGGCGAGACAAGCGTTCAATCAGGTCTTCTTCCATCGAGGCGTACATGCTGGCGCGCTCACTTTCTTTGGCCTGCGTGGCATCTGGGTCATTAGGCAGATAGCGAGTAATGACTAAAGTGGTCGGAGAGAGAATTTTGCGCCCCTCACTGTCCTGTAATTCAAAACGGAATTGCAGGTTGAGCTGGTATTCTTCGACATTACCTTGGGGGTCGAGTGCAACATCACGGGTAATACGTCGGTTTTGTAGTTGAATTAAAGAAGCCTGAGCCTCGTCACGCTCGGCTACGAAAGTTAGTCCGGGCGTATTAGCAACTAACATCCGCTCGAGCTGAGCCCCAAATGAGGAATTTAGGGAAATATTGGTATAAAGCTTGTTGAAAGGCAAGGGCGAGGCGCCCTGCAGCCGAAAACCACAGGCTTGGATGAGTAAAACCAGGCTGATACACCCGAGCCCAAATAACAGGCTCGGGAGGTATCGGCGTAGCAGGTGCTGGAAAAGCATAATTAGCCTACCACGTTGACAAGGCGACCAGGCACTATGATGATGCGCTTGGCTGGACGGCCCTCTAAGTGACGATGTACAGCTTCATGAGCACTGGCTGTGGCTTCAATGGACTCTTTGTCAGCGCCATTAGCTACAGTGATATGGCCACGGACACGGCCATTGACCTGCAAGGTCAGTTTGATCTCATCAGCGACCAAGGCTTGTTCATCGACGGTTGGCCACTGCACATCCAGGATGGTCCCAAATTGCTCTGCGTAGCCCAGCTCATTCCATAGGGTCCAACAGATATGGGGAACTACGGGATACAGGATACGCAATAAAATAGAGGTGCACTCGGCCAAGGTGGCATGGGCAGCCTCGCTATCATCCAGTTTAGCGTCTTCGAGCGTGTTGAGCATTTTCATGCACCCTGACACGACGGTGTTGTACTGGATGCGCTGATAGTCATAATCAGCCTGCTTGAGCAAAGCATGAATTTCGCGTCGTAAATCCTTGGCTTTGGTGGGCAAGTCATTCAGCTGGGTGATGTCTTGGCCTATGCCGGCTTGGATGGCCTGTTGGTGTTTGTGTGCAAACAGCCAGAGGCGGCGCAAGAATCGGTGTGCTCCGTCAATCCCAGTATTTGACCACTCGAGGGTTTGCTCTGGCGGGCTGGCAAACATGATAAATAAACGAGCAGTATCAGCCCCGTGTTGGTCGATGATTGCTTGAGGGTCGACGCCATTGTTCTTGGACTTGGACATGGTCCCGATGCCCTCATATTGAACGGGGCTACCGTCTGCTTTGAGCTTGGCGCTAATGATGTTACCTTGTTCATCGTAGACGTTTTCTACCTCGCTAGGAGCAAAGTATTCAGTCCCGCCGCGCTCATTGCGGCGTGAGTAAATATGGTTGAGCACCATGCCTTGAGTCAGCAAGCGGGTAAAAGGCTCATCAAAAGAAACCAGGCCCATATCGCGCATGACCTTGGTCCAAAAGCGGGCATACAACAGGTGTAAAACCGCATGCTCAATGCCCCCGATGTACTGATCCATGGGCATCCAGTAGTCATTGCGCTCATCAACCATGGCCTGGGTATTGTCCGGGCAGGTGTAACGCATGAAATACCATGACGAATCAATAAAGGTGTCCATGGTATCGGTTTCTCGCTGAGCATCTTTGCCGCAATTGGGGCACTGGCAATTGAGGAACTCTTTGTCTTGGGCTAGAGGGTTACCTGTGCCATCAGGGATCAAGTGTTCAGGCAGCACCACGGGGAGATCCGCTTCGGGGACAGGGACAGGCCCACAATCATCGCAATGGATGATTGGGATAGGGGTGCCCCAGTAACGTTGTCTAGAAATACCCCAATCACGCAGACGGTAGGTGATTTTTTTCTGACCTAGCTTTTTTTCGGCCATGTCAGTAGCAATGCGCTCACGTGCCTCGGGACTGCTTAGCCCTGTATAGGGGCCCGAATCGATGAGCGTGCCATCATCTTCATTGGCATACCAATCAGCCCAGCGTTGATCTGAGAACTCATGGCCTTGTAAATCAATGACCTGTTTGATGGGCAGTTGGTACTTGAGAGCAAATTCAAAGTCGCGCTCATCATGTGCAGGGACACCCATGACCGCACCATCGCCATAGCTCATCAAGACATAGTTACCGACCCAAACAGGAATCTCGTCGCCACTAATAGGGTGGGTTACAGTTAATCCCGTGGGCATACCTTCTTTTTCGCGTGTCGCGATGTCGGCCTCGCTTTGGCCGCCGCGCTTGCTGGCCGCGATAAACTCGGCTAACTGGGGATTGGTTTGAGCCGCATGTTCAGCTAGGGGATGTTCGGGGGCGACTGCACAAAAAGTCACGCCCATGAGCGTATCAGCACGTGTGGTAAAGACATATAGTCGACCATCTTGGATGAGCTCGCCCTGGTCGTCTGTGATTTGATGGGTAAAAGCAAAACGCAATCCATGGCTTTTACCAATCCAGTGTTCTTGCATGGTGCGTACACGCTCGGGCCAGCCTTTGAGGTCGTTTTTAACGGTATCTAATAGCTCATCAGCATAACGTGTAATCGCTAGGTAATAACCAGGAATTTCGCGCTTTTCTACCAAAGCGCCCGAGCGCCAGCCGCGCCCATCGATGACCTGCTCGTTAGCCAGTACCGTTTGATCGACGGGATCCCAGTTGACTACCTGTGTTTTTCTATAAGCAATGCCGGCCTCGAGCATGCGTAAGAAGAGCCACTGGTTCCATTTGTAATAGTTTGGGTCGCAAGCGCTGACCTCACGTGACCAATCAATAGCCAGCCCCATGGCCTTCATCTGCTTTTTCATGTAGTCGATGTTGTCGTAGGTCCATTTAGCGGGGGGCAATTTTGAATTCAAAGCGGCATTTTCAGCAGGCATCCCGAAAGCGTCCCAGCCCATGGGCATGAGGACGTTATAGCCACGCAGACGCAGATGACGTGTCATCACGTCATTGATGGTGTAATTTCGTACATGCCCCATGTGTAGCTTGCCGCTGGGATAGGGCAGCATAGAGCATGCATAAAATTTGGGTTTTGGATTACCGTCAGCATCTGTCGCATCTTCGTAAACCCGATAAACATCATCTGCCTGCCATTTTTTCTGGGCAGTGCGTTCTATTTCGTGTGGTTGATAAGTTTCCTGCATGTGATTTGTAGCCAAAAAGTTGAAATGATTGGGTGAGTCAAAGGGGCCAAACTAGGGGAAACATGTCTGATTCCCCAAACCATACTTTAACAAGTAAATGGCCCAAAAGACTTGAAACGCTGGGCACTAAAGGCCTGTGGATCAACAAAAGGTGTTTGCTTGAAAATCAGGTCTGCGAGCAAACGCCCCGTTGTCGGGCCCAAGGTGAAGCCCTGGTGCGCATGGCCGATGGCCAGCCACAAATTATCGTGTTTGTGCGCGGGGCCAATGATGGGTTTCATATCGGGCAAACAAGGACGCGCCCCGTACCATGGCTGGGGCTCGATCGCTTTACCCATGGGTAGGATATCACGAGCGATGCGCTCACAAAGTTGTATTTGGCCGCGCCGCGGCGGGCCATACAAAGGAGCCATCTCGGCACCGGTGGTCAGCCGAATACCCATATTCATTGGTCCTAACAAATAGCCGTTGTCAGCGTCCAAAATACTGTGCTGCAAGGTGCGCTCGACAATGGGTTGGTAGTGCCAGTGGTAGCCACGCTTGGGAAATAAAGGAAAGTGATACGCAAGCGGCTTGAGCAATTGCATCGACCAAGGTCCAGCAGCAATCACCACCTGTTGGGCTTCCAAGCGCTCGGTACCGCAGATTACCTGCCAGTGACCGTTGCTGCTTTGATGGATGCGGCTAACGCGTTTTCTTTTAAATGCACCGCCCTGAGCGATAAAGTCATCTGCATAGCGCCTGACCAAGCCACCGGGATCGGCGACCTGCCAAGAGTTTTTCCAGTGAATGGCGCCGCTGAACACCCGCGTGTTGACGTGAGGTTCGATGGTCTTGATGTCCTCGGGGCTGAGGACCTCGAATTCGACACCGTATTCATTCGCTGCACGTTGGGCTTGTGCTAATTCGACTTGCAGAGATTCCTCGGCGCGGTGTAACTGTAACCACCCACGGCGTCGAATAAGATCGTCGGCATCAGCGGCCTGAATCATGCGCTGATGATCATCGAGACAACTGCGGATTAATTGAGCCCACTGGTTTGCCAATGCATGCCAACGTCGGGGTGCAGAAAAGTACCTATAAGCCATCAACTTTGGAGCGTAGCGTAGCACTCCAGATAGTTGATAACGAATATCTGGTCGTTGGTTGGGCAGCACACTAAGTGTGTCGCTGAATGCGCGTGGGAAGGGGTGAGGGAAAACAGCCTCACGTTGTATCAACCCGGCATTGCCATATGAGGTTTCCTGGCCAGGGTCGTTACGGTCGATTAACAGCACATTGGCACCGCGATCGCGCAAATGCCAAGCGACACTGGTACCTACCATACCGGCGCCTATAACAATGATGTCGTGTGCCATCATGCCCCCTTGTTGCTGAACAATTGGCTAAGAAAATATGGGCATATTTTATCGCAACCAATAGCTACCAGCCAGAAAATAAAAAAACCACTTCTGACGAAGTGGTCTTAAATGCTGCGCGAACGTATATTGCCGTACCCGTAGCGCCCGCAAGACAAGATCGAGTTACAGGCGTGGGTATAAAGCGTGATTAACGTAAGCGGGTTTCTTTGTATTCGACGTGTTTGCGAGCCACGGGATCGAATTTCTTTAAGACCAGTTTTTCTGGATTGTTACGCTTGTTCTTGGTCGTGGTGTAAAAATGACCGGTGCCAGCTGATGATTCGAGTTTGATCTTCTCGCGTATTCCTTTGGCCATGGTGAGCTCCCAAATTTAAAAATGAATCGGTATATTTAGATGCGCTCGCCGCGTTCGCGCATTTCGGCTAAGACAGCATCGATACCTTTTTTGTCGATCAAGCGTAACCCTTGAGCAGAAATACGCATACGGACCCAGCGATTTTCGCTTTCTACCCAGAAACGACGGTTGTGTAGATTAGGCAAAAAACGACGCTTGGTCTTGTTGTTTGCATGAGACACATTGTTCCCAACACGTGGGCCTTTTCCTGTTACTTGGCATACGCGCGCCATGATAAACCCCTTTGAAAATTGTATTCATCCTCTAGCTAAGCCCTCGCCAAAGGCGGCGAACAATAGGGACGGTTTCGTTTGCCATCAGGATGAGTTATCTAATTTTGATGTTAAGCAAACCATTTTATTTAAAAAAAGTAAGCAAGGCAAGTCCAACACTGCCTTTTATAGATTTGCCAAGCGTCCACAGAACCAAGACAAAAGAGCGCAAGCAAAAAGAATGGTGACTAACGGCAAAGTACTATTGACGGACCAAATACTGATGGCAAGGCCTGCCAAGGCCCCACCCAGCATTTGTAATGTGCCCATGAGGGCTGATGCACTACCTAATCGGCGCGCGTGACGACTCAGGGCTAAAGCGGCTGAGTTAGGGTTGATCATGCCCAAAGCGCCCATAAATAAAACCAAGCAAAGCATGGTCAATGGGAGGTTGAGCCAGCCTAATAAGCTCAGGGTCAATGCCCCAATAGCTGTCAGGGCCTGCACCAGTTGCGCTGCGAGCAAGAGTTGTGAAGGGTGGAATTTATTAAGTAACCGCGCATTGACCTGTGCCATCAAGATAAATGAGGCTGCGTTCAGACCAAAGATAAATCCAAAAATAGATGGATCTACACCAAAGGTCTGGATGAAAACACGTGGTGAGCCGCTAATGTAGGCAAACATGCCAGCCGAACCAAAAGCGCCTGCTAGGGCATAGAGCATAAAGCCGCGATGAGAAAGCAGGAGGCCGTAATTTCTGAAAATCACACTGGGGCGGAGTTCTTGTTTGCGATGTTCGGGGAGGGTTTCATCCATGTGACGCCAACCCAAAAAGAGCATAATGCCCGCGTACACGACCATGAATAAAAAGATGCTATGCCAGTCTAGGAAAATAAGAAATTGCCCCCCAATAATAGGCGCCAAAATTGGGGTCACGCCCATAATCAGCATCAGCATGGATAGTGCTTTGGCTGCATCATTGGTGTCGAGTCGATCACGGATGACCGCACGAGGTATCACCATGCTGGCAGCGCCTCCAAAGGCTTGGGCAATACGCCAAAAATAAAGATGGTCAATGTCAGTGCTCAAGGCGCAGCCGATAGAGGCTATCAGGAAAATAAAAAGCCCAGCAAAAAGAGGAATGCGACGGCCAAAACGGTCGGATAGGGGCCCGTAGAAAAGTTGAGCGATAGAGAGCCCAAAAAGATAACCCGCTAATGTGCGCTCGATGTGGCCTGGGGTCGTGTCGAGACTGCTAGCCATAGAAGGGAAAGCAGGCAAGTACATATCGATTGCGATGGGTCCGATGGCTGTGAGGAAAGCCATGAGTACCAGCCAACCCGGAAAGGTACGACCAAAGGCATCAGGCGACTGATTTGACATACGCGAACAACTCTCTAAATGATAAGGTGTTACAGGATACTATCGCAAAATATAAGTTTCAGTGCTAAATTAAATTACTAACAAATAGGGGCTAATCTTAGCATGCTAACCTTATTTGGAGTGGAAAAAAGACTTAGTAGGAGGTTGATTTGAGTGCCCTAGCTGCCGTAGAAAAAAAACTTGAAGCGCTGCCTGTAAAGGTTTACGTTGAGCTGCCAAACGGCCGTAGCCTAGGCTCTGCCAGCGACGCCGAAGTTAAACTCAAAATAAAAGACAATAGCACCATTGCATTACTCGCTGCTGGACAGGTAGGCGTGATTGGTGAAGCCTACGTAGATGGCAAGGTAGAGATAGAAGGCAGTATGCGGGCTTTGATGCAAGCAGCGGTAGGTATTCTGCCTGAATCTCCTGCCCAGGAAAAAAAGACTGGCATGCTCTTACGTTGGGTGCAACGTTTGCGTTCTTTGTGGCGACACACTCTAGAGCGCGACGCCCGCCAGATCGAGTTTCATTACGATCTATCAAATGATTTTTACGCATTGTGGTTAGACCCGCATCGCGTTTATTCCTGTGCTTATTATCGCACCCCAGACATGGGGCTGGCCCAGGCCCAGGAGGCCAAACTCGATCACATTTGTCGTAAATTGCGCCTACAACCTGGTGAGCGATTCATCGATATCGGTGCCGGTTGGGGTGGGTTGCTTTTATGGGCTGCCGAACATTACGACGTCGAGGCGATGGGTGTCACCCTATCGCGCAATCAACATGCCTATGTAAATCGACTCATCAAGGAAAAAGGGCTCGAGGGCCGTGTGCGGATGGAGTTGCTCGATTACCGCAAGGTACCCACCGAAAAGCCCTTTGACAAGCTCGCATCTGTAGGTATGTTTGAGCACGTAGGGCGTGCTAGTTTGACCAATTATTTTGCCCGTGTGGGTCAGATGGTCCGTCCTGGAGGTTTAATCATGAATCACGGCATTACCTCGCAGGCTGTTGATCATCAACAGTTAGGCGCCGGGATGGGTGATTTTATCGAACGCTTTATTTTCCCAGGGGGTGAGCTTACTCACATCAGCCATGTATTACGTCATTTGGGCCAGGGTGGTCTAGAAGCCCTAGATGTGGAAAATTTACGCCCCCATTATGCCCGTACTTTGTGGGCCTGGAGTGATGGCCTCGAGGATCAATTAGATGCAGCACGGAAAATTTTGACCGGGGAACAGGGCGAGCGCTCTTTACGGGCCTATAGATTGTATTTAGCCGGCTGCGCCATGGGCTTTGAACAAGGTTGGATCTCATTGCATCAGGTCCTAGCCCAGCGCGATGTAGTCAAAGGTAATAGCCACGAGCTCGATTACCCCCAAGGGCAAGCTTATCCATGGCGTCGTGACTACATGTATGTGGACGAGGCCGATGAGCAACTACGCGCTGCTAGTTAATAGGCAGTGAGCGTTATTTGCTGTGACTAAACGACGACCTGAGCCGCTAAACTAATAGCGGCTCATTTTATTGTGGGATACGCAAAAGGCGGAACATTTCATTGCGGTCGCCGCCACGGCGACCCTGCCACAAGAGCTCGGCTTTGGGGGGGATGCCGCGGCTTCTTTCTTCGATACTATATTTGGGCGAAGTTTCCTGTAACCACAGCGGGCAACTGCGTTGGTCGCTAAACTGCAGTTGGTCAAAAACGTAAAAAGAAGCCCGTTGCCCCGGGTTAATCGCTGCGTAGACGCAGTCGTTTGCCTCGTTATGGCGTTGGAGGGCTTGGCTGAGATCGTTTGCTACATCTCTATAGCTACGCGCGTAGTTCAATGTGGGCATCCACAAAGTCACCAAAAGCAACCAAGTGGTAATGAGCCCCGCCGCTGACAGCACGGTGCCGCGCCACAATGAAGGCGGACGTTGCATCAGACGCCAGCGTACCAGCAGGAACCATAGAATGGTGCCAGTTAAAGCGGTGATTAAAGCAAACCACAGGATTTCGGAATGAAAGCCCTCGGTCTGGCGGTGAATGCTGCGGGCAATTTTGGGCGGCCAACCACTTTGCTGAGCAATCCAACCCAACCAAACGGTAGCTGCTGTGAGTGAATAGCACATCACAGCAAACCAATCCAAGGCGTTGATAGCGCCACGACGCAAAGTAGGCAGAGCAAAAGCGGCTAACACAGCACTGGGTAATGCCAAGAAAATATACTCGGGCTCAAAAGCCTGGGGCATGCCCAATACAAGCACGAGCCCAAAAAAAGCCAGAACGCTAGCCAAACCAATATGAGGAGCCGTCCACCAATTGCGCCAATTCCATAGTGCCAGGATTGCTAAAGGCCAGGTGGGCCATAAAAACCACAGCAAGTCTCGCGCGCTACTGCTCAGCGCGTAACCACTAAAGTTTTTGAATTGATCGAGGTGCCATTGCCACCAGTGACGCATCCATAGCGAATCCTGCTGTTGCGCGGGCAGCCACCATAATAAAATCAGCACTACGGCTAGCAATAGGCTGAGTAAAAAGTAGCGCCGATAACGCACAAAGGGCTGCAGAACGGCAAAAACAACGATACTGCTAAGTACGAGGGGGATAAAACCGATCAGACCACGATTAAGAAAACTGGCCCCGAGCGAAAGACCAATTAATAATATGGCGATGCGAGCATGGCGTGGCATCAAGGCCCAACCAAAAAAGAGTAGGGCGATGAGGGCTAGGCTAAGTGGGACAGCAGATGTTTCGTGGACTCTCCAGATGATGCCGACTGTCGCTACCAAGAGCAGGAGGCCAGCATCGGCAATCATGCGCGCATAATCTCGAGGATTAGGCTCACCGCCAAAAGGTAGAGCCAAAGGCTGTGCACCTTTTGTTTGGGCCAAAATAAATAAAGCGCGCCAAAAACAAAAAGTCAGAATGAGAAACCACAGAATATTGGGCAGTCGAGCTGCGGTGATGGCCGCATCGAGGGGGGATAAGAAAAGCTCGAAAAAAGGCCCGAACACGATAATTGAAACCGCCCCTATCCAACTGGCCAGCGGCCCATCCTGCGGATAAGGAAAGTCTCCGATAGCCGGTAATAGCCAACTGGCAGAATGCTCTTGGAGCATGCTTAGCATGGTGGCGATACCAATCACATCATCGCTTTTCCACGGGTCACGGAAAAACAAACCTGCCAAAATATAGACCAGACCCACGGCCACAAGCAGCAGGCGCGGCAATTTGGTTGCCGCCTGTTCGGTTAAACGGGCCGGTGTGGTGCGTTGCAGGGTCTGATTCACTATAAATGGCCTAAAAAAAGCAGCCCGAGGCTGCTTTTATGATTGGGTGGCAAGAATTAATTTTTCTTGATAGCCCCAGCGGTGCGAGCAAAACGCTGACGGAAGCGCTCGACGCGACCAGTCTCGACCGCGCGGGCCTGAGAACCAGTATAAAACGGATGCGAATCCGAGGTGACATCACACTTGTAGACAGGGTATGTCTTGCCATCAACCTCGATGGTCTCGCGGGTTTGTACCGTTGAGCGAGTGATGATTTTTTTGCCGGTTTGTTGATCGAGGAATACTACCTCGCGGTATTCTGGGTGGATATCTGCTTTCATGGCCTTGTCCTGTAATAGCTAAAACGCGCAAGCAAAATAAATTATATATTGGGCCAAAAGCTGGCCAGCACATCCCAAACGGGCTTAACACTTGCCGCGCAAAAACGCTAAGTTTAAAATCAAACAAATATAACAACAAAAACCTGATTTGCCAAGCACAAAGCGTGCTGCCTCATAGCAGCAGACCCTCTTCTGCCATCGAGGTTGCGTGGTTGGCCGCTACAATGACGTGATCGACCAGACGAATGTCGACCAATGCCAATGCTTTTATCAGGTGTTGTGTCAATGCAATATCGGCTGCACTCGCCTCGCGTGCCCCAGAGGGATGGTTATGGGCTAGAATAACTGCTGCGGCATGATGCTTCAAGGCTGCCTTGACCACTTCTCGTGGATATACATGCGCCTGATTTAGGGTGCCTTTGGCCAAGACCTTGGTCGTGATGAGCTGCAATTGGGTGTTTAGGAATATTGCAATACAGTGTTCCACCGCCAAATGCCCCAAATGGGCGATGCAGTAGCGTTTAACCACCCGTGTTTGGGTAAATCCAGGTGTTTCTTTTAGTTCCTGCTCGATAGAGCGGCGGCTGAGCTCGCTAACAGCCAGTATTTCGCAGGCCTTGGCATTGCCAATGCCAGGTTGTGCCATCAGTTGTTGTGGTGCTGCATGTAATAACTGCCTAAGGCCGCCAAAATGCTCGAGCAAATGCTGGGCAAATTTGACGACCCCTTGTTGGCCATTACCAGTTCGTAGCAGCACAGCCAGTAGCTCAGCATCGCTGAGTACCCGGGCACCATAGCTAAGCAGGCGCTCACGGGGTTTCAAGGTTGAAAATGTTTTCCTTTGAGACTTCATCTTGCACGCATAAAATATCAGTGGAACAATCAAATTAAAGGATGTCACAACGTGAACGAAAATGGGGCTGCTCGGGATAAAAGCATCCACGAGAATTCGTTTGTCACTTTGCATTACCGTATTACCGTGCTTAATGGAGCGGTTGCTGGTACGGTCTTTGTTGATACTTTCAGCATGCGTCCGGCAACATTACAGTTAGGGGTTGGGCAGTGGTCACCAGGGCTCGAGCAATGCTTGTTGGGGTTGCCGGATCACGGCGATTATAGTTTCGAGGTCGATCCCGCTGATGCCTATGGCGAGCGCAACCCAGCATTAGTGCAGTGGGTCTCGCGCGCGCAGGTGATGGAAAATGCCACTGACGACGCCAGTTTTAATCCTGGCGATACGGTCGAATTTGTAGCGCCAACCAGCCAACGTTATGCTGGTGTACTCAAGCAATGGCAAGATGACCAAGCATTAATTGATTTCAATCATCCCTTGGCGGGCGCTCAAATTCGTTTAGACGTCAAAATTTTAGGAATACTATGACACAGCAATCTACACAAAAGGTTTTCGATATTACGCTCGCGCAGCCGCGTGGTTTTTGCGCGGGTGTAGACAGGGCCATCGACATCGTTGAGCGTGCGCTTGAGCTACATGGCAAGCCTATTTACGTACGCCACGAAATCGTCCACAACCGTTTCGTGGTCGAAGATTTACGCAAAAAAGGTGCGATCTTTATCAAAGAGCTCGATGAGGCACCTGCGGGTGCTATCGTAGTTTTCTCTGCGCATGGCGTATCATTAGCGGTGCGCGAGGATGCCGAACGTCGCGGGCTAACAGTCTTTGATGCGACCTGCCCACTAGTGACCAAGGTACACGTAGAGGTTGCACGCATGCGTCGTGATGGCCGCGAGGTCATTATGATTGGACACCGCGGTCACCCCGAGGTCGCCGGGACATTAGGTCAGGCTGATGATGGGATGTATTTGGTAGAAACTGTTGAGGATGTGCTGGCCCTCGAGGTTAAAAACCCCGAGCATTTGGCATTTGTTACGCAGACCACATTGTCTGTGGATGATGCGCATCAGGTGGCAGAGGCCTTGCGTCAACGCTTCCCAGGTATTGTCGAGCCTAAAAAGAGCGACATTTGTTACGCTACCCAAAATCGCCAAGATGCGGTTAAAAAGATGGCCGTCGAAAGCGATGTGGTATTAGTGGTGGGCAGTACAAACAGCTCTAACTCAAATCGCTTGCGCGAGGTCGCCGAACGCGAGGGCACGCCTGCATATCTGTTAGATGATCCTGCCATGGTTCAGCCACAGTGGTTGGAACACGGCGAACGCATTGGTGTGACAGCTGGCGCTTCGGCCCCCGAAGAGTTAGTACAACAGGTGATTGATCGCCTGCGTGAATTAGGCGCTCAGTCAGTACGCACTTTGGATGGGGTCGAAGAAAAGGTCTCTTTCCCCTTGCCACGCGAACTATCCCGCAAAATCGCGCAGCGTGAGACCCTGGGAAATTAACAGCGGTACGCTCTTGGCGCGTATGATATGAAGCATAAAAAAAAGTTTTATTTTTTTGTAGTTGTCCTGGCACTGTTCGTGGTGCACGGGGTGGTATCGTGGTGGGTGGGTGAACGGGCCGAACGTATTTCCGTAGCCCAGGTGCAATATCTCAATGAGCATTTACAAGAGCTCACCGCCGATGGTTACCCCGACCAGCATGTTCAGCTCGAGTTAGACACGCTGCATCGCGGTGTATGGCGATCGCAGCGTTTGCTGACTTTGACTTGGTCTCGGGGGCCCTTGATCAAACGGTACGTATTCGAGGATGATTTGCAGCACGGACCGTGGCCTTGGGCACGGCTGCGCCAACAAGAATGGCTGCCGGTGATGGCTTATAGCGACATGCGCCTACTAGATCAGGGGGCAGGTAAAACCCTTTTCGAGTGGACCCAAGGCAAAGAGCCTTTGCGCATGACCACTGAAATTGATTGGGACGGTAGCTTTAACAGTCTGTGGCAGTGGGCTGCACTGACCTACGAGGGCCCGGCAGAGCACTTTGTGCTTGGTTCTGGCGAACTCGATATTAAAAGCATTGGTCAGGGGCTTTATCAGCTCAAGGCGTCAGCACCAGCGTTGTCATACGGAAAAAGCCACGAGGCCTTTCATATGATAGAGCCTCAGGTACAGTGGATTACTACTGATCCCGAGTCTCTTTTTGATGGACATATGTTTGTTGGCGCAGACGAGCTCGAGTGGCATGATGACACCCGTGTTCGTGCCGATCGCTTCTCTCTCGAGCTAATTCAGCAACGCCAAGAAGGCCTATTTGACCTTAGCGCCCAAGGCAGTGCCAAAGAAGTCATCATCAATGACGGAATTACTTTAGGGGCTTTTGATGTGCGTTTACAACTAGAACGCATTGCCGAGTCCATCAGTGCACGCGCTTTTGCCGAGCTCTCAGAACAAGAGCGCGACGATCTTTGGTTAAAAAGTTTGGCCGCTCATCCGCGTTATACAATAGAAGAGCTCAATTGGGTTAATGAGGGTGGCAAAGCGCGATTTTCAGGCTTCTTTGAGCTGGCGCCGCGTCTGGGTGATGAGTTGGAAAAAGCAGCCTTCAAGGCTGACGTTCCGCAAGCAGTGCTCCAAGATGTCGTAGGCCAGGAAAAAGGTGTCAAAGGTGCGATGCTGCGCCTGTTGTTGGCTGCTTTTATCAAAGAAGGCCGACAACTCAACCTCATTGAATTTAAAGACGAAGCCTTAAGTCTTGATTTGCAATACGACCAAAGCGCCGAGAATTATGTGCTAAATGGTCAAACGCATGGCAAAAAGGAAATGCAGGCAATCTTGTTTAAATGGCTATTGTGGCTGGCGCAGTAGGGGCCTGATAGAGACCTGATTGGCACTCAACGGCATCCGTAAATTAGAGGTTAGGGAACAAAACACAACTGTTCGAGCCCAGCTTGTTTAAATAACTGATACAAACCATAAATATCTAGGCCCATAACAGCACTGTAGCGGCCATCCAAGCGTTCGATGAAATAGCTGGCTCGTCCTTGGATGCCATAGCCCCCTGCTTTACCAAAAGGCTCGTCAGTGCTGCAATAGGCCTGTATTTCCGCCAGTGTTAAATCGCGGAAAAATACCTTGTTGGTGCTCAGAGTGCTGTAGATATTGCCTCGGAATGCCAATGCTTGGGCTGTATATACGTAGTGTGCACGGCCTGACATACGTTTTAAAAATTGCTGGGCATCTTCTTTATTCTGTGGTTTGCCCAATACCTGGGAATCTAGTGCAACGCAGGTGTCAGCACATAAGACGGGGTGTTCTTCGGATAGATTTTGTGATTTTATCCATTTTAAAGCCCTATCCAATTTTTCTTGGGTCGTGCGTTTTGTGTAGTGCTCGGGTGCTTCACCGGCCAAAATAGGCTCATCCTCGCCCGCGGGGCTAGGTACATGGAGCACCTGGTGCGGGATATTTAGTTGGCTCAGGATTTCGTGTCGTCGCGGGCTGGCCGAGGCAAGATATAAACTGACCATAGAGTTGTGAGTGATAGGCTCTAGATAAAATTATTCGGAATCGTCCGAGCTCTTTTCCGCGGGTAGAGCTGATGCGCGCATCGTGTCTAGATCCAGTGGGTGGTCGCCCCATAAGTCTTCTAGTTGGTAATAGTCACGAATGGCTGCCTGCATACAATGCACAACGATATCACCTAAATCAATGAGTACCCATTCGCCTTCGTTTTCACCCTCGATGGCGATCACATGCAAGCCATATTTTCTGGCTTGACGGACAACCTCATTGGCCATCGAGCGGGTTTGTCGGTTAGATGTTCCGGTAGCAATGAATACCCGGTCAAAAAGACTGGTCAGCGGACGTGTATCAAAAGCACGTATGTCGTGACCCTTGAGGTTCTCGAGGGCATCCAAAACGATTTTCTCTTGGTGTTCTAAGTTCATGTAGGGCTTGTGTAACCTATTATAAATAAAGTTGATGTCTCTTAATGTACTGCTGAACCTTTGGGTCGAGCAAGCCGTCAGTAGGTTGCTGTTGTTTTAATCGACTTCGAATCTCGGTTGCCGAGATGTCCATAGGCTCGAAATCAATGGTCTCAAGTGTGAGATCATTGGCTTGTAAATAGGCAGCGAGCTCGGCTGCCGGACGGGCCGTCGACCCTGGGCGTTGGGCGACTGCTAAAGTCACGTATTGCAAGATTTCCTGCCAACCCCGCCAAGTATGAAAGTTTTGTAATTGGTCACTACCCAGCACCCAATAATACTGAGCACCAAGGGCGAGTTGCTGCAGGGTATCTAGCGTATAGGTTGGTCCTGTGCGTTCGAGCTCAATGCGATTGATATGTAGCTTTGGATCATCGCCGATAGCCAGCTGTAACATGGCCAGACGATGCTCGGCACTGCTCTTTAAGGGGGCGCGTTGCCAAGGATTAGCGGCTGGGATGAGCTCTAATCTATCTAACTGCAATGCATCGACGGCGCGCTGGGCTAGGACAATATGTGCCCTGTGAACGGGATCAAAGCTACCGCCCAAGAGACCCACCTTGATCATAGCCACTCGCGCGGTTGTAGGTATTGGTATAGATCGGCCTCGTGACTATCAGGTTTGGGATGCCATTGGTAGCGCCATTGAGCCATGGGTGGCATCGACAACAAGATGGACTCAGTTCGACCACCAGATTGCAATCCAAAGGTAGTGCCGCGGTCTAAAACTAGGTTGAACTCAACGTAACGCCCCCGTCTATAGGCTTGGAAATCGCGCTCGCGTTCACCGTAGGGTTGGTGGCGACGCTCTTCGACAATCGGCATATAGGCTTTAAGGAAATGATCACCTACGGATTTTGTTAGGCCAAAGCAGTGGTCAAAATCGGGGGTGTTTAAATCGTCGTAAAAAATACCGCCAATGCCGCGGGTTTCATCACGGTGTTTGAGGTAAAAATACTGGTCGCACCATTTTTTATATTGGTCGTAATAGCCATCCCCAAAAGGAGCCAAAGCGTCTGAGCAGACCTGGTGAAAATGTTGGGCATCCTCAGGGTAGACATAATAGGGGGTTAAATCCATGCCACCCCCAAACCAAAACACAGGCTCTTGATCGCCCTGAGCATGGGCAACAAAGAGGCGTACATTCATGTGTGTGGTGGGTATATATGGATTTACAGGGTGTAAAACCAAGGATACGCCCATGGCTTCCCAAGGGCGGCCTTTGAGTTCTTGGCGCTGTGCCGTCGCTGATGGGGGTAGGTGCTTGCCCTTGACGTGACTAAAAAGTACCGCGCCGCGCTCAAACAGCCGGCCGTTTTCCAAATACCGTGAAATCCCACCGCCGCCTTCTTCGCGAGTCCAGCGATCGGTTTTAAATTCGGTGCCGTCCGCCAAGCTGAGTCGCTGGGCTATTCGGTCTTGTAAGTCTAAAAAATAATCGTGTGCTAAAGAAATGGGAACGCTCATGCAAAACCTATTGATTGGATTGTCCTTTTAAAGCACGCCAGCCAATATCTGAACGGAACTGTTTGCCATCAAAATGGACTTGCGTGACCGTGGCGTAAGCAGCCTCTTGGGCGCGGCGCAAAGAGTCACCTAGTGCCGTGACGCATAGGACACGGCCGCCCGCTGTTTTTAATACATCATCTTTGAGGGCGGTGCCGGCATGAAAGATAATCCGATCATCTTGATCTTGGGGTAGGGGTTGGATGACATCCCCTTTGCGCGGCTCTTCGGGATAACCGGCACTGGCCATGACAACGCCTAGTGCAGCACGTCGATCCCAGTCGATTGTGGCCTGATCCAATTGGCCATCGATGGCTTGGTCGAAAATCTCGCTAAGATCGCTCTTAAGGCGCAACATGATGGGTTGTGCCTCGGGGTCACCCATGCGGCAGTTGTACTCGAGTAATTTGATGGGGCGTGTACTGTCAGGGCCGTCGCCAATCATCAGGCCGGCATACAAGAAACCTGTATAAGGATACCCCTCGCGGGCCATGCCTTGGACTGTGGGGTAGATGATTTCGCGCATGATGCGGTTATGCAAAGTGGGCGAAACAATAGGCGCTGGTGAGTATGCGCCCATACCCCCTGTATTAGGCCCCTGATCAGCATCTAGTAGACGTTTGTGGTCTTGGCTGGTGGCCATGGGTAGGACATTTTGTCCATCACACAGGACAATGAAACTGGCTTCTTCGCCCTCGAGGAACTCTTCGATTACGACACGTGCGCCGGCCTGACCAAACTGGCCCGAATCCAACATGCTGTCAATGGCAGCATGGGCTTGTTCTAGTGTCTCGGCAACAACCACCCCTTTGCCAGCCGCTAAGCCATCAGCCTTGATCACAATGGGTGCGCCCTGCTCTGTGACATAGTCTTTGGCGGCCTGAGCATCGGTAAAGCTTTGGTATTGTGCTGTATCGAGGTTGTGGCGCTGCATAAAGTCTTTGGCGTACTCTTTCGAGCTTTCTAACTGGGCAGCAGCCTGCGTAGGACCAAAGATGCGTAGCCCAGCGGCACGGAAAGCATCGACTACGCCACTGGCCAGTGGGGCCTCGGGGCCTACGACGGCAAAGGCAATATCGTTGTCTTTGGCAAATGCCACCAAGTCCTCGTTGCTGTGTAGAGGCAGATTTTCCATGCGTTCGGCCTGTGCCGTACCGCCGTTGCCAGGGGCTACATAGACTCGAGTGACCCGTTGTGATTGCGTTAGACGCCAAGCGATGGCATGTTCACGGCCGCCTGCGCCGATAACCAGTAGTTTCATAGTGTCGTTAGTCTTTGATGTCCTAAAGATTGAGCGAACGGGCGTACCCGATTATTCTGTCTCATCCATGACTGCTGTGGTGTAAACCTCTTGGACGTCGTCCAAAGATTCGAGTGCTTCGAGCATGGTTTTCATCGTTTCTGCCTCTTTGCCCTCGAGCTCGGTTTCATTGAGTGCTTTCATGACGATTTCTTGTACTTCAGGGACCAGCTCGGCTGCCTCGAAGGCCATTTTGACCTGCTCATAGTCTGCTGGCTCGCAAATGACCTCGATGAGCCCTTCCTCGTCAGTGATGACGTCCTCGGCGCCAGCCTCGAGAGCGGTCTCCATGACGGCTTCCTCGCTGGTGCCTGGCGCAAAAATAAACTGCCCACAGTGTTTAAATTGGAACACAACTGAGCCATCGATGCCCAGATTGCCCCCGTGTTTGCTAAAGGCATGACGCACCTCAGCAACCGTGCGCGTGCGATTGTCGGTCATACAATCCACTATGACAGCGGCGCCGCCTACACCGTATCCTTCGTAACGGATTTCCTCAAAGTTTTGCCCATCAATCAAGCCAGCGCCACGTTGTATTGCGCGCTCGATATTGTCTTTGGGCATATTCGCGGCAGCGGCCTTGTCTAGTGCTAGGCGCAAGCGCGGGTTGCTTTCTACATCAGGCCCGCCATCGCGTGCTGCGACCTGAATTTCACGAATAATACGTGTCCAGACTTTAGCCCGTTTGGCGTCTTGGCGCCCTTTACGGTGCTGAATATTTGCCCATTTACTATGACCTGCCATAATTTGCTACCAAGTATTTAGAATGATTTGTAAAGTTACCTATTTTAACCTGTGCACTAAAGATTGCTTAGGCTACACTTTAGATGTTTTCAGGGTAATGAACAATTTTTATCGGGCTAGGGCCACTCCACATGGTACAACCCATACCAATTGCGTATCGCGCTAAACACAGTATAGAGCTTTTACCTTCGATGGCGAACCGTCATGGTTGCATCACAGGTGCCACAGGGACCGGCAAAACAGTCAGCTTGCAAGTCTTGGCCGAGGCCTTTTCTCGCCAGGGTACTGCTGTCTTTGCTGCAGATATCAAAGGCGATCTCAGTGGTATTACACAAGCGGGGCAACCCAATGAAAAAATCACCCAGCGCCTCCAGCGTTATGAAATACCAGAGCCCGAGTGGGGGGCCAACCCTGCTGTTTTTTGGGATGTCTTAGCCGAGCAGGGGCACCCGATTAGGGTGACCGTTTCCGATTTAGGTCCAGTCCTATTATCGCGCATGCTGGAATTAAATGACACCCAAGAGGGGGTCATGAATATTTTATTTCGTGTCGCCGACGAAGAAGGGCTGTTGTTATTAGATTTCAAAGACCTACGGGCCATGCTGACTTACGTAGGCGAAAATGCTTCTGAGTTGCGCAAAAAGTACGGCAATATAGCCCCGGCCAGTGTGGGCGCTATTCAACGTGCATTGTTGCGTTTGGAAGACGAAGGGGCCGAGTATTTTTTTGGTGAGCCGACCCTGGATATTTTCGATTGGATACGTACCGATGCATCGGGGCGTGGCATTGTTAACATTTTAGCCGCCGATCGGTTGATTCAGTCCCCACGTTTGTATGCCATATTTTTATTGTGGATGATGGCCGAGCTTTACGAGCGGTTGCCCGAGGTCGGTGATTTATCTCAGCCAAAAATGGTTTTTTTCTTTGACGAGGCGCACTTATTATTTAATACGGCTCCCAAGGCCTTGCTCGAACGTATCGAACAGGTATTGCGTTTAATACGGTCCAAAGGGGTGGGTGTTTATTTTGTCACCCAATCGCCCGGAGATATCCCTGATGTAATTTTGGGTCAGCTAGGTCATCGCATCCAACACGCCTTGCGCGCTTATACTCCCCGAGAACAAAAAGCGGTACGTACCGTCGCGCAGACGATGCGACCTAATCCAGATCTAGATATACAGGCAGCGATTACCGAGCTCGGTGTCGGCGAGGCCTTGGTATCGATGCTAGATAGCGAGGGTCGGCCGACCATTACCGAGCGCGCCTGGATGGCAGCACCTGCTAGTCGCATTGGTCCAGCGACTCTCGAAGAAAAACAAAACATTCAAAACACATCGCCTCTGGCGGGTAAATATGACACTGTGATTGATCGCGAGTCCGCCTACGAGCTGCTCGAGGAACGAGTCGCCAAACAAGCCCAAGAGCAGGCCCAATCAGAACAGAGCTCGGGGGGCGCACTAGGAGCACTCAGCGATTTTTTGATTGGTTCTACCGGACCGCGCGGAGGGCGTCGTGATGGGGTTGTGCAGTCTGTAATCAAGAGCGAGGTACGGCGCGGCGCGCGCCAACTGTTGCGTGGTTTGCTCAGTTCTTTACGGGGGGGTGGCCGTTAAATTTACAGTGCGCCATCGGCGCAATGCTACCGAGACCTAATTGTCAGCAGCCGTGAGGGTGCGCTAAAGTGTTCATTCACTTTGAGTTATTAGATCGATAGCGGACACTCTAAAAGATGAAAAAAATACTGATTGCGGTTCAAAACCCCGACGATGCCCAAGAATGGGCCGATCATTTCAAACAACAAGATCCCAGCTGGCAAGTGCAGATTTGGACGCCTGACACTCCTTTTACAGGCGCACATTATGCGGTAGTGTGGCAACCTCCCGCCCGATTATTTGCCCAAGAAAAAGATTTAAAGGCGGTCTTTAACCTTGGGGCTGGGGTCGATGCTTTAGGGATTGGATCCGTGATTCCTGCTGAAATGCCGGTATATCGCATTGAAGATGGTGGGATGGCCGTACAGATGGCTGAATATGCGCTGCACGGTGTGTTACTAGCCACGCGCCGTTTCACCACGTACGCACAACAGCAACCCAAAAAAGAATGGCGTACACACGCCCCGGTATTGCGTTCCGAGTGGCCAATTGGGGTGATGGGTTATGGGCAAATAGGTGCTCAGGTGGCGAATACGTTGGACCAATTAGGGTATCCAGTCGCGGCGTGGGCACGACGCGAACGAAGCGATCAAACAGGCATCGAGATGTATGCCGGTGACGCCCAATTTCAAGCTTTTTTACAGCGCACACGTATTTTGATCAATGTGCTCCCACTCACGGATGAAACCCGCGGTATTATCAATAAAAATACCTTGGATGCTCTGCAACAAGACGGCTTTGTCATTAATATGGCGCGTGGTGCCCATGTTATTGATGAGGATTTATTGGCAGCCTTAGACAGTGGGCAATTACGCGGTGCATTGTTAGATGTTTTTCATACCGAGCCATTGCCGGTTGAGCATCCCTTTTGGACCGAGCCCGGGGTGCATATCACGCCGCATATCGCCGGGGTGAGCTTACGCCACGAATGCACGACACAAATTTTGGAAAAGCTGGCTGTGTTACTGCAGGGCCAAGAGCCCACCGGGCGCGTAAACCCTCAGCAACAATACTGATGTAGTAGTTAACAGCAGCGCTTAGGTCTTTTCTAGGCGCTGTTGTTGATGCTGGCTCCAGACAATAGTGCCAATGATCAGGATGGCGCCCAGAATGATCTTTAGATTAGGGTATTGTTGAAACAAAATAGCCGCAAAGATAATGGCGTAGACCGGCTCAAGGGCAATGACAATGCCTGCGTGCCGCGCCTTTAGGCGCTGCAAGCTGCGAATAATTAAATAGTGTGCAAAAGCAGTACAGAAAATCCCCAGCATTGCAGACCATAACCAGTCCTGCGCCGAGACTCCTACAACTTGGTGCCATGTCCAGGGCAAGCAAAGCAATAGCACCCCGATGTTTTGCCAGAGTGCAATTTGCAAGGCCGAGCCTTGTTGACTGAGATTCCTATTTAAAAAAGTAAACAGGGCAAAGCTAAAGCCTGAAAAGATCCCCCACAATAAACCAATGGTAGCTTGGTCATGAAAGGAAAAAGATGGGTTAACTAGAATTAGCCCAAATGTAATCAAACCAATCGCCAGTACATCATTTCTATACATGGGGTCTTTAGCGATCACGTACTCAACCAAAATGGTAAAGGCAGGAAAACTGGCAAAGCCCAAAGTGGCGATGGCTACGCCCCCCTTTTTTACTGCTAGGAAAAAACTCAGCCAATGCAGGCTTAAAAAAAGAGATGCCCCCAATAAATGCACAAAGCTTTTGGGTCGGCCCAATATTTTGGTTGGGAACAGTGAGCCACGTCGCAGCAACAGCATGGAAAGCAGGAATAGGGTTGCAAATAAGGCCCGAGCCATCGTGATAAATTCGGCGCTTGCGTGGATGAGCGCGCCAAATATACCAGCGAGACCAAAAAACAGAGCGGCCAAATGAATGGCTAAATAAGCTTGGTTTAAAGACATGGAAAATATTGCAAATGGAACGTATATTTCATTGGCTTCTGTAGTTTAAGACATAAGCAAGTACTTTGCTGCCCATATTAGATTTGGGTGATACTATAGTTTTACAAATTGGTTTCTTTCTAATTCAAAAGGAGTCTGCAATGCCAACAGATATGGTCAAGACAGTCTGGTTAGAGAAAAACGGTGGCCCCGAAGTATTACAAATAGTCGAGCGCCCTCTCATTGCGCCAGAGCCCGACGAGGTGCAGGTGCGCCACCGTGCCATTGGCATGAACTTTATTGATGTCTACTTTCGCGATGGCCTGTATCCAGGCGCCTTGCCACACGGACTAGGCTTTGAGGCCGCCGGCGATATCGTAGCAGTGGGTTCCAACGTGACAGACTTCCAGGTCGGTGATCGCGTCGCTTATGGGCAAAGCCCTATTGGCGCCTACACCGAAGCCAGAAATATGCCGACCGATACTTTGGTCAAATTACCTGATGAGATTAGCTACGAAGAGGCTGCCGCCATGATGCTAAAGGGGCTGACAGTACAGTACCTATTTCGTCAGACTTACCGTTTAGAACCCGGAGAAACCATTTTATTTCATGCAGCTGCGGGTGGGGTAGGCCTCATTGCTTGTCAATGGGCCAAAGCACTGGGCGTTAAACTGATCGGTACTAGCTCTACTGCAGAAAAAATGCAGCTGGCTAAAGATCACGGTGCTTGGGAAATGATTAATTACACCCAGGAAGATGTCGTCGAACGTGTGCGTGCTCTGACTGATGAGCAGATGTTGCCCGTAGTCTATGACAGTGTAGGTAAAGAGACCTGGGAAACCTCGTTAGATTGCCTGCGCCCCCGTGGTTTGATGGTTAGCTTTGGCAACGCATCAGGCCCTGTTAGTGACGTTAATCTGGGGATACTAGCAGCCAAAGGCTCGTTGTACGTGACACGCCCAATCTTGGGTACCTATGTTGCCGACCCAGCCGTCATGCGCCGCTCGGCCAAAGAGCTATTTGACCTGGTCGTTGCAGGACAAATAAAAATTAATATCGGCCAGCGTTACCGCCTTGAAGAGGTGGCCCAAGCACACGAGGCCTTGGTCACCCGACAAACCACTGGCGCCACAATATTTACATTAGACTAACGTAAATAAACAGTAGCCACCCGATGGCCATGATATAGCGGCGGGTGGCTGATTAGGATCTAATCAGGCTGATATAACGAGGCAGCGCTCAGATTTAATGGCCCTGTGCCAGATACTGCTCGATGCGCTGTACCTCATCTAAGGAGCCCAAAATGACGCTCACGCGTTGGTGCAACGAGGTGGGTTGTACCTGTAGGATGGGCTCATCCAAGGTAATAGCATGGCCACCTGCTTGAGTGACTAAAAAGCTCATGGGGTTAGCCTCATAAAGCAGGCGCAGTTTGCCGTGTTCGACTCCAGGCCGTTTGTCGCTAGGATACATAAAAACACCGCCTCTGATTAAAACGCGATGAACATCGGCTACCATCGAGGCAATCCAACGCATATTGTAGTTTTTGTCTAAAGGCCCTTCCTCACCTTGTAGGCAGTGTTCGATATAACTGCGTATAGGCGCATGCCAATGGCGCATATTCGACATATTAATGGCAAATTCTTTGGTTTGCCGCGGTACGGCTAACTGGGGATGGGTGAGTTTCCAGATACCCAAATAGGGATCCAGCGTAAATCCGACAACACCGTGCCCTAAGCTAAAAACCAGCATGGTTTGAGGGCCGTAAACAGCATAACCCGCAGCTACCTGCTGTGTACCCGTCTGCAAAAAGCTTTTTTCGCTTAAATCGGCACCTGGGTTTTTCAGCAAGGAAAAAATCGTGCCAATAGAGGTGTTGACGTCAATATTTGATGAGCCATCCAATGGATCAAAAAGCAAAAGATAGGGGGCTTGCTCTTGGTTTTTCAGGGGTTGGATAGTCTCCATTTCCTCACTGGCCAGCGCTGCTAGCCCATGGTGCCAGTCGTTATCTTGTAACAGCATGTCGTTTGCAATGAGATCTAACTTTTGCTGTACTTCGCCTTGGACGTTTTCGGTCCCAACGCTACCTAAAACACCTCCTAAAGAACCTTGGCGGACACGCTGCCCAATCGCCTGACATTGATGGGCGATATGCTCTATTAATAAACACAGCTTTGGGCATAAATCGTGTTTTTGCTGTTGCTGGAATAGATAATGTGCAAGGCTGATAGTTTGCTCGGAATGATAATTAGTCTGTGTCATATCGCAGCATTAAATTAGGTGGAAGAATAAGGCCAAGGAAAAGGCCAAGCAACACATCTTACAATAGAGCTAAAACTAGAGCGAATCAACACGGCAAGAGTATACGGTAGATGTACTCAGGGTCCCGTCAATAAAGCTGATTGGACCTCGGTAAATTCGCTACAATAAGAGAGAAAATTAGTTGTTAGCAAATTGTGTCTGTTCTATCAAATTGATCTAATTATTATTAAAATGATAATTAAGCAAAGAATAAAATAAAAAAATAAATAACTAGGCTAATCAATTAAATTCATTCTTAAAAGTCCCACCGCTTTGTAAAGGTTCTATGTAAACTGTAATGCAGCCAAGTGAGATGCACCCAAAAAATGCTTAGTCATTGGATGGTTTGTTTTGTTGTTTGGATTGCTAAAGGAAAGGCGATGCAATACGGTCAAAAAATGATCCGCTACTTTTTTATGCTCATTATTACCTCATTATTATTAGGAGGATGTGCCCAGACATGGTCTGCCCGTGTACAACAATTTGAGCAATGGCCGGCAAACGTGACTGAATCTACCTATTATTTACAGCTGAGCTCTGAACAGCAAAATAATTTGGAATTCCAGGCAGTCGCCGATGCAGTGCGCGCTGCTATTGGATCAGTTGGATTGGTTGAATCCGACTCTGATACGGCCCGCTTTACATTATTGGTGGATTTTCGTAATCCCATGCAGAGACGCTGGGTCGAGCGTTACCAAGGACCAATGATTTCTCCTTTTGGTGGTTTTTGGGGTAGGGGGGCTGGCCCGTTCTGGGGGGGTGGTTTCTATTACGGACCTGATTGGGTCGTGACGCCTGTGGACGTTTATGAAAATCAGCTTACAGTGCGTCTCTTAGATAATGAGCAAGCCGGCCAAGAGGTCTATCGAGCCACTGCTATCTCGGAATCCGATCAAGAAGAACTGCTAACTCAATTATCTCTGCTAGCGCAGGCCGTATTTGAAGACTTTCCAGGTATTAATGGGCAGACACGCATCATAGAACGGCGTTTAGAGCGTTAGGCGCACACCAAATAATGTTTGTAGTGCTATGGAAATATCACCGTTGCTGCATTAATTAGGTTGTTTTGTATGCAATACAAAAGCCCGCGCCTAATTAAGCGCGGGCTTGGATTCAAATAAAGCAGCTAATGGTAGGGCGTTATTTCTTGGCCGGTTTTTCAATTAAAAACTCATCCCGACTGCGCCCCTGGGCCTCGGCCTCGACAATCCACTTGGGCGGGCGCCCACGGCCACTCCAGGTGACACCGGTTTCAGGGTTTTGATAACGTGGGGGCAGTTTGCTGCGGCCACCACGTTTGGCCCGTTCGACTTGGCGTTTGTATAGGCGCTCAATTTCTTCGGGCGTAATCTCGTATTCGATCATAGAGCGCACGATTGTGTTCATGACGGGCCGTCTTTGGCGTGTTTTTAAGGAGTGCATTTTACGTTGCAATTTCTGTATTTCCTTTTCGATTTTTTCTTTTTCAGCAGTAAAATGTTCTAAAGGCATTATAATTCCTGTGTGTTGCGGCAGATTTTGAAATGAATCAATTTCGAATCTAGTATGAATCAGTAATAGGCTAATAAATAAACCTATTTACATTTACTTTTATTCTACATGGGTTGAATAAATAAATAAACATTTATCTCAGCTATTACTAGGATTTTATTGTCCGCCATCTAGGTATACCCATTAAACAAACAGAGCAAACTAATCATGCCTACCGAATATTTAGAAATTAAGTAGAAAATAGGCCGGAGATAGGCAGTAGATAGGGCAAGAGATAAGCATGGTTTTTCAGGAAAATAGGTGAATCAATGAATAAATCAGTTAATACGAGCGCAACCAATACTTTCAAGGTTGCAGCATTGCAAATGGTCTCTGGTACTGATTTAAAAGAGAATCTCAACGAGGCTGAAAGGCTAATTGCCCAAGCAGCTGATTTGGGGGCTCAGTTAATTGCTTTGCCCGAGTTTTTTTGCTTGATGGGTCGCGCTGATACCGACAAGGTGAAAATCGCCGAAGATATCGGCACAGGTATAATTCAGTCTAGTTTGTCTGAGTGGGCGCAAAAATATAATGCCTATATAGTAGGGGGTAGCGTCCCTATTCGCAGTCCTGATTCTGAGCGGGTATTTAATGCGACCCTGATTTACCAGCCGGATGGCCAGCGTATAGCTCGGTACGATAAAATACATTTATTCAGCCTTAATCAAGGAAAGGTACAGTTTGATGAGGCGCAAACCATCTACGCAGGCAATCTAGACCCTGTAGTGATGCAAAGTCCATTTGGCCCCATTGGGCTCAGTATCTGTTACGATTTACGCTTTCCTGAGCTTTATAGACAAATGGGCGCCGTCAATCTGATTCTAGTGCCGTCTGCGTTTACTTATAAAACGGGACAAGCGCATTGGGAGCTCTTGTTGCGAGCTCGAGCTATCGAAAACCAGGCTTATGTATTGGCGCCTGCCCAAGGCGGCGAGCATGAAAATGGGCGCCGCACATGGGGTCATACTATGTGTGTGGATGCCTGGGGGCGTGTGCTAGATGTTTTGCCAACAGGGGCAGGTCTGGTATGTTGTGAATTAAGCATGGAACATTTAGCACGGGTGCGTCAGCGACTGCCCGCTTTGAGCCATCGCGTTTTGTAATTATTTATGGGTGTGTCAATGATTGTCGAGAAAAACAGTACTGATGCATACACGCTAGCACGCGGTATGTTGTTGGCCCCTTGGGGTTTAGAGAGCCATCATCTCGAACGAGCGCTGGCAGAAATCCATCAGCACCGTGTGGATTATGCCGACCTGTATTTTCAGTACACACGTTCTGAAAGCTGGAGCCTCGAGGAGGGCATTGTTAAAACTGGCCACTTCTCGCTCTCGCAAGGGGTCGGTGTACGCGCGCTCTCAGGCGAGAAAACTGCATTCTCTTATACCGATACACTCAGCCCCCAAGCATTGACAGATGCGGCCCATGTTGTTCGCGCTATTGGTCGCCAAGGCGGGCATGGTCGGGTTGGGCTTAACGATGCCCAGCCAGTGGCCACGCCCCTGTACACGTCTAATGATCCTGTCTCCTCATTAGAAGCCGAGGCCAAGGTTGCATTGCTCGAGCGTGTCGAGGCCTTGGCTCGCCAAGCTGATCCGCGCATTATTCAGGTGATGGCTAGCTTAGGAGCAACGCACGACATCGTATTGGTAGCGGCCTCAGATGGTCGTCAGGTGGCAGATGTGCGCCCATTGATTCGTCTTTCCCTGACGGTCATCGCAGAACAAAATGGTCGCCGCGAGGTGGGTTCCGCTGGGGGCGGGGGGCGTTATGACTTGCTTTACTTTAGCGATGAGATCCTGCGCCAATATGTTGATCAGGCCGTTCGGCAGGCACTACTAAATCTAGAGTCACGTCCAGCGCCTGCTGGTGTGATGCCAGTTGTCTTAGGCCCAGGTTGGCCGGGGGTTTTGTTACACGAGGCTGTGGGGCATGGCCTCGAGGGGGACTTTAACCGCAAGGGCTCCAGCGTGTTTTCAGGGCGTTTAGGTGAGCAGGTCACCTCCAAGGGTGTCACGGTGATTGATGATGGCACCATTGCCAACCGCCGTGGTTCTCTAACTGTTGATGACGAGGGTAACCCCACTGAGCGTACAGTATTAATCGAGGACGGCATTCTCAAAAATTATTTACAAGACAGCATGAATGCGCGCTTGATGAATATGGCGGGCACTGGCAACGGGCGTCGCGAGTCTTTTGCTCATGTACCCATGCCTCGTATGACCAATACCTTTATGTTGGCGGGTCCCCACGACCCCGAAGAAATCATTGCATCGGTAGACCGCGGTATTTATGCCGTTAATTTTGGCGGTGGTCAGGTAGATATTACCAGCGGTAGCTTTGTGTTTTCTGCCTCCGAGGCATGGCTCATTGAAAATGGCCGTTTAGTTCACCCTGTCAAAGGCGCCACACTGATTGGCAGTGGTATCGAGGCCATGAATCAGGTCAAACTGATTGGCAATGACTTGCAACTAGACACAGGCGTGGGCACCTGCGGCAAAGAAGGTCAGGTGGTACCCGTTGGGGTGGGCTTGCCTACTTTACGCATTGACGGTCTAACGGTAGGCGGCACTGAGGCATAGAGTAGTCCTAAGGTTAAGACCAGTACCCCGATTAGGTCTTTGGCCGCTTTCGACCTCAACCCAAAAGTACTCCACAAGCCAGCCTAGGGCTAATTTGAAACTGGGCTGGCCTCTGAGCTTGACCTTTGGAGCCATAGCAGGCGTAACAGATAACCTGTGTTTGCGGCGTTAATCCCCCATTTATTTGCTTTTCTTTAGTAGATTCAACCAACCGTTACCCTGGGCTTATATGTGTAAGCAGTTGCAACATTAGTCTTGACGGGATAGTTCGGAAGGCCTATCATTTCAGCACTAACGATTTGTAGTGCGACGTTTTGATTGCGAAAGAGTTATGGATACACAGAACCAATACGATTTGAGAATTTTACGAGCCATACGTCGTATTACGCGCTCAATTGCCCTGCATTCTAGGCAGTTGGCAGCCTACAGTAACATCACGGCTCCGCAGCTTGTCTGTTTGAGCAAGGTGATCGACAGTGGGCCGCTTACCGCGACGGCGATTAGCCGTCAAATGCATGTCAGCCCCAGTACGGTGGTTGGCATACTGGATCGCCTAGAGGACAAGGGCCTCATTCAGAGAGAGCGTGGTCGCAAAGATCGTCGTATTGTTTATATTACGGCGACCGAAGCAGGGCGTACTCTGGCAGCAGAGACGCCATCGCCACTACAAAAAAAGTTGGCTCAAGCGCTCAAGCAATTGCCTGAGTCCGAGCAAGCAGATATTACTGCTGCTTTGGAAAAGGTTGTTTGCTTGATTGATTCTGAAACCGATGTTGTCGCGTCCGGCGCGGGCGAAACAGCATCGACACTTTTGGAGGTTCCGGACGGGGCAGTACCCCCTGAATCCGGATTGGTAGTGTGAAGATTTTACAAACAAATCAGTCCAATACCATGTGTTCTACACCATCTGAAGCCGAGGCGGATACTGAAGACCCGCTTGTTTTACGCGCCCCTTCAAAAGCTGATGGGGCGGCCGTTGCACAGCTTATTCGTTCATGCCCACCTTTAGATGTCAATTCTACCTATGCCTATTTGCTCTTGACCGAGCATTTCGCTCAAACCTGTGTGGTAGCCACTAAAGGCTCCCAGGTTGTAGGCTTCATTTCGGCATATCAGCCGCCATCCCAGGAACATGTTTTATTCGTTTGGCAGGTCGCCGTGCACTCTTCCATGAGAGGGCAGCGTCTGGCCGTGCGCATGCTAGAGCATTTATTACAGCGCACGCAATGCCAAGAGGTGCGCTACATAGAAACCACAGTAGCGCCTGATAATCAGGCCTCCCGCCGGATGTTCCAGCGCTTGGCTGATCAATATCAGACAGAACTAAAAGAATTGCCGTTCTTTGAGTCGCACCATTTTGATGATGCGACGCAACCACAAACAGAGCCCTTATTACGTATTGGGCCCATCCCCTGATCCCATAAAAGAAATCAGCGAAGAAGATACGGATGTTTAAATCTGTAGGGGATTGTTTATTTTTTTGGAGCAAAAATCATGGCTAAGTTGAAAATTTTTAACCGTTTAGAGTCGGAAGTACGTGGATATATTCGTTCATTTCCGGTGTTGTTTGACCAGGCAAAAGGTTCCTTGTTGTATGACAGTGGTTCAGAGGCCTATATCGATTTTTTCAGCGGTGCAGGAACACTGAACTACGGGCACAACAATAAGCTTTTAAAAGAAAAGCTCATCGACTACCTCAAAGAAGATGGGGTGGTGCACGGGCTAGACATGGCTACCCAAGCCAAAAAAGATTTCTTGGAAGCTTTTGAAAGTGTAATCCTCAAGCCACGCGATATGGAGTACACCTTTCAGTTTACCGGTCCTACTGGGACTAACGCTGTTGAAGCAGCACTGAAAATTGCACGCCAGGTGACTGGACGTGAAAATGTGATTTCCTTTACGCACGGTTTCCACGGTGTGAGCATGGGCTCACTGAGCGTTACCGCCAACCAAAAGTTCCGTTCAGCTGCCGGTGCGTCTTTGGGTAACACCACATTTATGCCCTATGACGGGTACTTGGGGCCTGATGTAGATACCATCAGCTACCTAGAAAAAGTACTGACCGACCCCAGCAGTGGTGTGGACAAGCCCGCCGCTGTGATTGTTGAGACCATCCAAGGTGAGGGCGGTGTTAACGTCGCTACTCATCGTTGGTTAGAAGATTTGCAGGCAGTATGCCGCCGCCACGAGGTCATCTTTATTGTGGATGACATTCAAGTAGGTTGTGGACGTACCGGGACATTCTTCAGCTTTGAGAAAATGGATATCCAACCCGATATCATTACATTGTCCAAGTCGCTATCGGCCTTTGGTCTACCCATGTCGATGGTGCTGATGAAGCCTGAGCTAGACGTATGGTCCCCCGGTGCGCACAGTGGTACCTTCCGCGGTAATAACTTGGCTTTTGTGACTGCCACTACCGCGTTAGAGCACTACTGGAAAGACGATGCCTTCTCCGAGCAAATCGAAGAGAAAGCAGAGATTATCCGTGACTGCCTAGAGAACATCTGCCAAAGCTATCCTAATGCTGGTCTGAGTGTTCGCGGACGCGGCCTGATCCAGGGTCTGGTAACTACCGAGAACCACGAGTTGGCCGGTAAAATTGCCCAGCAGTGCTTTAATAATGGGTTGATTATTGAAACCTCTGGCGCCAACGACGAGGTCCTCAAGCTCTTGCCAGCTCTGACCATCGAAACCGACTTACTGAAAAAAGGCATGGCCATCATTGAAAAGAGTGTGGCCGAAACTCTCGCCGAAGAAGTCGCAAAAGCTTAATAATAATGGGTGCACAGCAGCCTGGCCCGTGGGGTTGAGCTGCTGCCCACAAATTCCTTTTTAAGACACAGATAAAATGGCTGAAATAGCCATTAGATGCATTTAAGAACAAGATAAATAGCAGGAGTACTGATCATGATTGTTCGCAATGTCAAAGACATAATTGGGACAGAAAACGAAGTCAAAGGTGAAAATTGGACCAGCCGCCGCGTGCTTCTAAAGCGTGATGGAATGGGATTTTCTTTCCATGAAACCATTATCAAGCCAGGCACAGAAACTCATATTCACTATAAAAACCACCTCGAAGCTGTTTGGTGTGTTGAGGGTGATGGCGAGATCGAGACCGTTGCTGATGGCAAAAAATACGCTATTGAGCCCGGCGTGGTTTATGCCCTTGATGAGCATGACGAGCATTACTTGCGTGGGGGTAAAGAACCCATGCGTTTAATCTGTGTTTTTAACCCGCCTTTAACCGGTCAAGAGGTTCACGATGAATCTGGGGTGTATCCCTTAGAGACCGAATAAGTAAAGATAGGAGTTTAATCATGGATACGGTGATTCATGACCGCTATGTTTCCAGAACAGAGCGCCAGGCCGGTATGGTCGTTCGTGAGGAGCCGGTCGTCTACAACGAAGGCACTTATGCGGATGCACTCAGTGCCGAACAGTTGGGAGAATACCAGGACAAGGGGTTCCTCGTCCTGGAGGAGCTTTTTAGCCCTAAAGAGGTCGAGAAGTTCCTGGCCGAGGTAAAAGCCTTAGGCGAGCGCGATGATTTACAAGAACGTCCAGAGTTTGTGACCGAGCTTGATTCGCAAGAGTTGCGCTCTTTGTTTTCAGTACATCAATTTAGCTCTGTTTTCGAGCAGCTAATGCAAGACCCGCGCTTGGTGAATATCGCGCGCCAGATCTTAGGTTCTGAGGTGTACATTCACCAATCACGCGTTAATTACAAGCCTGGTTTTAATGGCGACGAGTTCTATTGGCACTCTGATTTTGAAACCTGGCACGTAGAAGATGGCATGCCCGAGATGCGTGCTCTGAGCTGTTCGGTGCTATTAACCGATAATGATGCCTGTAATGGGCCATTGATGCTCATTCCTGGCTCGCACCGTACGTTCTTGGTATGCCCGGGTGAGACACCCGAAGACCACCACGAACGCTCGTTGAAAAAACAAGAATTTGGTGTGCCCGACCCATTGAGTTTGACATTATTGGTCGAAGAATACGGTGGTATCGAGGCACTAGAGGCCAAAGCTGGCTCAGTTGTCATTTTTGATAGTAATGCCATGCACGGCTCGGCCGGCAATATTAGTCCGTGGCCGCGTGTCAATGCTTTCTTTGTATATAACAGCATTGAGAACAAGCTGGAAACACCCAAGTACGGTCTCGAACCCAGGCCCGAGTACTTGGCACATCGCAAAGACACCAAAGCCGTCAAGCCAAAGCCAATCAAAGGCAGCTAGTCACTAGTAATAACGATCAATAAATACATAAATAGTCGCTAGCAACTAGCATAGCAAATGATATAAAAAAAGCGCAGCTGGAAATTATCCACTGCGCTTTTTTGTGTCCGCCCTAGAGCGAAAAGGAACCTATACTTAGTTGCCGTTTTCGCCTAAAAAATGGCTCAGGAATTGCTGAGTACGTTCTTTTTGGGGGTTATCAAATAATTGCTGGGGGACGCCTTGCTCGACGACTTTGCCACCGTCAAAAAAACAAATGCGGTCAGAAATCTCTTTGGCGAATTGCATCTCGTGTGTGACCAACAGAATAGTGAGATCATGCTGCGCCGCCAAGCGCTCTATAACGGTGAGAACCTCGCCGACGAGTTCGGGGTCAAGGGCAGATGTGGGCTCGTCAAAGAGCATTATTTTAGGACGCATTGCTAGTGCGCGAGCGATGGCCACACGCTGCTGTTGACCGCCTGAGAGCTGACTTGGGTATTTGTCCTTGTGTTCGAGCATCCCTACTAATTCTAGATACTCACAGGCTCTTTCTTGTGCTTTTTTCTTGCTGAGCCCTAAAACATGAATAGGGGCTTCGGTGATATTGCGTTGTACTGTCATGTGAGGGAACAGGTTAAACTGCTGAAAAACCATGCCCATTTTTTTGCGCATGTGGCGCAGGTGTTTTTCCCCAGCATTGACTAATTCGCCATGTTTTTGTTCATGCCACAGGGGCTCACCACCGACAAAAATATGCCCCCCTTGGATGTCTTCTAGCGTCATTAAAATACGCAGAACAGTGGATTTTCCTGACCCCGATGGTCCAATGATGGTGACTTTTTCTCCTTGTTGTACATTGAAACTAAGTTGATCAAGCACCACATGCTCACCAAATTTTTTGGTCACTGCATCAAATTCGATGATGGGTGAAGCGGTTGTGCTGGACAGGCCATTGCCCTGCCCGTTCATCGGGTAAGGTTCAGTTTGGCGACTGGTATCCAGCACTGTTTTAGTAAGTGTGCCAGTCATTTCAAATGTACTCCTTCTTTGGGTAAGCGTGTATCTAAAACACGTATCAGCCAAGAGGCTACCAAGGTGAGAATCAGATATAGCAAGCCCACCATGGATAGGGGGATCATGTAGTTAAATGTTCGGTCCCCAATAATCTTGGCCACATTAAGCACTTCAAGTACAGAGACAACAGACAGCACTGGGACGTCTTTCATAATAGAGACTAAATAGTTACCCAGTGCCGGAATAATTCTGGGTATGGCTTGGGGCAAAACAACAATGATAAAGGTTCGCCAGGCAGTAAAATCTAAAGCACGTGCGGCCTCGGTCTGACCGTTATGGATAGACTCGATACCTGCTCTGTAGACCTCTGATGTATAAGCGCTGTATTGCAGCCCCAAGGCTAATGCCCCCGTCATAAAGGCAGGCAGGACAATGCCGTATTCAGGCAGCACGTAATAAAGGAAGAAAAGCTGTACCAGTAGCGGCGTATCACGGATAAATTCGGTGATGAAATAGGCCGGCCAGGAAATTATTTTTAGTCGAACACTCTTGAGGCCAGCCAAGATCAGGCCAATGATGGCTGCTACCACAAAGCCCACCAGAGTGGCTTGTATGGTGACCACCAAACCTTTTAATAATATGGGCAAAATCGACCAAGCAAAGGCCCAGGCGCTGCTTGTATCCCATGCAATTCCAAATAGCATGTTTACCTCCCTGCTCGCCACCGGCTGGTATAGCGTTCAAGTAAACGCATGAAAAAAGCCAAAACCAGTGCCATGCCAAAGTAGATGAAAAGCAGCATCGTATAAATAGTGGTGCTGTCCTGAGTGTAGTTACGTAATTGTTCAGCGCGGAAAGTCAGATCGCCCAGACTAATCAGGGAAACCAGCGCTGTGTCTTTGAGGTTTTGTATAGCTAAATTGCCAAAAGAAGGCATCATCTCGGGGATGGCTTGGGGGACAGCAATGCGCCACATAGTTTGGCGCGGACTAAAGTCCAAGGCTTTGGCTGCCTCGAGCTGGTTGGGCGAAACCGCTTGGATGGCACCACGAACGACTTCGGCACCGTAGGCACCGATATTCAAGCTAAGTGCAAGCGTGCCTGCCATCACCGGACTTAGGCGTAAATCAACGCCAATAACTTGTCCCAGGACAGGTAATGCAAAAAACAGCCAAAATAATTGCACCAATAACGAGGTGCCTCTGAAGAGCTCGATAAATCCTACGCTAAGAGCTCGGACCCAGAGGTAGTCTGAGAGTCTGCCCACCCCGGCGATAAAAGATACCAGCCCGCCAAGAATAGTGGAGTAAACAGTAAGTTGAGTTGTTACCCAGGCCCCGCTTAAAAGGGGGCCTGCGTAAGTATTCCAGTCAATCATGTGTGCTTATTTAGTAATGGAACAATGGCTCATTTAGAAAAATTAAAATGGGCCATCGGTGTCGGCACACAGCTCGGCAGTGGTTTTAACGTTGGATTCGCTTTGGTCTAAGTCAGTAAAACCGTGACTGGCCAAAATATCAGACCAGGTATCCGTTTTTTTGAATTCTGCTAAAGCCTCGTTAATGGCATCACGCAAGTCCTCGGAGTCTTTGGAAAAGGTAAAGCCACCCCAGCTGCGAATGGCGACGTCATTAATGACCGGGTCAACAAAATCCTCGGCCAATTCGACCTTGTCGCTGCGCTTAGCGAGCTCGGAGGCAGTCAAACCTGTAGCTGCATAAGCATCTGCGCGGCCAGTGGAAACGGTAGAAATAGCATCCGCGTTATTTGCGATGGTCAGCATTTTGCTTTCATCAACGCCCAGTGCCTGCAACATTTCTAGCTGATCAGCGCCAGCCATGATGGCTACTGTGTAATCACCGTCGGTAAAGTCCTCGTAGCCGTGCAAGTCTTTTGGGTTGCCAGCTGCGACGAGTAAGCCCTCACCATACGAGCTGTTGGGTTCAGAGTAAATGACCTGCTCGCAGCGTTGGGGCAAGATGGCCATCTCGGCAGCGACCATATCAAAACGGTCAGCCTGCAAGCCCGGAATTAGAGAGCCAAAGTTAGTGGTGACCCACTCGATCTCATCGATGCCCAATTCCTTAACCAAATGTTGTGCGACCTCGGGACCGGCTCCTTTAGCCTCTCCATTGAGGTCAATAAAACCGTAAGGGATTTCATTGGCCACGGCGATGCGAATCACGCCTCTATCTTTGATTTCCTCTAAAGAGGCGGCTGTTGCGGTGGTACCCAACAGGCCAGCGCCGAGTAGGCCAATGGCGACAGCCAGCGCTGTTTTTTTGCCTCGATGTGGAATATCCGCTGAATTAAACATAAATGGGTCCTTTTGTATTTCTATGAAATGAAAAATTGTCTCGTCATTTTTAATGGTCCCTAAATGTCACCCAGAGTAACCGGGCGGGACCGCTATATTATTTGTTAGAGCTCAAATGATACAATGAAAAATAGTTAGCGCTCAAATGATTTTGATAAAAACTATTAGCTTTGTAAACAGATTGATGTTCTCAATGAGGGTGTTTGCTGTTATCAGGTTGATTAGCGCAACACAGCCCGCCGCGGATGCTTGCTATCTACCGCGGATATGTGGTAGTCTTTTAACTTATGCATAGTATTAACAGCCAATCCTTCTTTTTTTATTTTTACTTTTTTCCCGTGCCGCTGGCGCAGGAAGGGATGGGCTGTACAAACTAAAAAACGCCTATTACCAGTTTCCAAAAAGCCGCCAGCGCACCGCCGGGCGGCTTTTTTTGTGGCTGCCCAACATAAAACTCATGGTTGCACTGGCCTAAACAGAGGAGAAAGACCATGTCACACAATACTGATGATTTAAGAATTCGCGAGATTAAAGAGCTCTGTCCGCCTGCACACGTCATGCGTGAGTTTCCTTGTGGTGAACAAGCCAGTGAGGTTGTTCATGGCAGTCGCGAAGCTATTCACCGTATCTTGCACGGTAAAGATGACCGTTTAGTAGTTGTCATCGGGCCGTGCTCTATCCATGACCCCAAGGCTGCACTCGAGTACGCCGAGCGGTTGACCAAATTACGTGAAAAGCATGCTGATTCCTTGGAAATCGTGATGCGTGTGTATTTTGAAAAGCCACGCACCACCGTCGGCTGGAAGGGGTTAATCAATGACCCGCATTTAGATGGCAGCTTTAATATCAATCAGGGGTTGCGCATCGCTCGCGAGTTGATTCTAAATATTAATGAGATGGGGCTGCCAGCCGCGTGTGAATACTTAGATATGATTACCCCTCAATACATTGCTGATTTGGTTGCATGGGGTGCCATTGGGGCACGTACCACCGAAAGCCAGGTTCACCGTGAACTTGCTTCGGGGTTGTCATGCCCGGTAGGTTTTAAAAACGGTACAGGCGGCAGCATGGGAATCGCCGTTGATGCGATCAAGGCTGCATCTCATCCGCACCACTTTTTGTCTGTGACCAAAGGGGGGCATTCGGCCATTGTGTCGACTTTGGGTAACGAGGATTGCCACATCATTTTGCGTGGTGGCCCCAAGCCCAACTACGATGCACAAAGCGTTGATGAGGCCAGCAAAAAAATGCAAGACGCCGGATTGCGTCCTGCAGTCATGATTGATTCCAGTCACTCTAACAGCAGCAAAGACTACCGCCGTCAACCCGAGGTCTTAGCCGATGTCGGCCAGCAAATCAGTGGGGGTGATGAGCGTATTATCGGGGTCATGATCGAGAGTCATCTGGTCGCCGGTCGCCAAGATTTAGTCGATGGGCAGGCACTGACTTATGGTCAGAGCATCACTGATGGCTGCATTGGTTGGGATGATACCGAGGTTGTTTTAGAAAGATTAGCCAAAGCCGTCCAAGAAAGGCGTAAAATGATCACCAAGAAAGAGACGAATGTAGCTCACGCCTAAGATCAGGTGCCTGCGTTTTAATATGCAGCACATCGGGTTGGTTGAGCCCGGTCTCGCCTTTAATGACGAGATTTCACGGAGTAAATAATGGAAACTGCAGCGGTTCAGCAGGTGAAACGCCCCTTGCCAGAAGGGTTTATTCAAGCCCTCCAGGATAAGTTCGGGCATCGATGTAATCTGACACCAGCTGTCCTTGAACAGCACGGCAGCGATGAATCGCCTTATCCTACGATGGCCCCTGATGCGGTTATTTATGCTCATAGTACTGACGAGGTGGCCTGGGTCGCACGTCATTGCCACACGCATCGGGTACCGCTCATTCCTTATGGTGCGGGTACTTCACTAGAGGGCCATGTGTTGGCCCTTCAAGGGGGGATATCGCTAGATTTATCCGAAATGGACGAGATCCTCGCCCTACATGCCGAGGATTTCACTGCCACTGTGCAGGCCGGTGTTCGACGCGAATCCCTAAATGCAGCGCTGGCAGAGACAGGCCTATTTTTTCCCATCGACCCAGGTGCCAATGCCACTTTGGGTGGGATGTCCGCAACGCGTGCCTCTGGCACAAATGCAGTGCGTTATGGGACCATGCGCGAAAATGTCCTTAATCTCACCGTAGTTATGGCCGACGGGCGTATTGTACGTACCGCACAACGGGCCAAAAAATCCTCTGCGGGGTACGATCTGACGCGGCTATTTATCGGCAGCGAGGGTACGCTGGGTATTATTACCGAGCTCACCGTTCGCTTGCACCCATTGCCCGAGGCAGTTTCAGCGGCGGTATGCCACTTTCCAACTGTGGCGGACGCCGTGCAAACTGTCATCGAGGTCATCCAAATGGGCATCGATATTGCCCGGGTCGAGTTTATGGATGTGCAAGCAGTGCGTGCGACAAACGCTTATAGCAAACTAGACTTACTTGAAAAGCCTTTGCTGTTGTTCGAATTCCATGGCAGCCCTAGTGCAGTACAAGAGCAGGCCGAAATTGTTCAGGAAATCGCTCAGAGCAATGATGGGATGGATTTTGATTGGGCAGATCAGCCTGAAGATCGCTCGCGGTTATGGGCGGCACGGCACCAAGCTTATTTTGCCGGTCTGCAGTTACGTCCTGGTGCTGTATCTAGCACAACAGATGTTTGCGTCCCGATTTCTGAACTAGCCCGTTGCGTTGTCGAGACTGCTGATGATATGGCAAAAGCACCCTTTCCAAGTACTATTTTAGGGCATGTAGGCGATGGTAATTTCCATGTGTTGATGTTGCTTTCGCCCGATGATCCTGCGGAATGGCACGCCTCCGAAGAGTTAAATCATCGCATCGTTGAGCGCGCATTACAGGCGGGTGGTACATGTACAGGAGAGCATGGGGTAGGCTTGCATAAGCGCGAGTTTTTATCCCAGGAATTTGGTGACAGTGCTGTTGATGTGATGCGCCAAATCAAACAAGGCTTGGATCCCCACAATATTCTAAACCCAGGTAAAATCTTTTTTTCTACTGAGTAATTCTTTTGGTGCCCACGGGCTTTCCATTTATGTCCAAACCTTTTAGCAAAGAGCGTGTCGTCGTTGGTCTCTCCGGAGGCGTCGATTCGGCCATTACTGCCTGGTTGCTCAAACAACAAGGCTACGAGGTCGTAGGCTTGTTTATGAAAAACTGGGAGGACGACGATGACAGTGAATATTGTTCGACCCGCCAGGATTGGATCGATGCGGCCAGTGTGGCTGATTTGATCGGTATAGAAATCGAGGCGGTTAATTTTGCCGCTGAATACAAAGACCGTGTATTTGCAGAGTTTCTACGCGAGTACTCTGCAGGACGTACGCCCAACCCTGATGTGCTGTGCAATGCAGAAATCAAATTCAAGGCTTTTTTAGATCACGCGATGGAGTTAGGGGCCGAGCGCATTGCTACGGGCCACTACGCACGCGTTCGCGAGGTCAATGGGCAGTTTCAGCTCTTAAAGGGGCTGGATAAAAGCAAGGATCAAAGCTATTTCTTGCATCGCTTAAATCAGGCACAATTAGCCCGTACTATTTTCCCGTTGGGCGAATTACAAAAAACCGAGGTCCGCGATATTGCCGCTGAGCTAGATCTACCTGTGGCACAGAAAAAAGACTCCACTGGAATCTGTTTTATCGGCGAACGTCCCTTTAGAGAGTTTTTAAACCGCTATTTACCTACCGAGCCTGGCCCCATTAAAGATGACCAAGGCGAGTTATTAGGCGAGCATATAGGGTTGGCTTTTTATACCTATGGGCAGCGTCGCGGGCTGGGCATTGGTGGGGTCAAAGGCCGACAACGCGCAGATGGCACCTCGGGTGCTTGGTATGTAGCCCGCAAAGATTTAAAAACAAACACGCTTTATGTGGTCGAAGGCTCTGATCATCCATGGCTGTACCAGCCAGAATTATCAGCCGAACAGGCCAGCTGGATTGCTGGTCAACCGCCTGCATACGCAGATTATGGCGCCAAGGTCCGTTACCGGCAGCCAGATACGCCTTGCCAGCTCGTAGCCGCGCAGGGTGAGGGCTTTACTTTGCGTTTTCAGTCTCCTCAATGGGCAGTGACCCCTGGCCAGTCGGCAGTGTTGTACGATGGGGATATTTGTCTGGGCGGCGGGATCATCACATAAGGAAAAACAACAATGACCATCGTTTTTTTGATTGCCCTGCTGGGGCTAGGGGCCTTTGTGGGCTTTGCAGCGGGTCTGCTGGGTATTGGCGGCGGCATGGTGCTGGTGCCTTTTCTGAATTATATGCTGCCTCGTATTGGCATCCCCCAAGATTTAGCCGTCCATGCAGCGATTGCCACGGCGATGGGGACGATTGTATTTACCTCGATCTCTAGTGTGCGTGCACACCAAAAACACAAAGCTATCCACTGGGATGTGGTCAAATTAATGGTGCCTGGGATTATTTTGGGTGGTTTTGTATCAGGTGGGGCCATTTTTGCCATGATCAGCAATGAGCTGTTGGCAATCATTTTTGTCGCCTTTGTGTATATTTCCGCATTGCGTATGTTACGCAAAAGCAAACCAGATGCTGCGTTGCTTTTGCCACCTAAGTGGGTGACGTGTGCGTTCGGTTTTGTGGTCGGGGTTGTTTCAGGATTGCTGGGCGCCGGGGGCGGCTTTTTGTCTGTCCCTTATTTAGTGCGCGCTAATCTAGAAATGGCGCATGCCGTTGCGACCTCGGCAGCTTTAGGGTTTTTCATTGCCCTAGCTAATAGCGTGGGCTATATCTGGTCAGGTTACGAAACGACCAAGGGCATTCCAGGCATGCTAGGTTACAATTATTGGCCTGCGTTAATTGCCTTGACTGTGATGAGTGTGCTGACAGCACCCTTGGGGGCAGCAGCGGCTCATCGTCTACCAATGAATCACCTCAAACGGATCTTTGCCGGCTTGTTATTCATCCTGGGGACGCAGATGATTTACGAAACCTTTTTTGCCCACGGATAATGCACGAAAGATGGATAGTGTACGAATGATTATTGCACCGGGATCGCGGTGATGCCCGGTGTGTTTATTCATGCACGGGGTGCAGTATCTAACTAAGGTTGGGTTTGGATGAAAGAGGGACGCTCGTAGAGCTTGTCGCACAGTCGGGCCAGTTGTTCGTGTTGGCTGCGCCAGTCGAGTTCGGCAAAGCGCAATTCTAAATACCCTAGTGCGCAGCCTACGGCAATATCAGCCAAGCTAAAATTAATGCCCGAGCAAAAAGAGTTTTCGCCCAATTGTGCCTCTAAATAGGCGAGGGTGCGTGTTATTTTTTCTTGTTGGCGGGTAATCCATGCAGGATTTTGTTGGTGTGCAGGGCGCTGGTTTTTTTCTATGTGGATACTAATTGCGGCATCCATAAGGCCATCTGCAGCGGCCTCCCATAGTTTGACCAATGCCCGATCACGGCCCGTCTGCGGCAATAAGCGGCTGACAGGTGAAAGCGTGTCCAGATATTCTACAATCACACGCGAGTCGAACAAATTGCCAAAATCATCTATGGCCAGGCAAGGTACCTTGCCAAGAGGGTTATGTTCGGTAATGATGGCATCTGCACTCCAGACATCGTCTATGACGAGTTCGTAGTCGAGTTTCTTTTCTGCCATGACCACGCGTACTTTGCGAACATACGGACTAGTTAGAGAACCTATTAGTTTCATATAGATTTTTCATTGATTGTGTGCCTTTCAAAGTATATCAACATGTCTATATAAAGCACGCTCATGGACATACACTTAAGGTTTTCCTGAGCTTTTTGGCGCGAACTGTGGTTTATTCGTCATCATCCGCGCGAAAATCCCTGCAGTGTTAGAATATCGTATTTACATTTTCAATTGATTGAGTTATGCGCATCGCAGAAACACTTACCCCTTTAAACGCTTTATCTCCTATTGATGGTCGCTATGGCCGCGCGACTGAATCCTTGCGTCCTTTTTTATCCGAGGCCGGATTTATGGCCCATCGAGTCGAGGTCGAGGTCGCCTGGTTAATCGCGCTCTCCAAAGCCGGTTTACCTGAATTACCCCGCTTTAGCCCCAAGGGCGAGGCCTTTTTACGCCAGCTGGTGACTCAGTTTAGCGAGCAAGATGCAGAGCGCATCAAAGAGATCGAACGCATCACCAACCATGATGTCAAAGCCGTCGAGTATTGGCTCAAAGAGCACATCAGCAAAGAACCCGATCTACCCCAGGCTGCCGAGTTTATTCATTTTGCCTGCACTTCCGAGGACATTAATAATACCTCGCATGCTTTGATGCTCACACGGGCTCGTGACCAGGTGGTTTTACCCGCCCTGCATGAGCTTTATCAAAAGATTGCCACCATGGCTCATACTTTTGCGCATCAGCCGATGCTGGCACGCACCCACGGGCAGCCAGCTAGCCCAACGACAATGGGCAAAGAGTTTGCTAACGTAGCCCACCGTCTGGGCCGTGCTATTCATGCCATCCAACAGGTACAGGCCACAGCCAAACTAAATGGTGCGACCGGAAATTACAACGCGCATATGGCTGCTTATCCTGAGGTCGATTGGCCTAATTTCAGCCGTGCAATTATCGAGGAACTCGGTTTAGAGCAAAATCCACTAACTATTCAAATCGAACCGCATGATTGGATGGCCGAGCTTTTCCACGCATTGATGCGGTTTAATACAGTGTTATTGGATTTCAATCGGGATATTTGGGGCTATATTGCTTTAGGCTTTTTCAAGCAGCGCCTCAAAGAGGGCGAGATTGGCTCTTCGACAATGCCTCACAAGGTCAACCCCATTGATTTTGAGAACTCCGAGGGTAATTTAGGCTTAGCCAATTCCTTGCTCGGTCATTTGGCAGAAAAGCTGCCAGTGTCGCGTTGGCAACGTGATTTGTCTGATTCTACGGTCTTGCGTAATTTGGGCGCTGCCTTAGGATATTGCATGATTGCTTATTCAGCATGTTTGCGTGGGTTGGAAAAGCTCGAGCTCAATCAAGATGTCATTGATGCTGATATTGATAGCTGCTACGAGATCTTGGCCGAGCCTATTCAAACAGTGATGCGCCGTTATGCCGTAGAAAACCCGTACGAGCAGCTCAAAGAGCTAACGCGCGGCAAGGCGATTACAGAAAAAGCGCTACGCGAATTTATTCAGGGCTTGGATATTCCTGCTCCCGCTAAGGAAGAGCTCCTCAGTTTGACCCCACGCCGTTATATTGGTTTGGCCAGTCAGTTGGCTTTACAGCTACCTACGCAGCTCTAAGCACAAATTGCCTGCCTTGTCTCTAACAGGGCAGGCATGCGGTTTTTACTTACGCATTTTTTGTTGGTGAATTGTTTTGGTTGAATTTGTCACTTCGAGCAAGCTCCCGACGCCTTGGGGGGTGTTTCGGTTGCATGTGTTTCTCGAGGCAGAAACACAGCGTGAGCATATTGCGCTCACTTATGGTCAATGGAATGCCCAAGATGCAGTCTTGCTACGAATGCATTCTGAGTGCTTGACAGGGGATGCCCTATTTAGCATGCGTTGTGATTGCGGTCCCCAATTGCAGCGTGCGATGCAGCGTATCGCCGAACACGGACAGGGGGTCGTACTTTATCTGCGCCAAGAAGGCCGCGGCATCGGTTTACTAAACAAGATCCGTGCTTATGAACTACAAGACCAGGGTCTAGACACTGTGCAGGCCAACGAGCATTTAGGGTTTGCCGCAGATTTACGTAATTACGAGGTCTGTTTGCCCATGTTGCAACATCTAGGTATCGAGCATGTGCGTTTAATGACTAACAACCCGCGAAAAGTGCAGGCTCTTAGTGATTTAGGGGTGGATGTGCTGGAGCGCGTTCCACACGAGATTCCAGCGAATCCACATAATAGTCATTATTTACAAACCAAAGCAGCACGCTTGGGCCATTTGCTGGGGCAGGACTTCCCACAAAAAGTAGCAGTGTCTTATGACGATGATGTGCTATTTGAGGAAAAAGACTCTCCGGCGGCCAGTAAATAATCGCCTGTTCTTTTAAGCCGCTACTTTTTCGATGCGCGCAGGTAGGCCCTGTCGTACAGCTGCACCCGAAACCCAATCTATCCATACGTTTTTGTCTTTACGTGTGGTGTCTTGGAAGCCCAGGTCGTTTAGGTTGATACCAGCACCAATCTGCGTGTTGTGCGGCATAGCTTGGCCATCCACATAGTGGGCACGAGCACCTAGTTCAGTATGTCCATAACCATGCTCAACAGCGATAGCGCCACGCATGACCCCATCCCGCAGCATGGCAACGGCCTCGACACTGCTACCGGGGGTAGTAATGCGGACTTTGTCGCCGTTGCGAATGCCTAATGCTTGGGCATCTTTGGGGTGAATTGATACGGGGTTATGGGGGTGTACCTGACGCAGTCGGTCAACGCCGATAGCGATAGAGCTCATGATGTTGGATTTATACGAGCTCAACAAGAAAGGCCACTGTTTTTCAGGGTAGATCTCACGCATGGGGGTGCCGTCTGCCATTCGGGTGGGGTACCACGTTGGGCAGCCCGAGAATTTTTCCCCAGTCATCGAATAAGTGAGGCTGGCGAGCTCTTCGTCCCATATAGGCAGCATGGTCAAATGCGCGTGCTTGAGGTGGTCCCCATCCCAAGCATCCTCGACGCGATCAAAACGCCCCCCACGTGTCATCAGCATGGCGACTTTGAGCCATTCCTCTTCTTTCAGATGAGCCTTGATCAAATCCAGTTTTTTATCCACACCGGTCAAGCGCATATCCTCGTCACTCGCGTCAGGCACAGGGCGTCCCATTGCGTAAGCCACATTGGCAAAGCCGCGTAGGTAAAAGTCTTGGGCGGTATGCATGGGGTAGCGTTTATCGCTGTGTGGATCACCGATGGCATCATCCCCAAAACCTGGCATGCCCAAGCGTTTGGCTACCTCGATGAAAAATACCTCGATGCTAATAGGCTCACCGTTTGCAGTGCGATCTACTTTGGGCTCAACAATCGGCCAGCGCAAGGTTGATGTTTTGGCGATTACATCTGCCCAAGGTGCTGATGTACCCCAGCTTTCGTAGGTAACTGTGTCAGGGACAATATAATCCGCTAAGGCAGTAGTTTCGTTGATAAACGGGTCTACACAAACAATTAAGGGCAGTTTTTTCGGGTCCTGTAAATCTTTGTATAGGGTGTTGCGCAAGCCCGCTATTCCATAAATGGGGTTACCCATGTGATTGATCCAGGCTTTAGCTTTATAAGGATAGCCGGCAATCCCAGCCGCAACCATTTCGGTACTTAAGCCCCCGACCATTGGGTACCAAGGAGCTTTGGTGGGGTAGGGGTTTTCGCCAGCTGCGACCTTTTGTTTGTATTCCGAACTATTTTCATAGGGCATACGGGTGCGCGATAGGGCAAGTCCCTGAGGGGCTTTTTGGCCGGGAAAGCGGAAATCATAGCGCGGACCAGGCCCAAAGGGTCCAAAAGGCCCAGCATCTAGGACAAGACCGCCTTTAACATTCAAATTACCTGCCAAAGTGTTGAGCATGCCAATCGCGTAGGCGGTATAAAATCCAGCCCCACTCATGGTGCCGCCATGCGCGTCTGCTACTGCTTGTGCTCCGTAGCTGCTGAATTCACGGGCCAAGTCCTGTATTTCCTCTACCGAAATACCGCATTGCTCGCTGTACTCTTCATAGCTCATTTGCTGTGATTCAAACAGCATTTTGCTCAGAGCGGTGCATACCTCGATGGGTTGTTGCCCTAGATTAACGGCCTCAACGCTGCGCTCTACAAAAAGCTCAGCAGGTTCGGTAATGGTGTGGGGTGCCAAACTGCCATCTGCGCGTTGCACAACAAAGACATCTTTTTCTGTACCCTCCTCATCTGTTTCCACAGGCCAACCCAAATCGCTGCCCTTGAGGAAAGAGCCGTAACGAGGATGCTCTGGATTGTTGATTAGCAAGTGCGTCGCATTGGTCCAGGAAGTCTGTCCTGCCGCTTGCATGGCCTGCATGCTAGGTTGAGCCAATACCTCTTGGTTAAAGCTTTTATTTTCCAGCATCCAGCGAATCATACCCAGGCATAAAGCCAAATCGGAGGCAGGTTTAACGGCAATCCAACGGTTATGGGTGCCTGCAGCTAGGCTAGATGAGGTAGGCAAAATAGGAGAAACCACTACATAGTTAAAAGTGTTTTCTTCACGTGCCCGTGCCTCGGCTAGTTCGCGGCCTTGGCGTTGGAAAGGGTTACCTGATTGGGCTGGTGCGGCGCCAATAAAGAGTCCGAAACGGGCGCTGGTCCAGTCGGGTTTGCCATGCGGCATACTGCGCACATCACCCAGTGCGACACCAGCGCCAATACGGAAAGTCTGACCACAATACGCACCGTGATTAGACCGATTAACGGTGCCGAAAGATTGTTCAGCAAAGCGGCGCAGTAAAGGGGTACGACCCTCATTGCCGGCATCAGTAACAATGAGTTGGTTAGAAAGCGGGCCATATTCTGGGTGTTCAGGATCGATTAGGGTCTCGCGGTCAAAAATAGCGCGCAGTCCCTCGACGTGGCCTTCTCCAAATAGATCGCCACCTTCGCAGATTTCCTCGATCAGTTGTTCAAAACTAATTTTTTCCCATTTCCCTTCGCCGCGCTTACCCACGCGCTTTAAAGGGCTTAATACCCGATAGGGGCTGTTTACTTGTTGCTGCATCGCGTTACCACGAGCACAAGCGGTCGCGCGGCCTTCCAAACCATGTTCTTGGCCTAAGCGTGAAAAAACCTCGCGGACGGACTCATCCATATCGGCTGGATGGGTCGTGGCTAAGGGGTGGTAGGGGTTGCCTGCGATGCGGATGATTTCATTTTCATCTTGGTTGACGCGTACGCGGACCCCGCATTGTGTCCAGCAGCCTAGGCATAGTGATGGGCTGACTACGTGTCCTGGTTGAGTTTCCAGCTGGCCCGTGGCAGGGTTAATTGCAAACTCGGGGATACGAGCATTGCCACGCACGGCATCCTTGGTGGGTGCACCTGCGGTGCCTTTAGCCAAACCGCGCGCAGTTTTGACCAAAGTTTCTCCATAACCGGCCGCAAAAGCAGCCAAACCGCCAGCGGCTAAAGCGCCGTGTTTGATTAATTTGCGTCTGTCTTTGTTTTGTTCGTCTGATTTGCTCATTGTGCTAATTCCAAAAAAACTGTTGAACCAATCGTGTTATCGATAGTGAGCGATGTGCTGTCATGTAGACAGGGGCGCAAATGCGTGAGCGCGCGGGAAGCGATCCAATAGCCACGTGACGATGGCTAATAAGGCAATGCAGAGGCCAAAAATGCCGACCATGCCCATGAGGCCATCACTATTTAATGGCATGCTTTGCAAATAAAGCCCGGCGCCATATTTGGGAACACCTTGTACACTCATGAGGATGATCCAGCGAAACACCCAAGCAGAGCCCATCATCACCAATGCACACAGCAAAGAGTGCCAAGGATGACAAACCCGTTCGGGACGAGCACTCAGCAGAACCACTAAAACAAGGGCCAGAACTACAGAACCATACAAGCTACTGCGCCAGGTGGGATAGGTGCTGAACAGATCCATGGCAGCCATAAAGGAGGGCTCAACGCCAGTGATACCGGCCAATACCCAGCCACAAGCGCTGATTGCCAAGAGCACCAAAGCCGTTAGACTCAGCCGTCGCATGAGACCAGCAGGCAAGGCGCTCAAACCATTAGGAGTCCAACGCGCGACAAACAAAATAGCGCCCAGGCTGGCTAACCATCCCGTCAAAGCAAAATTGATCGGCAGGAAAAAGGTATGCCACAGGGGGCGTGCACGGATAATCATGACCTCGGCGCCGGTGTAAATGAGGACACTGACTGCAGAAATTAGCAAAAGAATGCTGCTAAAGCGCAAAAGGCTTTCTTTGTTAAACCACCAGAAAACACCGTACAGCAAAGATAGCAAGACAAATACAGGCAGTAAGAATGCGCCAATAGACATCCATGATTGTGGACTAAAGTACGCATAGAAATGCCAAAATCTACCTGGTTGTTGTAGGTCAGCAAACAAAGCAATAGGAGCCACAATTGCAGTAACAACCAAGACGGTTACTGCAGCAGGCAAGATGCGACGTGCAGGGCTTTGAGAGTCAGTAAAGCTGATGCAAGACACAGTAATTGCAGTGGTTGTAGCGATGGCCACGAGGAAAAAGTACTGCACCGCCCAAGGCAACCAGGCAGCATCATAAGCCGGGGTAAGGATTTCAATGATTTTCATCTTGGGCTCCTGTTAGGGTTCGGTCACGAGACGCACACTAGTTTGGCCTTCGACACCATCAACAAAATCGTCAGGCAAACCAATATAGAACACGCGTGGTTGGGTATTCATATCGGGTTTAAGCACTTTGATGTCGCCTTTGTTTTCGCGCATGACTTGATTGATAGTGCTATCGGGGTCATTCAGATCGCCAATAATACGGGCCCCTCCAATGCAGGTTTCTACACAAGCAGGCAAGAGACCAACCTCGAGGCGGTGCTCGCAGAAAGTGCATTTGTCTGCGGTTTTAGTTTCTTCATTAATAAAACGCGCATCATAAGGGCAGGCCTGTACACAATAAGCACAGCCAACGCAGCGCTCATTATCAACGAGAACAACGCCGTCCTCGCGTTGAAAGGTGGCTTCTACTGGGCAGACAGGAACACAGGGTGGGTTCTCGCAGTGATTGCATAAGCGGGGTAAATTGAACATGGCAGGTTGATTGCCATCATAATCTTCAACCTCGTATTGCAAGACTGTGGTTCGGAATTGACCAATAGGGGGGAGGTTTTCTACCGAACAACTCACCGTACAGGCTTGGCAGCCAATGCATTTGCGTAGGTCAATAACCATGGCAAAGCGCTTGCCGTCGATACCTGGGCGACGAGCGGGTTGTTCATTGATTTGTGCATGGACCGGCTGGATAGGGATGACCGTGGCGGTGGCCCCCAAACTAAGTAGTTGTTTTAGAAACCCGCGTTTACCTTTTTGAGGCAAGTCAGGCGTTTGTTCTTTTGGGTAAGGCATACGGCATTCCTCTTTAAAGCAGCATAAAACATATCTAAACCCTAGTTATAAGCATATATGTAAAAAAACTAAGAATGATTGAGTTATATCAAGCGAAAGCATAACCATAGAAAGAGTGAGGGTTTAGGGCTATTACTGCCTGCAAAGAATCCTCGCAAAGCCGCTCTAGGTCGTCATTGTGGTAAATAAACCGCGAGTGAAATTTTTTTATTAAAAGCTATATGCAGCTTCTTTTTTGTTGTGTAAGATTGCACTTTTCGTGAAGTCCACGTTCTAACCTTGGTGAAAACGGGCTTCGGGCTTTTTTCAGTCTAAATTCAGACTGGGATCCTTTTTTTAAGGAGCGACAACGATGCAAGGCCTGCACCTTACCGCAGATTTGTACCAGTGCCAGGGGGCATTCTCCCTATTTATTGATGAAAACGCGCTGGCGACTTTTTGTCGAACAGAGACACAACGTTCGGGGTTAACCATTGTTGGTGAAAAATGGGTGACTTTTCCCGAATACCAAGGCGAGCCAGGAGGCTTAACAGGAGCACTATTGCTCGCTGAATCACACCTGGCGATTCATACTTGGCCAGAACGCAAAGGCGTAACGCTGGATGTTTATGTGTGCAATTTTAGCGCCGATAACTCCGTCAAAGCGCAGCAGCTTTTACAACGCCTGATTGATGCCTTTGCCCCAGAATCAGTACAAAGAAATCAGATTCTAAGAGGGGATGAAGAGGGCAATCAAGCGGGCGAACTCCTGTGGGAAAAGCTCAATAATAATAGCGTCTATGGTTTTTGGTTCCGCAAACGGCTACTAGAAAAACATACCAAATATCAATATCTAGAGTTGCTGGAATCCGCCGATATGGGACGCACATTGCGCCTCGATGGGTGCTTGATGACTGCCGAGAAAGAAGAGTTCTTCTATCACGAAGGCCTCATTCATCCTGCTATGCTTAGCCATTCCAATCCCAAAAAGACCTTGATTATTGGGGGTGGCGATGGGGGCGCACTTGAGGAACTACTCAAGCATCAACCCGTTGAGTCTGCCACTTTGGTGGATTTGGATGGTGCAGTGATCGAGGTATCCAAAGAGTATTTGCAGTCTATAAATAAAGGCGCATTTGAGCATCCAAAGGCCACGATCAAAGTGGGTGATGGGGCTGAGTTTGTCAGAACGACAGATGAACGCTTTGACCTGGTCTTTCTGGACTTAACTGACCCCGAAACGCCAGCAGGTCCTTTATATACGGAGGACTTCTTTATGGCTTGTAAAAATGTACTGAATCCTGGTGGTGCAATCGTATTACATCTGGGTTCGCCATTTCATGAGCCAGAACAAGTGCGACGTCTCAGCTATATGCTAGCGGGTGTATTTACACACGTAAGCCCATATGGGCTGTATATACCGTTGTATGGTGCGTATTGGGCGTTGGCAGTAGCATCTGATGAATTATGCCCCAAGCTGGTGAGTGCGCAGGTTATCGACGAGCGCATCCAAACACGCGGCATTGATGACTTGCAGTATTACAATTCTGAAGTGCACGGCGCACTCTTTGCCCTGCCGAATTATTATCAAAAGCTGGTTCCAGCTTAAGTTTATTCTTGATTGGTTTTCTTGCAGGGTGACTGTTGGCTAGTTGCCCTGCAAGCGTTATTTAGTCGTACCATCTTTTTTGTAGGGCTAATAAAGCCTCTAGGACACCTCCGGTGACAATTTCACAGGGGATGCTTAGCATCAGGTTTAGCGGTAGGTTGAAGTCTTCGATCATGTAGCCGCTTTGGTCAACCCATTGTTCACGGACCTGATCGTAGTAGACCGGACCGTAAAATTTCTCTACTGTTTTGACGGTGGTGAGTGGTTCTTGGAGGTAGATAATGACGGGTTTGCCTAGGGCGACTGCGTAGCCTATTTCAAATACAGTGCCCGAGTCGGGCTCGGCACCGCGAAAGGGGTTGGCGTTGGCGATGAGTGCGTCGGCTTCTTGGATGAGTTCCGCGTTACGTTGGTAAATACTTTGTGCGGTAGTTTCGATTTGGTCGACTGGGTGCAAGGGCTCAAAGCCGTGAGCGCGGCATAGTGATTTGTGTTTTTCTGCCAATTCTGTGGCGTCACTAGCAAATACGTCTGGGCCTGCGAGATAGACCTTTTTCATAGTGTCCCCCTCAAAGGTGACAAAGGTTAATTTAAATTAGTCGCTATTTTGCCTTTAGGGCTGCTCAAGGGCAAGTGATGGGGATAAAAGTGTTCAGTCAGGACTGGTAAGAGGGGTGATTGGGTCTAGTGTAATAGGGGCTTTAACACGGGGCCTAAGTGGCCCCATGTGCCAAGTATTTAGTTTAGTGGGGTACTGGGAACCACGTGATGGATGTCTTGTAAGCGAAAACGCATACGTAGGCGACGTCCGTGCACGGGGTCCTCGGCGTCTGCAGTGAATGTTTTGCTGCCAAATAAATAGGCATTGTAGATTACCTTGGCGGCAATCTTGGGCCCATTTTTTGGCTGCACATAGACAGTATCACCTAGACGAATGTCGTTGTGATTCAGATTTTGATGCTCGGGACGAGCAACGAGATCAGTAGGATACATTATTTTCATTGTTGCTCCTTTTTTATATTGGAATTGTGTTTATCTAATTATCTGCTCTAAAGTTGGCTGTTTATGCCATGACCGCGTTTAAATTTAAATATTTTGAATAATAATTTTCAAGCGGCGTAAAGCAGTATGCTATGTATTTGGAGCGCGTACGCAAAATATCCTTCTATAATAACATCTTTTCGACTGTTATCACCTAGTAAAAGTACTAGGTGCCAGAAGGAGTCTGGGTTTGTTGGTTAGTTGTTCTGTTTAGTTGCAGTATATCCCGGACTGAGGCTGATTATTTGTATTTGGTCGGGTGGGGTTATGGTTGTGCTGATTTGAGTGTAGGTTTGTGTGATTTCTTGGTTAAAGCAGACCAGCAATACGGTGCGTACGTGCGGGCTTTTTTGTAGGGCTTTGCTTAGGGTTTCTAGGGCAATTTGTGTCGCCGCATTTAGTGGAAAGGCAAAGATCCCTACTGATATTGCCGGGATGGATACACTTTGCAGACCGTGTGCGTCGGCTGTTTGGATGATGTTTTGGTAGGTTTGAGCTAGGCGTTCGGCTTCGTTGTGATGGCCGTCTTGCCAGCGCGGGCCGATGGCATGCAGTATATATTGTGCAGATAGCTTGCCAGCGGGCGTAGGTACTACTGTGCCAGCGGTTTGTTCGCCATGGGTATGGTAATAATCAGTGCATATTTTGGCTACTGTGGGTCCAGCTGCTTGGTGTATGGCACCACTCACACCCCCTCCGGGCAATAATGTTTCATTGGCCGAGTTAACGATGGCATCAGCTGCAATTGTAGTGATGTCACCGTGTAAAATAGCAATAGTTTTGTTTGCGTTTGCAGATGACATGGTCATTGGTCGTGCTCCTTACTCAGATATATTATGGATAGCCTAACAGATCCTCTTTTTGATGCTTATTTGCAGCGTATTAATTATAAAGGGCCGTTAAACCCCGATGCGCAGACCTTATCCGCTTTGACGCGTGCTCATAGCCAAAGTATTGCCTTTGAAAATATTGATATTCTTTTAGGTCGCGAGATTAGTCTCCAGCCTGAGGATATAGCGCACAAGCTGATTACCCTGCAACGGGGCGGTTATTGTTTTGAGCAAAATTTATTATTTTTGTGTGTGCTGCAGCATTTGGGATTTATGGTGCGGCCTGGGGGTGGTCGTGTGCGTTTGGGGGTGACTGACCGCGATCAGGTGCCGGCTCGGACACATTTATTTTGCTTTATTGATATCAATGGGCAGCGCTGGTTTAGTGACGTGGGGTTTGGTTCTTATTCGCTTACGGCGGCATTGCAACTTGAGCCTCAGGTGGCGCAGTATACCCCTCACGGTGAACGTCGTTTTGATCCCGTGGGTCAGCGTTGGTTTTATCAGGGGTTAGTCAATGACCAGTGGCAGGATTTATATGAGTTTAATCCTGACGAGGTGATGCACCCTGCCGATCAAAAAGTCGCTAACTGGTACACTCAAACGCATTCTGATACGCATTTCACCTATCGACTTTCGGTTTCACGTGCTTTGGCTGGCGGCGGTCGGGTTGCATTGTTAAATCGACGGTTTCGCCAGGTAGATGAGAACGGCAATGAAAGTCTGGTTGAAATTACGCATGCTAAGCAGCTTGCAGATGTATTAGAAGATGTTTTTTTGTTAAATGCTGCGGCGGTTGCCAAGCCGCTGTGGAAAAAGATCAGGTCGACAGAATGAGCGCAAATCAATTGCTGGAAATTAGTCGCGAGCTTGCTCAGGCCGTGGATCAATTAAGCTGGACAACTCCTTCTCATGTTTATAACCCCCTTGATTACGCTTGGGGTAACCATCAAGAGTACATTCGCCGTTATGGTGGGATGCCTGGCAGGATTTTGATGGTCGGTATGAATCCAGGTCCTTGGGGAATGGCGCAAACTGGGATTCCATTTGGTGATGTCGAGTTTGTGGGTCAATGGCTGCAATTGTCCGAGCCGTTGGTTGAACCTTTGCCTGAGCAGCACCCCAAGTATCCAATTATGGGTATGGAATGCCATCGTCGCGAGGGTAGTGGACAGCGTTTATGGGGTTGGGCCCAAGACCGTTTTGAAACTCCAGAACGATTTTTTGAACAAGCTTTTGTATGGAACTTTTGTCCTTTGCTTTTTTTAGCACAGGGCAGAAATTTGATTCCTGAAAAGCTCAAAAAGGCCGAGCGTGATGCGTTGACACCTATTTGTGATGCGGCCTTGCGTGCTGTTATCGAGAGTTTGCAGCCACGCTTATTAGTAGGGATTGGCCGTTATGCTGAACAGCGTATCCGTTCAGTGATGGGTACTGATACCCCGGTGGAATATTTGTTGCATCCTAGTCCGGCCAGTCCTCAGGCTAATAAAAATTGGGTTCAGCATGCTGATGCGCTGGTTGCCGAGCATTTTTCTGAATGAGCCACTATTAATTCTTGCCGACATTAGGTGATGCTAAGGACTAATCACTGTGTGCCGTTGCACTGGCTTTTGTATGTTGTGCATGGTTTTTGTTGCTGAGGATGTTGGCATAAACATCCTCAAAATTGGCAGCAATATTTTGCCAATCAAATTGTTGGGCCAGTTGTTTACCCTGAAGGGCTAACTGTTCGCGTAGTTGATCGTTGTTAATTAAACCTAGTAGTGCTTTGGTTAGCTCGGCACTGTCGTTGGGGTTTTGTAAAAGCAATGCATTTTTTTGATCCCGTGCATAATGGGCAAAGCCACAATAATACGAGCTGCTCATAATGACCGGTAATGAATAACTCATGGCCTCTAGTGGGGCCATCCCAAAGCTATCATTTAATGTAGGGTGCACGTAGATATCAGACGCTTGGAAATAGGGGCTGATATCGGTGGTTTGTGGCACAAAGAGTATGCGCTCTTTTAGTCCATGGCTTATCGCTAATTGTTCATACATGGACAGTTGATGTTCACCCACACCGACGACCAAAAGCTTGGCGTGTCTAGGTAGCCGCGGTAGAGATTCAAGTAGGGTATTTAGGCCTTTCCGTTCGGGGTTGAGTGCTACTAATAAGCACAAGAGATCACCTTCTAATACCCCTAGGCGCTCACGTGTGCGTTTGCGCAAGTCAGCGTTTTCTAGGGGTATGTGTACGCCGGGTGGGATTACCGGAAAATCAAATTGGGTTTTATAGACGCTTTGGATTTGTTTTTTAATTTGTTCTGAGACCATCACTGTGCAGCGACGTGGCTCTAAGTGTATGCGGCGTTTTTCTAGCCAGCGATAAATTTGCGCGCGCGGGCTCAGGTAGTTAGCCAAGCGCTTAATTAATTTTGGCGCAACAAACCAACGGTAATAAGCCGAACGCACGTGCAATACATCCACATCACCGCACCAACCTCCTACATGAGAATGGACTATTTGGAAAGAGTGCTGTTTGAGAATCTGGCTAACTTTTTTAGCAAACAAATAAGAGCGAATCCAGCTGGGTAATCGGTTATTGATATGAACGGGGATAAATGATAGTTTGAGTGCGCTATGGGGATCGTATTCATAGCCAATCACTGTGATTCGATGACGCTTTGATAGTTCGCGCATGAGCTCAACGCCATAGGCCTCGGCACCGCCGAATTGATGGCCAAATCGAGTGGTCACAAAAGCGATATCTAGCGGTGCCAATGCGTTTAGCGCTGACGTTTTTGGTGTTCTTTCTTGGTCAGGCATTTTTGCAGGAAATGGAAAATATGAGTCGAGCGGGTAATGTTGACGCGGGGTAAATCAAAAGGGTCGTCATCACTGAGGGCCAGCCCACGTGCTGTGGTCGTGGCGTTTAAATAACCGCATTCGGCCACCCATTGTTGGATTTCTGCGTTTTTATGCCCGTAAGGATAACAAAAAGAATCGACCTCGATGCCCAAGAGTTGTTCCAGGTCTGTTTTGGATTGTGCGATTTGTTTTTTGGCCTCTGCAGCTGTGATGCGGGTTAAATAGACATGATCCTGCGTGTGTGAACCAATTTCATGTCCGGCATCCACCCATTGCATGATTTCATTTTGATTCATTAGTGTACTGCTAGGCACGCCATTTTTTGCATCCCAAAAGTTTGTCCCGCCTAGGTGATTGCTAACAATGTAATTAGTGGCAGTAAAACCTAGCTCGTTGAGCAGAGGCAGTACGTTTTGATAAACATTTTTGTAGCCATCATCAAAGGTTAAGCCGATGACCTTGCCCTGTTTTTCGCCGCGTACATACGGCATAATATCGCGCATGCTAAGACCCGTATAACCAAGTCTTTTGAGCCAGCACATTTGATTGGCAAAACGCTTTGGGTGGACGGTTAGGCTGCGAAATGGGGTACCTTTGGCGGCCGGAATATCGACCTGGTGGTACATCAGAATGGGAATCATAGGCTGCCAAGAGGAAAAAGCACGGGTATGGTTGGAGAGTGTACTGCCAAGGCAGCTATCCATACCGGTAGGGTAGGCATAAAAAAACCGCTAAAAGAGCGGTCAAAGTATTTATTTAGTTGGTGGAGCCGGGGGGAATTGAACCCCCGTCCGCAAGCCCTCCACAGGCAGTTCTACATGTTTAGTCGACCTATTTTTAGTTTTAACTGCTGACCATGCCGGCCAACTGGCCAAATCAGCAGCGAGCCACTAAGATTTAAGCGCCGCCTACGTAGCCTAGGCGTTGCCGAGTCTTTGCAATATGACGTTGCTATCAGGTAAACCTGACCTAGCCCAAAGACAAACTAGTGCAACGGCCTTAAAACTGGTTTTTAAGCAGCTAAGGCGAAACGCTCATCGTTGGCGTTTATAAGTTTTCCAGTGGTTTTACGAGCGAACTGGTGCTCGACATGCCCTGCTCTGCTTTGTGACCCACGTCGAAGCCAGGTCGGCCCCGCCATGGCAAAGCCTAAAGCTTTGCGAGTTGCTAGCACAATTTATAAGCTAAAATAGTCAAACTAATCATGCCGTATAAATCGTGCAGGAGCCAATCATTTTAAATGTAAAACTGTAAATTGTCAAGCTCAGGCAACCTTTGTGGTGCGTGGATGGAGCGCATTCATCCACTGCTCGACGATGGCAAAAATCTCATCGGGGTGGTTAGCAATAGCATCTGCGCCCCAGTCTTTGCTGGCAGGATCAAATTGGCAATACCCATATGCAGCTACCACTGATGCCATATTGGCTACTTGGGCTGAGACAATATCGCGTTCGTCATCGCCGATGTAAATGCATTGTTCACAAGGGATATCAAACAGCTTTGCAGCCCGAAACAGAGCTGCTGGGTGGGGCTTTAAATAAGGTGTGGAATCACCACCAACGAGTACCGCACAATCGTTGCTGATGCCTAAATGCTGCATGATAGGGCGGGTCAGGTATTCAGCCTTGTTGGTGACAATGCCCCAGGGGATATTGTTTTGAGTTAAACGTTGTAATAATGCACCCATCCCATCAAACAGTACCGTGTCTACGTCTAGGTTTTGTTCGTAGTGGCGTAGAAACTGGTCACGTACCCTGTCGTAATCGGGATCATCGGTCTTTAATCCCAAGGTTGCCCAAATTAAACCCCGCGCACCCATCGAGGCATAGGGTCGTAGATAATCGACACTGAGAGGTTCCATACCGCGTTCGGTACGTAGGGTGTTAGCACTATTGGCCAAGTCGGGGGCGGAGTCTGCCACAGTGCCATCAAAATCAAATAAGACGAGTTTTTTCATGATTTAACGAATGTGAGTTGGGGTTTTAGTAGTGGCCATCAAATAGTTCACCGAGCTGTCATCAGTAATAGCGTAAATCTTGTTTAGCGGGTTATAAGATAGGCCACTAATTTTTTGTACCTTGAGATCGGCCTGTCGTGCAGCACGCGCGAGCTCGCTAGGTTTGATAAAGGATTCGTAGTGGTGGGTACCGCGAGGAAGTAAATTCAGCACGTATTCAGCACCAATGATGGCAAAAAGAAAGCTTTTCGGGTTGCGGTTTAGTGTGGAAAAGAAGACCCATCCGCCGGGCTTTACTAGTTGGGCACAAGCGCTGACTACTGATGCTGGGTTTGGGACGTGTTCGAGCATTTCCATACAGGTAATGACATCGAACTTTTCGGGGTGCTGGGCGGCAAACTCCTCGGCGCTGCTATGATGGTATTCGACCGAGACACCACTTTCTAAACTGTGTAAACGTGCAATCTTGAGTGATCGCATGGCCAGATCAATGCCGGTTACTTCGGCGCCTTGCTGAGCCATACTTTCTGAAAGAATGCCTCCACCGCAGCCGACATCCAAAACTTTTTTATCTTGTAGGCTGCCTACCTGCTCTAAGATCCAGTTGAGTCGCAGTGGATTAATTTCGTGCAGTGGCTTAAATTCGCTATCAGGGTCCCACCAGCGCGTGGCAAGAGCACTGAATTTTTCAATTTCAGCGGGATCAACGTTGATGCGGGTAGTGGTTGAGCTACTGTTTGTTGTCATGGCACACTCATTGTCTTGCAAATAGAAAAGGCCCCACGATAGTGGAGCCTTTATTGTAGCGTTTTATGCGCAGGTTCGTGTGCGGTGCGATTATTCTTCGCGAATCCCTACAATTTCGATCTCTACGCGACGGTTAAGTGCACGGCCTTCGCGAGTCGCATTGGATGCGATTGGGTCAGCCATACCTTTTCCTTCGGTGTAGATCAAATTAGAGGGAACGCCTCGTTCTACGAGATAGTTTTTAACTGACTGGGCACGACGCTCAGAAAGTTTCAGGTTATAAGCCTCAGGACCTGTGGAGTCGGTATAACCGGTGGCAATGATTGCCTCGAGATCCATGGTGCGAACTTCGTCGGCGACCTGATTAAGCACCTCTTTGCCTTCGGGCTTGAGGTTGGCTTTATCAAAGTCAAAGAAGGTGTCAGCGTTGAGTACGACCTTGGTTGCTACGGGCTCGACTACTGCGACTACTTCTTCTTCGACGGGTACGCCGTCACAACCAGGAATACCGGTTGCAGGTGTCCAGAAAGGGGTGCGCCAGCACAGTTCACCTGTGCCATTACGCCATACATCCCCGAATGGGTTTTGCCAGTTGTTCACCTCGCCAGTCTGGGCGGACACAGCACCAGAGGCTGTGGCTGCCGCGAAGGCGAGTGCAAGTGCGATTTTGGAGGGTTTATTCATGTTTCTCCTCGTTGAGCTGATGCTGTTAAGTGACCGCAGCGAACCCCCGCCGCATATAAAAATAACGGAACCAGTATAGCAACGCTATTGAACGGGTCAAAGAAT
>DATGSS010000098.1:0-17534 GCA_035302345.1 Paenalcaligenes sp.
GAGAGGTGAAAATGCAGCGTTTATTGGTAATTATTGATCCACAAAATGATTTTATGCGCAGTCCCGAGCATGAGGGCTCGCTAGCCATTGAAGAGGCCTACGCAGACATGGAGCGCCTGGTGCGTTATATCGAGCGTGAAACGCCTGAACAAATACTGGTCACGCTGGATTCGCACACGGTTGATCATATTGCCCATGCGCTATGGTGGACTGACTCAGAGGGAAACCACCCCGAGCCTTTTACTGTCATTAGCGTCGATGATGTGGTTAACGGTCGTTGGCGAGGCCGTGACCATGAACATAGTTTATGGTATGTACAACAGTTAGCCAAGCAGGGTAATTATGATTTAATTATTTGGCCTGATCACTGTGTGATGGGTACCCCCGGTCATCAAGTCGTACGTATTTTGGCCCAAGCCTTACAAGATTGGGAGCAACGCACCGGTCGTCAAGTGCGCTATTTGAAAAAAGGCATGAATGACTATACCGAGCATTACTCTGCGCTCAAGGCCGAGGTAGTCATCGATGCTGACACCGATATGAATCATGAGCTCATTGATTACATGAATGAGTTTGATCGTATCGAGTTTGCTGGCGAGGCCTCTTCTCATTGCGTAGGCAATACTTTGGTGCATTTTATTGATACCATAGCCACCGACGCAGCAGGCAAAGTGGTGGTATTAGAAAATGCGACTAGCCCAGTGCCTAACTGTGAACATATGGCCGAGGCGTTTTTTAATTATGCGCGGGATAAAGGCGTACAGTTTGAAAGGATTTGAATCGGAGTCGAGCAGCTTAGATTCGTTGGCAATGCAGAAATTAGAAGATCAGTTTTTAACAGGTTTGGCTGATTCATATGATCGGCAGCCTTATTTTTCCAATGTGTTTCCTTGGAGCGCGCCAGGTTATATACGCGCTGCGGCGCATTTATATGGGATTCAATCACCGCCAGTGGCGAATGCGCGCATCTTGGAGCTAGGTTGTGCAGCTGGGGGTAATTGCATTCCTATCGCCAGCCTATATCCTGATGCGCAGGTCGTGGGTGTGGATATTTCTGCACGCCAAATAGCTGCAGGGCAACGTGTTATTGAGCAGGCTGGGCTTACAAATATTCGTTTATTAAACCAGTGTTTTTCGCGTTTACCTACGGATCTAGGGAAATTTGATTACATCATCGCACATGGGGTTTGGAGTTGGGTTCCCGAGGTAGTACAGCAGGCCCTGCTACGTGTGTGTCAGCAGCATTTGCATCCAGACGGCGCGGCTTATATTAGTTTCAATACTTATCCAGGCTGGAAGCTACAAGAGGTTTTCCGTGATGCGATGCTTTTTCACTGTCAGCAATTCGGCGCCCCCACTCACGTAGAGCGAGCACGTGAAATTTTGCCTTTTTTCATGCATGGTTTGGCTGCTGAAAATCCATTGCAAGATGCTTTGGCGACTCAAGCAGGCAAGGTTCCTGACGGGGCAGAAAATGATTATTACATTGCCCACGAGTACCTAGAACTGCACAACCTACCTATTTACTTACAAGACTTTGTCCAGCGTTTGGGGCGGCATAATTTGTATCATGTGGGTGATGTAGAGATGCGTAACGAATGTCCACAGCGTTATGGCGATGAGTTTGCCCAGCATTTTGAATTATTTGCCCAAGGTCACCAAGGGGTGGTGCGCCAGCAGTATTTAGATTTTGCTGTGGGTCGACAGTTTAGGAAAAGTTTGGTGGTGCACCAGGAGTGGGCGGCCAATCAAAAACCAAAGGCGGATTTAAGCCGTCTTAAAGATCTGCAGTTTGCAGGTTGGTTTGAGCTACAGCGCCAAAGCATGGACTCTCAAGAGCGGCCAATCATTAGCTTTTATCGCACTTTGCAGCAGGAAACATTGCGTGTGGATGATCCAGTGCATCAAACTTGGCTAAAGTATTTACATGAGTGTTGGCCACGTCCTGTTTCAGGGCGTGATTTACTGCGTATCGCCGCACAGACGCACCCGGAATACGATACACAAGAGTTGCACTACCGATTCCAGCGTTTATATGTGCAGGTACCGCTCAGTATGAGCCGTAGTTACGATGATTTACCGCCTTGCTTGCATGATTTGTACGAAGGGTTGATTCCTGGTGTTTATCCTTTAATGATTGCACGCCAAAATCACGCGTTGGGCATCGGAGATTTTAATGCTTGGTTTCAAACTTCGACAGCTCAGTTTGACTCCATACAGCATTTGATTTTAAAAGGTTTAGCGCAGCGACAGAGCTGGACTCAGATTGCAACCAGCGTGTGCGCGCAACATCCAGATCTAGGGTCTGCTCAAGCGCATCAGGCCATCGATGATTTGGTGGCCAACCTAAGAAAATATGCTTTATATGTTTAGCCTGTTGGCTTCGCTTTGTTGTACGCAGGCGAGGAAAACACCGAGGTTTAAGGAATAAATACCATGCTGAATGTGCCAGATAATCAATTAACAATGACTGTGCTGATGACGCCTGATACTGCCAATTTCTCTGGCAATGTGCACGGGGGCACTATATTGAAACTGTTAGATCAGGTCGCCTATGCTTGTGCCAGTCGGTATGCAAAAAGCTATGTGGTGACTCTGAGCGTGGATCAAGTCACCTTTAGACAGCCTATTCATGTCGGTGAGTTGGTGACATTTTTGGCCAGTGTGAACTATACCGGGACCTCATCCATGGAGGTAGGAATTAAAGTCGTGGCTGAGGATATTCAGAAACGAGTAGTGCGTCATGTGAATAGTTGTTTTTTCACGATGGTCGCCGTGGATGAAAACCAACGACCCACTGTAGTGCCTGCGCTTGAGCCATCAACGGCCGAAGAGAAAAGGCGTTTTGAAGAGGGTAAAATAAGACGTGAAATCAGAAAGCAAATTGAGCAGCAACACCACGATCGCAAGGTCCACAAAAGTGAAAACCCGTAGGATGCTAGCGGGCGGTCTGCATGATTGATCCCATCCCTATCAGCGATGTCGCCCATTAAAGCTGCCCATCACCATCAAATCATAGGTGGTTTTGGGCATAAAAAAACCCTTGCAAGGCAAGGGCAGCAACAATCAGTGTAAAAAGATGGTGGTGGCCTTGGGCGGAATCGAACCACCGACACAAGGATTTTCAATCCTCTGCTCTACCAACTGAGCTACAAGGCCACGGCCAAAAACGTAACTATAACACAACCTTTTATAAAAAATCCAGCCCCTGTTAAAAAGGCCTCTTTTCGTGGTTAAAAAGATTGTAATAGGGTCGTTTTTTATTTCCAAAGAAATTGATTTTATGTAAATCTCTGGTGTATTTCAATATTTGTGCTTGGCGTATTATAATACTGCATGCACGTGCTGGCTTAGTCCATTGTTTATCAGCGCTTTTTTTGGGTGGGGCACGGTAACACCCTGTCGGCTCTTTCTTGTATCTTTTTATGACTCTAGATGTCCTCACTTTTGGTTTAAATCACGTCTCTGCGCCTGTCGAGGTGCGAGAGCGTGTTGCTTTTCCTATGAATGTCGTGCGGCCTGCATTAGATGCGTTGCGCTCGACATTTGGTAAATCTGTGAGTGAGGCCGCCATTCTTTCGACTTGTAATCGCACCGAAATTTACTGTGCGGCCGAGCCCTACGTGGTCGAGCATTTGCCTCACTGGATGGCCGAATTCAACCGCGTGCGCGCCACCGATTTGACCCCTCATTTATATCGCTACGAACACAACAAAGCAGTCCGACATGCTTTTCGCGTGGCCAGTGGACTTGATTCTATGGTGCTGGGCGAACCACAAATCCTCGGCCAGATGAAGGACGCGATGCGCGCAGCTAATGAGGCCGGGGCGCTGGGCACATTGTTGCATCAATTGTTTCAGCAGACTTTTTCTGTGGCCAAGACCGTACGCACCCAAACAGCCATTGGGGCTCATTCGGTATCGATGGCCGCGGCTGCCGTTCGTTTGGCCGAGCGGGTGTTCGGTAACTTGGGCGAGACCAATGTGCTTTTCATTGGTGCGGGCGAGATGATCGAGCTTTGTGCTGCGCATTTTGCGACTAAAAAGCCCAAGAAAATGGTGGTTGCTAACCGTACGCGTGAGCGCGCCGAGACCCTAGCGTCACGCTTTCATGCCAATACAATGCGTTTGGCCGATTTACCCGATGAGATCGAGAAATACGATGTAGTGGTTTCCTCTACCGCTAGTACGTTACCTATCTTGGGGCTGGGCATGGTTGAGCGCGCCATCAAGGCCCGACGCCATCGTCCCATTGTGATGGTTGATTTGGCGGTGCCTCGGGATATTGAGTCCGAGGTTGCGCGTCTGTCTGATGTTTATTTGTATTCTGTGGATGATTTGGCGGGCATTGTGCAAAAGGCCAGTGATGCTCGTCAGGCGGCGGTATTACAGGCTGAGAGCATCATTGATAATCAGGTGCAAACATTTATGCAGTGGCTGGAAAACCGCGCATTGGTGCCGACTTTGATCGATGTCCAAGACCAGGCCGAGCGGGTGACCCAGCATGATCTACAGCGCGCGCAACGTATGCTTGCCCGCGGGGATGATCCCGCCGAGGTTTTGGAATGGCTCAGTCACAGCCTGGGTCAGCGCTTTTTGCATGGCCCACTGACAACTTTAAAAAATAGCCAAGGCGAGCAGCGCGATATTCTATTACAAGTTTTGCCTGAGTTATTGCCCACCACTCAGCGTCGGCGCTCTTAGCGTTAGCTTGTTTTAGTAGTAGATATCAGGCCTATTATTGGCAGGCACTGCTTTTTTGCTTTTCCACGACATCAAGGAAAAAATCACATGAAAGAATCCATGCGTAATCGTTTGGAACAGCTGTCGCACCGGCTGATAGAAATTGATGCTTTGTTGTCAGAGCCGGACGCAACCTCTGACATGGATAATTTTACGCGGTTGTCTCGTGAGCGTGCTGAAATCGAGCCGGTGGTGACGGCTTTTCAGTCTTATGTAGAGACCGAGCAGGACATGCTCACCGCCCAAGAAATGCTGCGTGACCCCGAGCTCAAAGAGTTAGGCGAAGAGGAATACCAGCTTACCAAGGATCGGCTCGAGACGTTAGAGTCTGATTTACAGATCTTATTGTTACCCAAAGACCCTGATGATGAGCGCAGCGTTTATTTAGAGATCCGTGCGGGTGCCGGGGGCGACGAAAGCGCTCTATTTGCCGGTGATCTATTACGTATGTATACCCGTTATGCCGAGGATAAACGTTGGCAGGTCGAGATTGTTTCTACCAGCGATTCCGAAATTGGGGGCTATAAAGAGGTGATTGCCCGCATTGATGGGGACGGCGTCTATGAGCGGTTAAAGTTTGAGTCAGGGACTCACCGTGTGCAGCGTGTCCCCGAGACCGAGGCCCAGGGACGGGTACATACTTCGACGTGCACGGTTGCCGTGATGCCCGAGGCTGACGAGCTAGATGAAATCGAGATTAACCCAGCTGATTTACGTGTTGATACTTTCCGGGCCAGTGGGGCAGGTGGACAGCACGTGAACAAAACGGATTCTGCGGTGCGTATCACTCACCTGCCCACCGGGGTAGTGGTAGAGTGCCAAGATGATCGTTCTCAGCACCGTAATCGTGAAAAAGCCATGAAGGTCTTGGCCGCCCGCCTCAAGGATCAACAGGTCCAAGAAATGCAGGAGCAAGAGGCCGAGCAACGCAAAAGCCTGGTGGGTACAGGGGATCGCTCGGAGCGTATCCGCACCTATAACTTTCCTCAGGGGCGCATCACTGATCACCGAATCAATCTGACCATGCATAAACTCAACCTAGTCATGGAGGGTGATTTGGATGAGCTGGTGCAGACCCTGCTCAATGAGCATCAAGCAGCGCAGTTAGCAGCTTTGGCCGAAGGCTAATACTCCTTATCGATTTACTAGATGCCGAAAACGATTCAACAGGCACAAAGGCAAAGTCCTTTACCTTTGTTAGAGCAACATATGCTCTGGTCGCATGTACTCGGGGTGCAGCGCGCGTGGTTAATCGCCCATGACCGTGATCCCATCGCTGCGGCTGATTGGGATCAGTATCATACCTTGCAAGCACAGCGCCACGAGGGTGTGCCGATGGCTTATTTACTGGGCTGGCGCGAGTTCATGGGGCATCGCTTTGAGGTAGGGCCTGGGGTATTAATTCCACGTCCCGAGACCGAGGTGCTAGTGTCTCATGTGCTTGAACAGGTGCTCCCCAGGTTCGAGCAGCCGCGTATTTTAGATTTAGGGACTGGCAGCGGCATTGTGGCTATTTCTTTGGCTTTGGCTTGTCCACGTGCAACGGTAGTAGCAACTGATGTGTGCCCGACTGCGTTATCGTGGGCAACAAAGAATGCCCGCACCCTCTGTGATGGGAACATCGAGATCCTGCAAGGGAATTGGTACGATGCCTTGCTGGCACATGATACTTTTGATGTCATTGTCTCTAATCCACCGTACATAGCTGCTGATGATGTACATTTGGCACAAGGGGATCTACGTGCCGAACCTGGCAAAGCACTCACAGATGGCCACGATGGTTTGCAATTTTTACAGACAATCATCACTGGTGCGCCGCAGTTTTTGCGGCCCTTAGGTGCATTGTGGGTCGAGCATGGTTGGAATCAACACCAAGCCGTGCGAGAATTAATGCTAAAAGAAGGTTTTTCCGAAGTGCACAGTATTAATGATTTGGCATCAATACCGCGTATTTCGGGCGGTATAATTAATTTTTGAGAGAGCAAAATGAGCGAAGTACAGACTTTTATCGATGAAACCGTCAAAGAGCATCCTGTCGTCCTCTTTATGAAGGGCACCGCGCAAATGCCTCAGTGCGGTTTTTCCGCACGTGCTGTGCAAATCCTACGCGCTGTGGGTTTAAAAGAAGTGGTGACTATTAACGTCTTGGACGATAACGAGGTCCGTGAGGGTATCAAGGTTTACTCCAGCTGGCCCACCATTCCTCAGTTGTATATCAATAGCGAGTTCTTTGGCGGCTCGGACATTATGGCCGAGATGTTTGAAAATGGTGAGCTCGAAAAAATGCTGCGTGATGAAAAAATCCTCACTGACGAGTAATCCCCAGCATCAACGGCGCATTGTCATCGCCATAACAGGTGCCACGGGTGCCTGTTATGGCGTTCGTTGTTTAGAGTTATTGCAAGCCCAGCCTGATGTGGAAACACATTTGGTCATATCCCCTGCAGGGTGGCTCAATATACAGCATGAGCTCAGGCTGGATCGCGATGACGTTCGGGCACTGGCAGATACGGTGCACTCTTTTAAAGATATAGGGTCGACACTTGCTAGCGGTAGCTTTCCTATCGATGCTATGGTCGTAGCGCCGTGCTCTATGCGCAGTTTGGCGTCTATCGCGCATGGTTTGGCAGATAACTTGATTACACGTGCGGCTGACGTGACTTTAAAAGAGCGCCGTAAACTTGTTTTGGTGGTGCGCGAGACCCCCTTTAATTTGGCCCATTTACGCAATATGACCGCAGCCACTGAAATGGGTGCTGTTGTATTTCCACCGTTGCCTGCTTTTTATTTTCATCCACAAAATGTGCAAGAGCTGGTCGATTATTCGGTGTTGCGTATTTTAGCGCACGCTGGTGTCGATTTGCCGGCCCCTGAATGGCAGGGTTTGGCAGCCGCTGCCAAGCAAGCGCATCAACAGCAGCCTGACAACTAATAATCAATAAATAATATTTACTAAAATAATTCGTGTGCGCGTTGACTCAGTTCGCGGATGCTACGTACGCTGAGGTCGACATAGGCTGGGCGGCCCATAAAACGGCGATTACCCGGGGTTTTTGGATGGGCAAAGTGAATGGTTCGAATGCCTAACTGAGCAGCACTTTTTAAATTGATTGGTGTGTCATCAATAAATAGACACTGTGCCGGCATGAGCTGCAGTTGCGCCAATATTTGTTGCATCAGGCTGACTGATGGTTTGGGGCGAAAATACAGCGTGCGTTGCATGCTTTCGATGCTCAAAATACGCTGAAAATGCCGTTGAATGCCTACATTGTAAAGGACGGCGCGTGCATAGTTTAGCGGCGCGTTAGTGAGGATTATTTTCTGCCCAGGCAGTCGTTCTAAAGCGTTATCCAAGCCAGGTTCGTGATGGATATAGGCAGAGACATCAAAATCATGGGCGCGCGCTAGAAACTCGTGAGGACAGACCTGGTGGTGGCGCACCATACCGATCAGGGTGGCGCCGTATCGATGCCAATAATCGACGCGTAGTTTGTCTGCCTGTGCGCTATTAACACCTAGCATATCCTGGATGGCATTCATCATGCATCGATGGATTTGGTCAAAAATACCCTGGGAAGCATCATGTAGAGTATTGTCCAGATCAAAAAGCCAAATAGGTTGCTGTTGATCTGGACGCATGGCATTAGGGTTTTGGTAGCGTAGACTTTGGGGCCACATAAGATGAGGCGTCCATCATTTTTAGCAGGGTATGGGTGCGCTTAGCTTGGGAGCTAGTCAACGTGATTAATGCGGTGATTAATGCGCGCTAATCAGGGTGCCTACGCCCTCATCGGTGAGTATTTCCAGCAATAAAGAATGAGGAACACGACCATCGATAATATGGACTGAATTGACTCCATAGCGTGCAGCATCTAAAGCCGAGGATATTTTGGGTAGCATCCCCCCTGAAATCGTGCCATCGGCAAAAAGCGCATCGATATTTTGAGCAGACAGGCGGCGCAGTAATTGACCTTGTTTGTCTAATACCCCCGGTGTGTTTGTCAGCATGACAAGCTTTTCTGCCCCCAGTACCTGGGCCATTTTGCCTGCAACCACATCTGCATTGATGTTGTAGGCCTTGCCATCTTGGCCGTAGCCAATAGAGGAAATGATGGGGATAAACTCGCCCGCCTGTAACGAGCGCACAACAGCGGGTTCGATGCGGGTAATCTCGCCTACAAAGCCAATATCAATCATTTCGCCGGGATTTTCTTGGCTGGGCAAAAGCTTTTTGTGTACCTGCATCAGGCAGCCGTCCTTGCCGGTTAGGCCGACTGCCTTGCCGCCGGCCTCGTTGATCATCATCACGATGTCTTGTTGGACCTGACCGCCGAGCACCCACTCGACGACTTCCATTGTTTCGGCATCAGTAACACGCATGCCCTGGATAAAGGTGCCCTCTTTGCCAACGCGGCGCAAAGCCTCGTTGATTTGTGGGCCGCCCCCATGCACCACGACGGGTTTAAGCCCGACGAGCTTGAGCAGGACAACATCATGGGCAAAGCTGCGTTGTAATTGCTCATCGGTCATGGCGTTGCCGCCATATTTAACAACGACCGTACGGCCGTGAAACTGCCGAATATAAGGCAGTGCTTCAGAAAGTATTTCTGCCTTGAGCGAGGCAGAATAAGGGGCGTTATTAGGGGTACTCATAATACTGTTTTTGTTGGCCTCAAAGTGGTTGAACTCCAATTAGACTAGCAGATACTGCGCCCGCTGTCTTATGGGTTAACCACGGAGCGCCTTTTCTACGGTTTCTTTAAACGCGGCTTTGTCATAGAGACCTAGATAACGTTTTAAGATACGGCCTTTTTTATCGATCAAAAAAGCCGTAGGGGTCATGCGCACGTCGCCAAAAGCTTTGGCGATTTCGCCATCGGTGTCGCTGGCCACGATAAAAGGTAGTTTGCGACTTTCGGTAAAGTTACGTACATACTCGATGGGGTCGTGTTTAAGTGCAATGGCAATCACATCAAAGCCCTGCGGCCCGTACTCTTCTTGATAGGCGATATTGTCTGGCATCTGCGCGATGCAGGTGGTGCAATCAGTAGTCCAGAATTTCACTAGGACCACCTTATCTTTGAAGTCGTTGAGCTCATAGCGGACCCCTTGGAGGTCTTGGATGCTCACGTTAGGGGCGGTATTTTCATCAGAAAATAGATCGTCACAGGCGGTTAGGCTCAGGCTGATAAAGAGTAGGGCAAAGATGCGTAATAAGTGTTTCATGGTTTTTAAAGGCTACTGATGGCTAAATCAATTATTGCACCGGGATGGCTTCGGGCTCAACGCGAGGCGCAGAGGATTTGCCTTGGCTCTTTTTGGCGAAATCTTCTTTGATGCTGCCGTCTTCTTCGAGATCATCGAGCTGGATGTCCTCAAAGAGCTTAACAACTTCGTTGACCCCGGGTACCCCAGAGACTACTTTGGCGGCCCGCTCGCCTTCCTCGGGGGTGACCCGCCCTTGGAGATACACGACACCACGCTCGGTGGTGACATTCATGGTGCGGGTGGGCACGCCTTTGGTGTTAATCAGGTTTGAGAGGGCCTTAGTGGTGATCCAAGTATCATTGGAGCGAACACCAATCTCAGTGGGCTCACCGACGCGAAGCCGATCAATGACCTGGATGACCTTGTCAATTTGGGAGACCTGCTCGACAATTTTGCTGCGATCTTCCTCGCTGGGGACATCACCGGTGAGCAGGACACGACCCGCATAAGAACTGGTGTTAACGCGTCCGGGCTTTTCGTCTAGTATCTTGCGTGCTTCGCTACTGGCTTTTAGTTGGATAGATTTATCCTCGACTTGTTCCCCAGTGGTGCGTCGATCGACGGCAACGACAGCGGTTGTGGTGGCTGCGCCGCCAATCAGCACGGGGGCGCAAGCACTGAGTACCCCCAGCATCATAAACAAGCTGAGCAAAAAAGCCACAGGTTTGAGCAGGCGTTGACTGTTGATCATAAAGGCTCTCCAAGTAATAGGGTGTCAATACCATCACACATGGCATGGAGCAAAACGATATGGACCTCTTGGATGCGCATGGTCCGGTGGTGAGGGACACAAAGATGGATGTCAGTGCTGGCCAAAGCCGAAGCGATCTTGCCACCATCATTGCCTGTCAAAGCAATGACCACCATATCGCGTTCATGCGCGACTTGGATGGCACGTAAAACGTTCTCTGAATTACCACTGGTGCTGATAGCAACCAAAATATCACCTGTTTGACCCAAGGCACTGACCTGGCGTTCAAATACTGCTTCATAGCCGTAGTCGTTGCCAACGGCAGTTAAAATCGAGGTGTCGGTGTTTAGGGCGATACCCGCTAGAGGTAAACGCTCGCGCTCAAAGCGGCCGACTAACTCGGCAATAAAGTGCTGGGCGTCGGCGGCCGAACCGCCGTTACCGCAAGCGAGGATTTTGCCATTATTGGTGAGGGTAGCAAAGAGCAGTTCGACGGCAGCAGTCAAAGGCTCGGTAAGCTCTTGGGCGCTTTCTTGGAGCGATTGGGCACTGTCCATAAAATGGGCGTGCATATGAGCAGTGAGATCCATGGCGAAATTGTCTGGTAAAAATGAAAAATAGGGGGGTAAAACCCATAAACCTGATACCGACGCGCATGCTTCGGTGGTACAAGTTTAATCAATAACTGCGAAAAGCTCTATTTTAACGCGAGACTGTTTACATGAAGGTATCTACTCGTAAGTAATCGCATTGGGTAACCAATGCAACTGCTGCCCTTCAAAGGCGATCACATCTAAGCGCAATAAAAGGTCTCGGCGTCGCATGGCTTTTTGGTATTCTTGGTAGGTATGCAGCGCGGCTCGTCGCAGTCGTTGCTTTTTTTGTGTGCTAATACTGCCTAGTGCGCCGCCATAGTCTGTACGAGCTCGGTGGCGCACCTCGACCAAGACCAGATAGGGGTCTGACCAGGCCACGAGATCAATTTCCCCATAAGGGTAACGCAATTGTTGGGCCAGTATTTGATAGCCTTGCTGACGTAAAAATTGCGCGGCTTGTTGTTCAAAGTGTTGTCCAAGGCGCTGTGTGGGTGATCCTTTGGATGAGGGGGTGTTTATTGCGGTGGTTGCCACAGGAGCAGTGGTTGGCCGTGTGGAGTCAGTTTTGCGTGTTTTTTGCAGCAGTTTTCGTTGGGCGTGACGGGCCCGTTGATGGCTGCGCTGCCAGCTATCAGGCGCGGATGTTTGCGTGATGTGGTTTAGTGCCTCCGCATGCTGGCCAGGTGTGGGTTGCGGGGTGGTAAGGGTTTGTTTATTTCTTAAAGAGGTTTTTTTTGCCATGATGCCTACAGGGATTTTGGAATCGGTCATTGCGCGCGTTGATGAGCAGCAGTGGCCAACCCATTGTTTATATGTGGTAGCTACACCAATTGGTAATCTAGGCGATTTGGGGCTGCGCGCGTGGCAAGCCTTGTTGCGCGTAGATTTAATTGCTGCCGAGGACACACGTACTACACGGCCTTTATTACAAGCCTGGGGGATAGGCACTCCAGTGCGGGCGCTGCACCGGCATAACGAGGCTGAAGCAGCTGCAGCATTGATTGAATCATTACATCAAGGCCAGCGAATCGCATTGATTTCTGATGCGGGTGCACCAGCAATTAGCGATCCAGGTGGGCGCGTGGTCCACGAAGTCCGACAGGCGGGCCTGCAGGTATTGGCTATTCCAGGTCCCTCGGCAGTGACTACAGCATTGATGGCCAGTGGGGTGACCTCGGACGCTCAGCCTGCTTATGTATTTGCCGGCTTTAGTCCTCATAAAAAAGGCGCTCGACAAAAGTGGTTTGAACATTGGGCACAACAAAAAGTGCCCGTTGTCTTTTATGAAAGCCCTCATCGACTCATACCAAGCTTAGAAGATTTGATGCTTGTCTGTGGTCCTGATCGTCAGTTGACCCTATGTCGCGAGCTAACCAAGCGTTTTGAGCAGGTCCATACGGCATCGCTAGCTGAGATGTGCGCTTGGGTACAGGCCGATAAAGATCGACAACGGGGCGAGTTTGTTCTGCTCATTCATCCCCAGTCGCAGTTACTAGAGTTAGGAGTCGATGCTCAGACTGAACGTTGGCTGGCGGCGCTACTGACCCAGTTATCGGTGCGTGATGCGGTTCGCTTAGCCGTACAGGTGACCGGCCTAAGCCGTCAGTTAGTCTATGACTGTGCTTTACGTCTGCGCGATGCAAGTGGCACTGAGAATGAGCCCGTGGATGAATGATTAGAGCTTAGAAGTAGTATAGAGCCTATGGCTAGCTTTTAAGCTAGACCTGATGGATTTGGACTAGGTTGTTTTTGTCTCGGCTAGTCTAGGCAAATAGGATTCGTGCACGCAGTTTTAGTCTTCGTAGGTAATTTGGGTGGCCTGGCCAGTAGAGCGTTGTACATGCATGGCTGCATTGGCCGCCTCGGTACGCGAATTAAACGGGCCTAAACGGACACGGTAATAATTTTGATGGTTATTAATGTGTACGGGCTGGCTGTAATCTTGTGCCAAATCACTGTTCAGTCGTTGGGCTAGTTGATCCGCACTTTGGCGCGAGCGAAACGCCCCAAACTGCAAAAAGAAGCCATCCTGACGCGTATCTCTTTGGGCTGTTTGTGTGTCATTGTGTTGCAGGGCGGTTTGCTGACCCAGGCGCTCTTGGTTGGCGATGAAATCGCTCAGTGGGTCGGCGCTAGGGCCCCGCTCTTTTTGTTTTTTGCTAGGTAGGTCTTGGTCTGCGCGCGCAAAAGCTTTGTGTTTTTGCACAGGCTCATCTTGTTGATAGCGTCCGGCGCGAATATCATCATGGGTGATGGCCTCGACACGCACTTTGGCATGGCCAGGGCCAATCATGTCTAGTTTTGAGGCGGCAGCATAGGACAGGTCGATAATACGCTTGCCATGGAAAGGACCGCGGTCGTTAATGCGTACGATGATGCTTTTGTTGTTGTCTAGACGGGTGACACGCGCATAACTGGGCAAGGGTAGGGTAGGATGCGCAGCAGTCATTGAATACATGTCATAGCGCTCGCCATTGGCTGTAGCATTACCGTGGAATTTTTTTCCATACCAAGAGGCTGTCCCAGTTTGGCTAAAGGGACGACTGTCTTTGATGGGCTCAAAACGCATGCCCAAGACCTGATAAGGACGTAAATTAGCCTGTGCAAAGGGTTCGATACGAGGGGTGGCATCAGGAATAAGATGCAGATCTTTGGGGGCATTGGCCATGGGGCCATCGTCTTTGTAGTAGCCGCCGCCACGTTTTGACGGCGCGCCCGCGCAACCCGCTAAAATCGCGGTTAGGGCCAAGAGCATCAGCCCGGTAGTGATACTTGAAAAAGGCTTTTTCATGGCATCAATAAGCACTATCAGGTCTAGACCTGCTCGGGGGGTTGGTTTCTATGCCGTACGAGCAGAGGTTGGTGATCAGCAAATATGCGTGCGAGTTGCTCTGTGACGTATACCGAGCGGTGTTGCCCGCCAGTGCATCCAATAGCAACAGTCAGGTAGTTACGTGTGTCTTGAATGTACAGCGGTAACCAGCGTTTGACAAATTGTGCAATATCATCAATGAGACTCTGTACACTGCCAAAGCGGCTGAGCCACTCGGCGACGGCCTCGTCCTTGCCGGTGAGGTCACGTAACTGGGGGTCATAATGCGGGTTGGGTAAACAACGCACATCAAAGACCAAATCAGCATCACGTGGGACGGCGCGTTTATAGGCAAAAGACTCAAAGGTTAATACTAATGGTGCCCGGTCGGCTTGTACGATGTCGCGGACCCACGCGCGTAATTGACCCGGCGTGAGGTCTGTGGTGTCAATCAGGTATTCGGTTTCCCGTAGGGGTGCTAACAGTTCGCGTTCCGTTTGGATGCACGTGCTTAGGGATGGGGAATCACCCTTGGCGCGCAGTCGATCTGTGAGTGGGTGTCTACGGCGGGATTCGGAATAGCGCTGTTTTAGGGTGTGATCGCTAGCATCTAAAAAGATGACGCGCAGAGCCAGGCCTGAATCGCGCAAACGTTGCAAAACATTAGGCAGATCGTTGAGGTCATCGGGCGTACGGGCGTCGATAGCCACGGCCACGCGCTCGATACCTTTGTTGAGAGCGTGATCAAGGAATTCCTCGAGAAAACGCACGGGTAAATTATCTACACAGGTGAATCCCGTATCCTCGAGGAGATTTAGGGCAACTGATTTACCCGATCCGGAGATACCGGTAAGTAAAATGATCTTGTGCATGCAAACATTATATAGATTGTCCGGCCGTCTGGGAAAACAATCTGGCTAAAACGCACACCTACTAAGGAGCCCAAAATTTAATCTGGGTCGCTGTCGGGACGACCTGCAGCAATGGCTTGGGTTTGGCGCTCGATGAATTCGCGTGTCGTATCGATGCCACGCAGGTTGAGAATGGTATTGCGTACCGCAGCTTCGACTAAAACCGAGAGGTTGCGGCCAGCAACGACTGGCAAGCTAACTCGGCGTATGGGTACCCCTAAAATGCTTTGGTATTGAGGCGCGATGGGTAAGCGCTCAAAGCTTTCGGGCTTTTCTTGGGTTAGATGGACAATCAGGCGCAAGGCCATTTTGCGGCGCACCGAGGTTTCCCCAAAGATAGTGCGAATATCAAGTAGCCCTATGCCACGTACCTCAAGTAGATTTTGTAAAAGCTCTGGGCACTGGCCTTCGATCACACTAGGGGCGGTACGCAATAGTTCAACGGCATCATCAGCGACTAAACCATGCCCCCGAGAGATCAGCTCAAGTGCTAATTCACTTTTACCTAGACCTGATGCGCCTGTGATCAATACGCCTAAACCCAGAACATCCAAAAATACGCCATGCATTAATGTTTTAGGTGCTAAACGGCGTGCTAAGTACACCCTCAGGATATCAATGACCTCGGCCGAATCTAGGCCGCTGCGTAATAGGGGGATGTCATTTTCAGTGCAAGCCTGCAATAAGCTTTGAGGAGCATTGTTGCTGCTAGCAATAATGATCGCCGGAACACCGCTTTTGATTAGGTCCTCGATATGGACCTGGCGTCGTTTGGCATCAAAACGTGTGTAATAGGCGAGCTCTTCGTTGCCCAGTACCTGAATACGGGCCGGATGAATAAGGTTGAGGTGCCCAATAAGATCTGCTGCCATGCCGTCCGACAGGGTAATGCTCTGAGCGTGCTTTTCGGCAGCCAGCCATTGTAGCTTGAGGCGTTCCTGATTATCGACGACGAGGGTAGCAATAGAGAGCATGGGGTGATTTAAGCTTTAAAGATCAGATTGTGTGAGCAAAGAATGGATGGTCGCGGGATCGGTTTCTGATTGTAGTTGCTCGCGTAGATCGCCATCAGACATGAGCTGGGCGATTTCTGCCAATAAATCCAGGTGGATTTGAGTGGCGTGTTCGGGGACGAGCAAAAAGAACAGTAGGTTGGCCGTGCGCCCATCGCTAATATCAAAGCGAATAGGCTCGCTCAGGCGCATGAAAGCACCAATGGGGTCTTTGAGGTCTTTGATGCGGCCGTGGGGGACTGCGACCTGATGCCCCAAGGCAGTGGAACCAAGGCGCTCGCGTGAAATCAGGCTATGAAATACCGCGGTGCGAGCAATGCCCTGGTTATTTTCAAAGAGTAGGCCTGCTTGTTCAAAAGCACGCTTTTTGCTGGTAGCAAGAATATCCAAAATAATATTGGAGGGGGGCAAGATACGCGATAGTAAGCTCATAGATCAACGAATGTTGGCGAAGCAGTTAGTTAGAGTATTCATTTTTATACGAATAAAGGAAATAATAAAGCCCCCAAGGTTGTTCGGGGGCTTTATTGATTGGCTTGGTAATCATTTTGGTGTTTTCATGCAACCGAAAGCCAATAAAGGCTAAGGACTGGGAATCTCCATCCGTTTGTGGGACTCATGGCCGTGGTTTTGTTGTTTGCCTTTGTGTTTGACCACTTGGCGTTCTACTTTGTCGGCGAGCAGGTCAATAGCGGCGAGCATGGACTCGGCAGTAGCCTGGCTGTGGATGTCCTTGCCGGGTAGACGCAGTGTAACCTCGGCGATGTGATCAACCCGTTTGACTGAGAGAATCACTTGAGCATCGATGACGCTGTCAAAATGGCGTGAAATCTTGCCGATTTTGCTCTCGACATAACTGCGGATTTCGGGGGTTATCTCTACACTGCGACCAGTAATGCTGATGTTCATAGAACGCTCCTTGTTGTAGTGATGAAGGCAGGCAAAATGCACTGCTGAGGAGAAGCTTCTGTGTTCAGTATACATAAGCTCGGTGACTCGTGCATGAGGGCAATCAAGGGAGCCAGAAATATTTTTGCGAGCTACATGCGGAAGTGTTCGCCTAGGTAAACTTTGCGAACCTCGGGGTTTTGAATAATGTCTTCGGGCTGGCCACTGGTCAGTACAGCACCATCACTGATAATGTAGGCTCGGTCACAGATGCCCAAGGTTTCACGCACGTTATGGTCTGTGATCAGCACCCCGATATTACGTGATTTTAAAAATTGCACGATGCGTTGAATCTCGATGACAGCAATGGGGTCTACCCCAGCGAAAGGCTCATCAAGGAGGATAAATCTAGGTTGTGTTGCCAGCGCTCGGGCGATTTCCACGCGTCGGCGCTCACCCCCTGAGAGTGAAACCGCCGTGTTTTTGCGAATATGGGTGATTTGTAGCTCTTCGAGTAGATGTTCTAGTTGTTCTTGGATTTGGGGTTTTTTAAAGCGCCGACCATTTTCATCGATTTGCAGCTCTAATACTGCGCGAATATTGCTTTCTACGT
>DATGSS010000099.1:0-79638 GCA_035302345.1 Paenalcaligenes sp.
ATCGGGTTTTGCTCATGAGCCAAAACAGCCCGCAGTTTACGATTGCTTATTATGCTATTTTGCGTGCCCGCGGTGTGGTGATCCCGGTTAATGTCATGACCACCGCCCATGAAATGGCCCACTACATCAATGACAGCCAAGCACGGGTGGCGATCGTGGCACAGGATTATATTGATGTCATCCTGCCTTACTTAAAAACTACCGATGGCTTGCAACATGCGCTCAGTTTTAGCTATCAGCAGGCACTAGACCCCCACACACAACCCGCCGGAATACCTGATTGGGTCAAAGCTCCTAAAAAAGACTTTGAGGAGTTAGGCATCATCGATTTACACAGCGTGATTGATGCGCCACAGCCCGTACCTACGGATTACCCTAACAGCGACGATTGGTGTGTATTTCCTTATACCTCGGGGACTACGGGCTACCCCAAAGGCTGCATTCACACGCACTACACGATGGCTGCCGCGCTTTTGAGCTCGCAGCGTTGGCGCGACTTTGAGGCCGACACGGTCACTATGGCGGTAGCCCCAGTGTTCCACGTACTGGGCATGCAATCCGGTCTCAATCTGCCGATCTTTATGGGTTCAACCATGGTTATCTTGCCGCGCTGGGATCGCGAGATGGCCGCCCGCGCCATTGATAAACACCGCGTCACCTACTGGTCTGGGCCGCCTACCATGGTCATCGATTTTTTCTCATTACCCAATCTGGATGACTATGACCTGAGCAGCCTGCGCGTACTGGCCAGTGGGGGCGCTGCTATTCCTGAGTTCATCTCGGCATTGGTCCAGGAAAAGTACCCCCAGCTACTCTTTAACGAAGCCTATGGCCTCAGCGAAACCGCTGCCTTTTTACACGCCAATCCCATGCATCGCCCCAAACAACGATGCTTGGGCCTACCCACTTTTAATGTGGATTCACGCATTATTGACCCCGACACAGGCGTGGAGCTGGCCGATGACGAGCTTGGTGAACTGGTTACACACGCCCCACAGGTCATGCTGGGCTACTGGAATGACGAACAAGCCAATGAGGAATCCTTTATCATCCTCGATGGTAAACGCTTTTTCCGTACGGGTGACTTGGCTATCCGCGATGCTGAAGGCTACTTTTTTATGCGTGAACGTCTCAAACGCATGATCAACGCCTCAGGATTCAAAGTCTGGCCGGCCGAGGTTGAAAACGTACTGTACAACCACCCGGCAATTCAGGAAGCCTGTGTCATCGGTATCCCCGACCCACACCGTGGCGAAACCGTCAAAGCAGTAGTCACCCTGAAAGAAGACTTTGCGGATTCAATAAATGCCGATACTTTAATCAAATGGTGCCGCAACAAAATGGCCGCCTATAAAGCCCCTCGCCATATACACTTTGTCGATGAATTACCCAAATCAAGCACCGGCAAGATCCTGTGGCGCCAGCTCCAAGAGCAGCACCATAACAATCAAGATCCAATAGTCCAGTAGCTGGGCTCTGCATTTGCTCGCATGCTAGTAACTGCCTAAGCTTAATTGATGCACCCGCACCTTGGGTGCAGAGACAACACAATACGATTACCCATCGTATTAGCAACAGTTATAAAAAAGGATGTGAAATGAGCAATATTGGACGTATCCGCTCTGCTATCTTGGGTTCTGTTTTAGGTTTAGGGGCTGTTTTAGCCAGTCAACCCGCACTGGCGGCTGATGATTGGCCTAATAAACCTATCGAGGTCATTGTCCCGTACACCCCTGGTGGTTCTACTGACACAGTCGCGCGCTTTGTAATGAAAGAGCTCGAAGAACGTCTGGGCCAACCCATTATTATTCAAAACCGTCCGGGGGCTAATAGCACCATCGGTACCGCCCAGGCCACACGTGCCAAACCCGATGGCTATACGTTTTTAATGATCTTGGCGGCTTATGCGGTCAACCCTCATTTATACGATCTCAATTATTCGCTCGATCAGCTCACCCCAGTGTCCTATATCGCTGATCTGCCCTTATTTTTGTTTGTCAGTAATTCCGTACCCGCTGACAACCTCGAAGAGCTCATTGAGTATGGCAAAGAAAACCCAGGTGCGCTGACCTTTGGTTCCAGCGGTGTAGGTGCCAGTGCTCATTTGACGGGTGAAAGCTTTGGATTACGCACTGGGACCGAGCTCGTCCATATTCCCTACAATGGCAGCGCACCCATTTTGACTGATTTAGTCAATGGCGAGGTATCAATGGTCTTTGATCCCATTTTGATACCGATGCCCTACGCTAAAGAAGGACGCATCAAGGTTTTTGCCATCACCTCGCCCGAGCGCTGGCCAGATGAGCCAGATATTCCTACCATGGCAGAAGCAGGCCTACCTGACTTTAATATGAGTTCATGGGCTGGGCTCATGGCACCCACTGGAACGCCAGACGATATTATCGAGCGTATCTCGGCCGAGATCGCCGATATTGTGCAAGATCCAAAAATCATCCAACAGTTTCACCAAGCCGGTTTCGTCCCCGTTGGCGGCTCTCCAGCTGATTTAGACGAACTCATTAAAACAGACACACAGATGTATGGTGAAATCATTGAAAAAGCTAACGTTACCATCAATTAATATCCAAAATTGCTGCCATCCCTATGATTAATAAATTTGTTCCCGACCTCAATGAGGCTGTCGCAGGCATTCATGATGGCGCTACCGTCCTCATCGGAGGGTTTGGTGGCGCTGGTGCCCCAACTGAACTGATTCACGCGCTCATTGATCAGGGCGCACGTGATTTAACCGTCGTCAACAATAACGCTGGCAACTTTGAGACAGGGCTAGCTGCTTTAATTCAGGCTGGCCGTGTTCGCAAAATGATTTGCTCTTTCCCACGTGCGTCGCATTCGTGGGTTTTTAATGAAAAGTATAAAAAGGGGGAAATCGAGCTCGAGTGCGTGCCGCAGGGCACTATCGCCGAGCGTTTGCACGCTGGTGCGGCTGGTTTGGGTGGGTTCTATACGCCAACGGCTTATGGGACCGAGCTCGCCAAAGGCAAAGAAACTCGTGAAATTGACGGCGTGATGTATGTACTGGAAAAGCCCTTGCGCGGCGATTTTGCTTTGGTCAAGGCCGAGCGCGCCGACCGTTGGGGCAACCTGGTCTATAACAAAACCCAACGTAATTTTGGCCCGGTGATGTGTAAAGCCGCCAAAACTACTATTGTGCAGGTGCGCGAGTTTGTCGAGTTGGGTGATCTAGATCCCGAAGCTATCGTCACACCCGGGGTATTTGTACAGCGCGTCGTTCGTGTACAAAACCCAGAACTTTCAACGTGAGGGAAATAACCATGCTACCCAGACTTTCTCGTGAAGAAATGGCCCAGCGCCTGGCCAAAGACATCGCCCCAGGTAGTTATGTCAATATCGGCATCGGTCTGCCTGTACTCGTTGCTAACTATCTGGATCCCAAAGACGAAATCATCCTCCAAAGTGAAAATGGCATCTTGGGCATGGGCCCCAATGCGCCCGAGGGCGAAGAGGATTACGAGCTGATCAACGCTGGCAAAGAGCCCGTCACATTGCTCACCGGTGGGGCCTATTTTGACCACGTTGATTCTTTTACCATCATGCGTGGAGGGCATTTAGATTTGACCGTGATGGGTGCCATGGAGGTCGCTGGAAATGGCGATTTAGCTAATTGGAATCTAGGCCGTACTGGCCAGCCCCCCGCCGTAGGTGGTGCCATGGATTTAGCTGTGGGCGCCAAGCAGGTGTTTATCCTGATGGAGCATACGACCCGAGATGGAAAGCCCAAGATTGTCAAAAACTGCTCGTTGCCACTGACTGGTCTGGGGGTCGTTAACCGCATTTACACCGATTTAGCCGTACTCGAGGTCACCCCCGAGGGGCTGCGTGTACGTGAAATCAATCCTGGAGTCAGTTTTGAAGACCTACAAGCCCATACCGAGGCTGAATTACTGCCCATAACAGCAGCTGATGTGGCTAATTGATTTTCAGCAGGTTAGTTTTTTGCAGCAAAATAGTGAAATAATGTTAAGACTCATGTGAGAATGCTTCCCGCTCTAAAACAATGCGCTAATCTATAGCTTGGGATTAACGTAAATCATTGTTAGATAAAGAGGATCGACAAGATGAATAAAAACCTTTTCCCCCTGCGCACATTGCTAATTACTATTGCCAGTGTGACTTTGGCTGCTTGTGCCTCGGCTCCAGAGCCTGTCACACCACAGACAGTGACTAAAGTTCAAGTTGTTGATGTCGAAGAAACCATCGTACTTGAGTCTGATGCGCTTTTTAAATTTGACCGCGGTGACATCGAAGGCTTAACCGCCAGAGGCTTTGTTGAACTTGGCGAGTTGGTTGAAACCCTGGAAAACGATTTTGAAAGTGTTGAAGGTATCGAGCTTGTTGGTCATACCGACCGCTTAGGTTCTGATTCATACAACCTCACCCTATCTCAGCAGCGTGCTGAGACTGTCAAGCAATACCTACAAGAGCGCGGCATTCTTACGCCCATTACTGCCCGCGGTGTGGGCAAAGCACAGCCCGTGACCACAGACTGTCAAGGCGAGGTCGCCACACCTGAGCTCATCGCCTGTTTGCAACCCAACAGACGCGTCGTTATCAACGTCAATGGCACGCGTTTGGTGGCAGAAGAAGTTGAAATAGAAGTCGAAGTTGAAAACTAAAGCATATACTCATAAGTATTTGTTTGTTGTCTTTGTTGGGGCTACATATAAAAATAGAGGTGTAACTTTCATTACGTAGCTCTATTATGACAAGCAAGTTTCAAGCTTTATTTTTTGCCGCTGTATTGCTCATCAGCAGTTTTGGGCTATCAGCGGCACCTTTGATCTCAGCCCAAGGACTGCATGAACGATTGAATGCACCTCAATCTTCTGAGGCTGCTCCTGTGGGGACACGAATCATTGATATCCGTAGCCCCGAGGACTATGCTGCAGGCCATATTCCGGGGGCAGTTTCAGCGCCCTATGCTCAATGGCGTGGCCCCGCCCATAATCCCGGCCAATTGGTTGAGCTAGCCCAGCTAACCCAGCTGGTGCGCGATCTGGGCATCGATCACGACACGCCGATTGTGGTGACATCTACGGGTGATGATGTGACTGATTTTGGGGCGGCTGCCCGTGTGTACTGGACTTTAAAGTATCTGGGGTTACAACACCTATCCATCCTGAATGGAGGCATGCAGGCATGGCAACAGGCAGATCTGGCACTCAGTAAAGACGCGCCCAACATCAGCTCTAGTCAGTTTTCTCCACAAATCAATGACGCCATCCTAGCGACACAACAAGACGTCGCCAATCAGGTTGGTAACAACCAAACGCTGCTCGTGGATGCGCGTCCTGATAATTTCTATGCAGGCCAGACCAAAGCACCTACCGCTAAAAAACCTGGCACGATTAAAAATGCGGTTAATTTCAGTCATGACCAGTGGTTTGAACCCGGTACCACTTTGTTCGTATCGGCTGACAAAGCCAAAGAAATTGCCCAAGACCTATTACGCCAATCTCCCGCTGAGGTCATCTCATTTTGTAATACCGGTCATTGGGCTGCGACTGATTGGTTTGCCCTATCCGAAATGGTGGGACAACCCAACACCAAGCTTTACCCTGCTTCTTTAGCCGAGTGGAGCCAGACCGATGATCTGCCCATGGACAACGTCCCCGGGCGTGGCCAACAAATAATTTATAAACTCAAAGCTCTTTTTGGTAGCTAATCCTGACCCTATCGCATAATGAATCGTCGTCTACTTAGTATTTTTATCCTGGTTTTGTTTGTTTTGTTGCTGTGGTTTGTCTCTGTCCGACAATCCCTGTTGTTTCTGCTGGGCATCGGCATGGGCGCGGTGCTGGCGGGCGCACGTTTTGGCTTTACCACGGGCTGGCGGCGCTTGATCGAAGATCGTGATGGCAGCGGGGTCATGGCACAATTAGTGCTGTTATTTTTAGCGGCCCTGATCTCTATCCCGTTATTGGCCGCCTATCCTGGCGAGCTCAGCGCTGCGCTAGGTCCGCCTAGCTACAGCCTGCTGTTTGGCGCCTTTATTTTTGGGGCCTGCATGCAGGTCGCTGATGGCTGTGGTTCAGGTACGCTGTACAAGGCTGGCCTAGGCATCCCTTTGAATATGGTGATTCTGCCCATGTTTGCCCTGGGTAGCTTTTTAGGGGCAGCTCAGTTAGACCATTGGTTGGCCCTGGGCAGTATGCAACCAGTTAGTCTGGTGGATTCTTATGGGCCTTGGCGCGCATTGCTATTTACAGCACTGGGTTTGCTGGTTTTTGGGCTGGCGGCACGTTTATGGGCCGGCCGCTCGGCCCCCTGGTTTAATCGCAAACTGCTGATCGGCGCCATTTTGCTGGCTATTTTGGCAGTCTTAAACCTCATTATCGCAGGCACCCCATGGGGCATTGTCTATGGTTTTGGTTTGTGGGCCGCTAAAATTGCCCAGGCCTCGGGCGCGTTTGACCCCACTGCCAATGCTTTTTGGAGTCAGCCCGTCCACCAAGAGGCGTTAGCAAACACTGTCTTTATGGATGTCACCTCGATTACCAACATCGGCATCTTGGCGGGTGCTCTGTGGATTGCCTCAAAACCCACCAAAGGCGGCAGCGATGCACAGCCACTCAGTGCCAAACAATGGCTGATTGGGATTATTGCTGGATTTTTGTTGGGCTATAGCTCGCGCTTGGCTTTCGGATGCAATATCGGTGCCATGCTCAGTGGGATCTCGACCGGTAGTTTGCACGGCTGGATCTGGGTCCCTGTTGCGTTCTGCGGCTCGCTGATTGGGGTTCGCATCCGTCGTCACTTTCGTTTTTAAGTAGGCATCACCATGAACCAACGTTTATTGCTTATTGTTTTTTGGGTCGTGTTGCTTGGCTACTTTGGATGGGACTGGGCCTATAGCGACCCAGTCAACACCTTTGAAGAGCCGCCGATCCTGGCGATCGGCTCTGGACAGGCCCCCTCGGGTGGGCATTGCTCTAATTTTTAATAGCCCACCACCTACTGTCATTAAATCGGCGTGGCTGCGATTAATAAAACTGTGCCGTTACATTAGGGGGCGTGGTGAGCAGACTGGCCATGGGGCACACCACAAAGCTACGCGATTTTAGCTGCGCCTGCAGATCTAAAAACACATAGCTCATCCCGCCACTACCCCGCAAATATAAACGACGCCGATCAATATCACTGATGGTGGTCCAGCTGGTGAATTCGGTCGGCACCTGTTCACTGGTCGTGCCTGCTACCTGCAAATGCGCACTGCCAGATTCCGGTGGATCAATAGCTATGCCCCGCGGTCTATCAAAATTATTCATAATATGCGCGACCATTTGCACTGCCTGGTCGGCATCAGCCAGCTTTTCTGCAAAATGCGCATAATACACAGCACGTATAAACCGATCTGGCGATGTATCACTGGCTGGCAGACCTGCTTTAGCAATACCCGCGCCCGGCTGCACGGCCTGATACTGCATAAACTGGGCATGTGAGTGATCTACATTGCTCAAAAAGGTGTAGTTGTTTAGATTGGTCAGATGCCATGAAAACTGCGGGGCATTGGTCAATACCCCAACTGGATTGTCATAAACGGTACGCACCCCTTTATGAAACTCGATGACCATGCTCTGGCCATGAGCATCATGCAATGCATAATGAAATGGGGTCTCTAAACCGCCCAATATAGCCAGCGGCTCGACCGCTACCTGCAAATGCTCTAACGCTGCCTTGGCCTCGATCACTGTACCGCACTGACCCAATAAATATGTCCCCAAATCAGTCGCCGACAACGCAGCCTGGGATGAATCCAGATCAGGCTGTGGGCCACCCGCTGGACCATAAGACTGCACACTAAAACACAGCCCTGCCTCGTTCATTCCCTCGATAACCTTTAGATCGGCTTGGTCCGGCCGAGCACCAGGCTGCGGTACGCTGGTGGGCATAGTTATGGCCAACACCGTATAACGCGTCGTCCACTGCAAAGCAGGAAACCCCTCGACCTGGGACTCGTATTTACTGTCCTTGGGAAAACGAGCCACCAAATAAGGTAGCTCGAGACTTAGCTCTAGAGTACGGCCTACATAAGGACGATTATTAGCATCCATATAAAGCAGCGAAGTACACATTATTTAATTCATCCTTTGTGATTAGCTGGGGTGACGTTTTTTCAATAAATATTTGTGAAAGCCATCCATCACCAATTCCTGACGTTGATTCTCGACATAGGTTTTAAATACCAACACCCCTGTCGTGTTGCCGGGTATGAGCTCGGCGATCTCTAAACGCGGATACACCGTATCACCGGCGACAACGGGCTTGAGAAAGCGGCTGCCCTGCTCTAAAAATGCAATCAAAGACTCATTCACCATATGCGGGAATAGCCCCGCCCCAGCCGCGGTCTGAATCACCACCTGAAACCCATGCGCCAACATATGATCAAAACCTTTTTGACGACAATATTCTACATCATAATGGATAGGATGATTATCACCACTGGCTAACTGAAATGCCGCAAATAATGCCTCGGTCATTGTTCGTGATGGCAGTGTAAACACCTCGCCGATCTTAAAATCCTCGAAATAACGCTGTTCTTTTTGGCTGAGCATACTTGTCCTTATTCACTAAAGACCAACAGAGAGCAAGACTATGATGATCAAAAAATAAAAATCTTAATTTATTGACTGCGTCGTTCGGTTATTTGGAGTTTTATTCCATTCACGCTTAAAAACACACCGACGCGACATTGTAAAACTATTGTCTGATCAATACTAAAGGTCTTGATTACTAATAGCCATATGGAATTAACCCTGAGCACGATAAGTAACAAGCGTTCATCTGGTGTGCATAAAGCGATACCTATAGTTCCAGTTTTTCTAGGGTGGCTATAAAATACACCCATTCTAAGTTTAATCTCTTGGTTTTAAAGTTATTACATCAAAAGCAACATATCGTTGGAGGAACACCCGTGATCAAAAAAATAGGTTTAGGATTAGTCATGGTCGGAGCGGCCCTATTGGCACCTGCGCAGGCAGCAGCCTTAGACGATTGGCCCGATCGGAACATTACTGTGGTTGTCCCCTATCCTCCTGGTGGATCAGCCGACATCATGGGTCGTTTGGTAGCCAAAGTCATCACAGATGCCACAGGCACCACAGCTATTGTGGAAAACATCTCGGGCGGTGCGACGATACCCGGAGCCCGTGCAGTGCTGCGTGAGCCCAGCGATGGTCACACCTTTTTCATGGCCAGTGATAACACCCTGAATGTTAACCATCACCTCTTTGAAGAGCTGCCTTATGCTGAGGACGACTTTGTCCCTGTCACCGTGCTCAACAACTACCCTCACTGGTTAATTGTGAAAAATGACGACCGCTTTGCGGATTTTGAGGCCTTTAAACAATACATCGTCGATCATCCCGGCGAGGTGTCCATCAGTATTAATACTATTGGCGGTGCTGCTCACCTAGCTTTGGAAAAATGGCGCCAGGAAAATGATTTCGATTTTGAAATTATCCCCTACCGAGGCTCTCCACCAGCAGTCCAAGACCTGATTGCCGGTGTGACAGACGCGCATATTGACGTTGCCGGTTCATCCATTTCGCACGCCCGCAACGAGGCGGTGAACCCACTCGCCGTGTTGCAGGACACACCGTTAGATGAATTTCCCGATGCTGCTACCCAGAGCTTTGATAATGAGAAAGACTTTGTCATCCGGTCAAACTTGTCCATAGTGGCTAAAAAGGGCACCCCAGACGAAATCCTGGCAAAGGTCTATGAAATCGTCAAAGAAGGCGCCACTACCGAGGAATTTATCAATACCTTGAATACGCTGGCCTATGAGGCAGTTCTAATGGAGCCCGCAGAGGCCAACGAGTTTATCCAAAGCGAAACCGAACGTTACCGCGATCTGGTCGAGCTCTCTGGATTAGAAAAGCAATAAAAATAACAAGAACAACATTCTTCTCTCCAGTTGCCCAGCCAAGCGCTGGGCTTTTTTTTTGCTAATATATAACGAGACATCAAAAAACGACTCTTGTCGGCCAGCGCACATGGCCTGCACAAAACGTGCAACCCTATCTTCCCCTCTGCCTGGATACGCCTCATTTTATGGAACTGCACCGCCGCCTGCTTTTTTTGCTGACCCCACCCATCATCACCCTCATTGGTCATTTATATGTTGCTCAACGCTTGAGCTCAGCTTGGTCCAATCCATTTTGGAAGATCACTTGTTTGGTCAGCCTACTTTTGATGTACGCCGGTATTACCGCTGGTTTTTTAATCCGCCATGATCAAAGCACTCCATTAAAAGATCGAATCTCGTGGATTGCTTTTACTCTTTTGGGTCTATTTTCTTGGCTATTTGTTCTGACTTTGCTGCGAGATGTGACGCTGTTGGGCTTTGGGGTGACTGATTTCTGGTCGCGCTTTGGACCTGAGGCAGGTCTCCTGTTTAAGCGCTATAGCGTCTTTGTCATTATTGCTGTTAGCCTCATTGCCACTGTGATCGGTTTTTTTAATGCCCGAAGCACACCCCATGTGGTCGAGATTGAAATCAATATTCCCGACCTGCCCCCTGAGCTTAAGGGCTTTAGTCTGACCCAGATTACTGACTTGCATGTCGGGCCCACTATCAAAAAAGATTTTGTGCAACGTGTAGTTGATACTGCCAATGGCCTCAATAGCGATGTCATCGTATTGACGGGTGATTTGATTGATGGCGATGTCGCAGGGTTGCGGCCACATACAAACTTATTAGCGGATCTTGATGCGCCTCTGGGTGTTTATGCGGTAACGGGCAACCATGAATACTATTCAGGGGCACCGCGGTGGATTGCAGAGTACGAAAGATTAGGGATGCATGTACTGCAAAATGAGCACGTGGTGCTGCCCTATCAACAAGGACAGCTACTACTGGCTGGAGTGAATGATTATGATGCAGGTCGTTTTGATAGCAGTTGGGCAACCGATCCCCATGCCGCCATCAAAGATGCTCCAGATGATGTAGGGGCCAAAATACTGTTGGCGCATCAACCACGCAGTATGCAAGAGGCCGCCCAAGCAGGCTTTGATTTGCAACTTTCAGGGCATACGCATGGTGGGCAGTTTTGGCCATGGGGGTACTTTGTGCGTTTACAGCAACCCTTTGTCGCAGGACTAGACCGCTATAAAGATCTACAGGTCTACACCAGCCAAGGGACTGGATATTGGGGCCCACCCATGCGGGTGGGCGCGCGCTCAGAAATTACGCGTATCCGCCTTAAATAAATGACCGGATACTTGGTTTTATTTGAGCCAATTATTTTTAGCTTGGTCCAAATCGCCGCGCGTGTCCATTAGATCCCATGCAAAACGCATGACACGTGTAAAATCGGCGTCATCAGTAGGTAATAAAAAACCTAATTCGTCTTGGGGGGTTAGCGGGTCATCTATGAATAAGGCAGCCAGGCGATCATCCTCATTGGCATAGTGCAAGGCCTCAAAGGTTTCAGTGATCATGATATCGCCCTTGCCTTCGGCAATCAGTCCAGGAATTTCGGCATTATGCTCATGGGTAGAAACTTTGGCATCAGTGAGGTGCTCGAGCACAAATTGTTCATTGGTCCCGCCGGGGTTTTTGATTACATGCACCTCGGGCTGATTTAAATCCTCTAGGCTTTTGTATTTATCGACCTCGGATTTACGGGCCAAAGCGACCTTGCCAAAAGGGGCGTAGCCCGGCAGCATGTCGACCTGTCCCAAACGAGTAGCATTACGGGTAATGCCACCCACGGCCACATCAAACTTATCGGCTTGTAGGTCATCCAGTAGATCAGGCCAACTGGTAGGTACATATTCGATCGTCAGGTTGAGCACATCGGCCATGGCGGTGATGACATCGATATCATGACCCTCGTAGTCCCCATCCTCGGTCTTGATGGCAAAAGGTCGATAGTCACCGGGCGTACCTACACGGATGACCTGCTCTTCCATGATTTGGTCTAAACGAGGGCCCGCATGCGTCGCAGTCGCTATTCCGAATGATACCGCCAGCCCGGTTAATAAACCCACAGTTTTCCTCATGGAAATGTCTCCTAAAATTGATTTTTATCAGGGTTTCTTTGTGTGCTTTTGCGCAATCAAAGTTGCAAATTGTAGTCTTGCGCCATTATGCATGGTACCGAGGTCTTCATTATATTTGATGATGTCCCAACCTTGGTAAGCCTCTTTGAGCTGCCCCTCTTTAAAGGTAAAAGGAAAGCGGACAGGACAAGGATTTTCTGCAGTATCCATAGCGCAGACGATGACATTATAGCCACCTTCACGCGTGCGCTCTTGCATATTGGCCAAAACCGGCCCAACTGTGGCTGAATCAAGAAACATCAAGGTCACAGTACAACCAATAAAATCGTAATCTTCGGTCAGGTTGGCATCCTGTATGTCATAGACTTGGGCATTGAGATTACTTAGGTTTTCTTGGGCAATAATTTCGCGCAGCATTTGAATGCCATTAGGATTATTGTCGACGGCAGTGACCTCAAAACCCTGCTGTGCTAAATACAAGGCATTGCGCCCATTCGAGCAACCCATTTCTAATGCTTTACCCACCGGGGCCAAGCCAACAGTCGCTACAATTTCACTATGTGCAGGATTTAATCCATACTTTTGATTCAAGTTTTCAGGCATCAGATGCTCCTATTGACCAGTCTGTCGATACAGCGCCATATGGGCGCCCGCTTAATCTTTTGGCAGTTTAAATCACCCCTCCTTATCCGCACCCGATTCCCATGTAATGATTGAGACAACTTTCTGTCGTTACTGTTTGCAAATTGGTCTCCTAGGCGGCTGCAATTTCTATTAATTACTGCTATAGTTTGCTCTTTTAAGGAATGATTATGAGAATTATTCGCAATACCTTCTTGACACCGTTTTTAGGCGCGGCTTTATTGACCTTTGGCCTGACGGCTCATGCTTTTGAACTGGAACATAGTGCGGGCACCCTGCGCTTGGAAAATACACCTCAAAAAATTGTCAGCTATGAGTTGTCCCATCTAGATACCCTCAACGCTCTGGGTATTGAGGTAGCGGGCGTGCCCCAGTCTGTTTATGGGGGTGTTTTAGAAAAATTTAATCAAAGCCAGGTAGTGGGCACTTTATTTGAGCCCGATTATGATTCTTTAGAGGCGCTGCATCCCGACTTAATTATTGCCGGAGGCCGGTCAGAATCCGCTATTCCTGAACTTATGGAGCTGGCTCCTACGGTCAGCTTTATCACTGATCCGAATAATTTTTTAAATTCAGTTGAGCAATCCACCCTCCAATTGGCGCGCGCTTTTGATAAAACAGAAGAGGCGACTCAACAGCTGGAACAGCTAGAACAACAAATCGCCAAACTCTACGAAATTAATTCGGATAAAACGGGCATACTTTTGTTTACCATCAATGGTCGGCTCATCCCACATGCACCTGGTGATCGATTTGGTTACGTCTATGAGCTCACCGGCCTACAATCCGTATTGCCCGAACGGAGCACTGCCGAATTAACCCAGCCCCGCCCCAAGCCTGATAGCCCCGAAGCTGAGGCTGCTGCCATCAAAAATGCTACCGAGCTAAACGCCATTGCCCAAGCCGACCCTGACTGGATCATCATCGTAGATCGCGGTGCTATCAATAATGGCAAAAAAACCGCTGCGGACACTTTGGCTGCCCACGAGACACTAAACAAAACACAGGCTTTTAAAAAGGGGCAGGTTTATTATGCTGATCCCAATGGCTGGTATTTAATCACCGGCGGATTAAATAATTTAAATACCATCACCGCTGATATGATCGAAAAAATGGGCTCATAGACACCACACATCCATCATTAAACTACTCTGCATTTGTCGTCGCAGACAGTGCCAACAGGCGTTTGCGCACATATTCAGCCCACTGTAATAGTGGTGCATCATAATGACGACGCGCAATCAACTGTAAGCCCAACGGCATCCCATCGGCATCCTGCTCGACAGGCATCCCGAGGCACGGCACGTGCAAAGCACTCCAATAACAATTAAATGCCGAACTGCCCGTATGAGTCTGCGTTTTAGGGGCGGCACCTGCTGCACCTATCGTCAACACCACATCGACCTCATTTTCCTGAAACCAATCGTCTAACTGCAAACGCGCGCGCTCTAAATCAATATAGGCCCCGCGAACCTGCTCAATATCAGCGTTGTAGCCCGTGTTGATCAACTGCTGCAGGGCTGGACTGAATGCTGAGAATAACTGGGGCAACACTGCCTGCTGAGACTGCACCATTTCTACTGCCATTAATAGCCGATGCTGCGCACTGACCTGCTGCATATCTATAGGCAGGGCACATAATCGGGCCCGCAATAAATCAGCGCACCGCTGCAATGATGCTTGCATTGAAGCACTGGCCTGTGCCCAAAAAGGCCCCTGATACACCACAATCCGAAGTGGTCGCTGGGTATTAATTGTTTCGGTTTCTTTTAATACCTCACCTATCAATACCTGATACAGCAAAGCAATATCCTCTAGGTAACGTCCAAACCAGCCCACCGTATCAAAGCTTTCAGCAAAAGGAGCGAGCCCCTGCCGACTCAGGCGACCAAAGGTAGGTTTAAACCCATACACCCCACAAAACGATGCTGGACGAATAATGGAACCCCCTGTCTGCGTGCCGATTGAGAGCGGGACAAAGCCTGCTGCCACCCCAGCAGCAGAACCACTGGATGAGCCCCCTGGCGTGCGCCGGGAATCATGGGGATGGCGCGTTGCCGGTGGCTGGGCGTAGGCAAACTCGGCCGTAGTGGCTTTGCCCAAAATAACCGCACCCGCCTGGCGTAAGCGAGCAACGCAGGCGGCATCATAAGCAGGCTGGCGGCAAAACACCTCATGCGCCCCATAAGCAGTAGGCATGCCTCGCACATCAAGCACATCTTTGATGGCAATGGGAATACCTGCCAAGGGCAACTGAGTATCCACCATGGCGGCCTGCCGTTGTGCCATGGCCTGATCCCAATAAGCCATGGCCTGTACCTGCGACTCTCGCGCCTGGAGCGCATCCAAAAACTGCTGCACATACGCCTGTGCACTCAGTTCCCCTTGGCGGATAGCATTGACTGCAGCCTGTGCGCTGCCAGTAAATATAGGTGGCGAAATCCCCATGAATAACCTTGTAGCTGTAAGTATTAAGAATTTTTGTGTCTAAGGATACATATAAATTGTATTGGCTTAAAGAAATGCTCAACCCTAAGATAAATAAAGAAATATTATTTAAAGATTTCGCTTTCTACTCAAAGCATACCCTCTATGGATAGTCTTAGGTTTTTTCTCAGTGCCATCAGCAGGCAATCGCTACGTGCAGTACCTACTATTGTGGGTATCTTGCTGATCAACTTTTTTCTGTTGCAACAAGTCCCCGGTGATGCCGTCGATATCATGGCCGCCGAGGCAGGCGGTGCCAGCGCAGAAAGCATGCAGGCCATGCGCGAGGCTTATGGTCTGCTGGGCACGTGGTGGCAGCAGCTGGGAAACTACTTGGGGCAACTGGCCCGCGGTGATCTGGGGGTCTCGCCACGCTTTAATGAGCCGGTGCTGGATTTGATTTTTAAACGTTTACCCAACAGTCTTTTTCTAGTGATCTCTGGGCTGAGCCTGGCTATTGGGGTTGGCTTGGTACTGGGCAGCCTGATGGTGCGTTTTCACCGTCAAGTACCTGACCGCGTGCTGTCATTATTTAATTTGCTGCTGTATTCAACGCCCGGGTTTTGGTTGGGCTTGTTGCTGATTTATGTATTTTCCGTCCAATTAGGCTGGTTGCCCGCCATGGGCCATGCCAGCATCGATAGCAATCTGAGCGGCTGGTCATGGATCCATGACCGCCTCCGACATGCCATTTTGCCCATCCTGACAGTGGCCACATTTTTCATCGCTGTCTATGCACGATTAACCCGCGCCAGTCTGCTCGATATCGAAGATGCAGAATATATCCGCACCGCCCACGCCAAAGGGCTGGCCCCGTGGCGAATTACGTGGTTTCATCGCCTGCGCAATGCCCTCATCCCCGTCAGTACCATGGCCGGGGTGCATTTTGCGGCATTGTTTGGCGGCGCAGCTGTGACCGAAACTGTTTTTGCCTGGCCCGGCATTGGCCGCCTCACCCTGCAGGCTGTAATGACCCGAGACTTTCAATTACTGCTGGGCATTTTGCTGCTTTCCTCACTGGTCGTCGTGATTATCAACATTGTGATCGATGTCTTTCAGCAATGGCTCGATCCTAGAATTCGCACTGAATAATATTCATGAATACTTATACGCGTTCACTGTCTAGCCCTGTCAAAGCAACACCCATACTAAAGAGCACGTTATCTGCAGTGCCGCGCTCAGTCCTGCACACGGTAATGCAACTAAATGGATTGCTCATCTTATTAGTGATCTTAGCCCTCACCGCCTGTGCATCATGGCTGACCGTGCACGATCCACTGGATATGGCTGGTATGCCCTTGTTACGTCCCTGGCAGGATGCGGCTCACTGGTTAGGGACAGATTCCATGGGTCGTGATGTATGGGCTGGGTTATTGTACGGCGCGCGTACCTCATTATTCATTGGGGTAGGAGCAGCCACCATCAGTCTGAGTGTCGGCATGACTGTCGGTCTGTGTGCGGGCTACTTTGGAGGCTGGATTGAGCAGGGCCTGAATCGCCTCACAGCGCTTTTTCAAACGATCCCTGCTTTCTTGTTGGTGATCGTGCTCGTTACGATTTATCGCCCCACCCTGTCCACCATCATTTTGGCTATTGGATTGGCCTCCTGGCCTGAAATAGCTCGTTTAACGCGGGCCGAATGCCGCCGCATCAAGGCGCTAGAGTTCATACAGGCTGCCCGCTGTGCGGGGTTTTCTCATCGTCATATCATGACTCGCGAGATCCTGCCCAATGCATTACCCAGCATCATCGTGAGCAGTTCCATCCTGATTGCACATGCCATTTTGATGGAATCCGGTCTGGCCTTTTTAGGGCTCAGCGACCCTAACGTAGCTAGCTGGGGGGCCATGATCAGCAGTGGCCGCGAGCAGCTCAGCTCGGCGTGGTATTTGACCGCCATTCCAGGAGTGGCCATCGCATTTACAGTGCTGGCATTTAATCATTTGGGAGATCAACTCAATGACCGCTTTAACCCCCGACAACGAGTTTAGTCTGCACTGCACCAACAGTATGGGTGGGCACCCTTTATCAGCCAACGGTGTATTTCCAGTACGATTCTCATTGGGTGACAGACCACATGGTGAACTTACCCAGGCGATAGATACTGCGGCTCATCAAAAGCATCACTTTTTACTGCAGGTCCAAGACCTAACCGTTCGCTACGGCCGTAAAACAGTGGTTGAACCCATGAATTTTAGTCTGGCACAGGGGCAAACGCTGGCTTTGGTGGGCGAATCAGGATCAGGCAAAACCACCACTGCCCTAGCGCTGTGCGGGCTTTTGCCACGCAATGCCCATGTGCAGGGGGAAGCCTATTTCCAAGGCACGGACCTATTGTCTTTGCGGCCTGCCCAGTTACGCGCCTATCAGGGCAGTGATATTGGGGTTATTTTCCAAGAACCCCTCAGTAGCCTTAACCCCGTATTGCGCATCCATACCCAAATTGATGAGGTCCTAAAAACCCATACCCAGCTGGGCAAGAAACAACGTACAGCCCGAATACTACAGTGTTTAGAACAGGTCGAATTACCCCAGCCGGAAATATTGATGCATCGTTATCCACATCAACTGTCAGGAGGGCAACGACAACGTGTCATGATCGCCATGGCCATTGCCTGCGAGCCCCGTCTGTTGGTGGCTGATGAACCCACCACCGCACTGGATGTGATTACCCAAAAAGGGATCCTAGATTTACTGCATAAAATACAGCAGGAATCTAATATGGCTATGCTTTTGATTAGTCATGATCTAGCGGTCGTAGCCGAACGTAGCGATCATGTTGTAATCATGCATGAGGGGCGCATCATTGAGCAGGGCCGTACCGCGCAGGTATTACAATATCCTCAGGCCGGCTATACACAGCAATTAATCAAGGCCACTTTACCCATTGAGCTCAATTTGCATTATCAACAGTCGGGTTTGGATACCCACCCCGCAAATACCGCAGACCTAGATAACAGCCAACCACACGGGCCTAACACGGCTGTTGGCGTCCCGCCCCTTTTGCAAGTCAGCGAGCTGCACAAAACCTTTTCCCAAAAAAACCAAGTGCGGCGTGCTGTTGATGGGGTGAGCTTTAATCTATACACGGGCGAGACTCTGGGACTAGTCGGTGCCTCGGGCTGTGGGAAATCCACCCTGAGCCGTTTGATCATGCGTTTGCACGAACCCGACGCGGGCGAAATCCATTTTCAAGGGCAGTCTTTGTCAGCCGCTAAAGGAGCAGCCTTGCAGTCCCTGAGACCGCGTATCCAAATGGTGTTCCAAGATCCTTATGGATCATTAAATCCACGCACCTCTATTGGCAAGCTATTCGACCAATTACAGCGCCTGCATTTTCCCCAGCGCAACCGTGGTCAACGACTCAAACATAGCCACGACATGCTGGATGCCGTTCACATGAGCACCCAAAGCCTAAAGCGCTACCCCCATGAATTTTCCGGGGGTCAAAGACAGCGCATTGCCATTGCACGCGCCCTACTGCTACAACCCAAACTGCTGATTTGCGATGAGCCTGTTTCGGCCCTGGATGTGTCTATTCAAGAACGCATATTGGACCTTTTTGTTGGACTCAAAAAGGAATTCAACTTATCGTATTTATTTATATCGCATGATTTGGCTGTGGTGCGCTATATATCCGATCGGTTATTGGTCATGCACGAGGGGCAGATCGTCGACACCCACCATTTTGAAAATGCCCAGTGGTCGGCGCCGCGTCACCCCTACACGCAGCGCCTCATGCAGGCGATCGCCCGTTTTCCATTCCCGTTGACACAGCGCATCTAAATACCGTCCGTCACTATCCCAGCCCATAAGATTGAACCATGACATTGATACACTCTTTAAACGATTTAGAACAGCAACTGCATTACCACCTGTCTTTACTGCGTTTACCCGAAGCCAACTGGCCGCCTGCCCGCATGCACAAAGGCCAGCCCATTTACGATGTCATTATTGTGGGAGCAGGCATGTCAGGCGCTTGTGCAGCGGCAGCACTAAAGCTACGGGGCATTCATAACATAGCGCTTTTTGATGTGGCCGAACCCCATCAAGAAGGACCTTGGGCCACGTTCGCACGGATGGAGACCCTACGTTCACCCAAAGAATTAACAGGCCCGGCCCTGGGTATACCGATGCTGACCTTTCAGGCCTGGTACACCGCCCAACACGGCACAGCAGCCTGGCAAGAACTAGATCGTATCCCCCGACTGGTATGGCATGACTACCTACAGTGGTACAAAGAAATACTGCAGCTACCCGCCATCAACCAACAGCAACTGCTTGATATTGATAGTGTCAGTAGCGATGAACTCACTACCCCTATCGCCCAACTGCATTTCCAAGACCAGCGCACTCAGGAAAAATACACCCACTATGCACGGCACGTGATTTTAGCCCTAGGCATGGGTGGATTTGGGGGGCCTAATATCCCCGCCTGGGCGCAACAACTGCCCAAAGAAAGCTGGTATCACAGCAGCGAAATAATCGACCCACACAGTTTTAAAGGTCAACGCCTGGTGGTGGTTGGCGGCGGCGATTCTGCCCTAGATGCCGCTGCAACAGCACTAGAGCATGGGGCACAACATGTAGATTTGTGCATTCGTGGTTCGGGCTATACCCATATTAATTATTCAAAAGCACTGGGCCATGCAGGCCACCGAGCCGGTTACGCATCACTAACTGCCGCACAAAAATCAGCCCTCTTGGGCTTTTTAGCCCAACACGCTACGCCCCCCTCACGCGGCACCGTCGCACGTGTTATCGCCATCGAAGAACAACGCCCGGGCACATTAAATATTCATTTTAATTATGAAATAGAGCATGCCGAATACCTAGAGGGGCAACTCACACTCAACGCAGCAGATCAAGAAGGCATCGTCGCTGACGCACTCGTACTGGCCACTGGCTATCGTACCGATCCCCGCCTACGCCCCGAGCTGCAATCTATCATCCCGCATTTGCAGTTTTACGAGGCCGACGCAATCGCTGCCCACGTACCGCACGAAGGGGGGGTTATCCCCGAGCTCAACCAAGACTTTTCTTTTCAAGCTCGACCCGACAGCCATTACCCACTGGCAACACAAATACACTGCTTTATGCATGCAGCCATCCTCAGCGTCGGACGCATCTGTGGCGATATCCCCGGCATCAGCCAGGGTGCAACCCAAATGGCCCAAGGAATCGCCGCTAAAATTTACCAAGCAGAATTTGACCACGAGCTAGCCACAGTGGAAAACTACGACGAGCTCGAAGTCAGTGACGAAGCGCTCCAACCCCTATTGGACCTGGCCCAGCAAACGAAAACGCGGAAAAAATCTATTGTTTAAGCTTAGACAGCATATATTAAAGAGCCTTAACAAAATAATCTTTTTTCTTAGCATGTGCTCGCTCTTACGATTGACATAAACCCGCGCGAATGTATAAAACATATACAATACGGCCTCTCTCGGTGTGCCTGCTTTTGCAGGTAAACCGCTGAGAGGTTTTTTATTGCTGCCTACTTTCTGCTCACTTTGTAAGCGCATCCAAAAAAACAGGCCCGCAAATGCGGACCTGTTAACGCGTAGCTACAAAATAGGTACGGTTGCTAAACAAGCTTTAAGGTTGCTCTTTTCCCTTTTATCTCAGTTAAAAAGGAATATCATCATTCCCATCGCTGCTATCCACATGGTCCGCGCTATCTGATTCAGAGGCAGCTGCAAAATCGTCGTCCTGGACGCGGCTAAACGCCTGCTCCATCGCGGCTTCGACGGCATCGATGCGCTCTTTGCACACGTTATAAGCACTGACCGATTCCGTGACGATCGTCAATAAATCATCGATGTTGGGTTCGTCTTGTGCACGCAGGGTATCAGCGTGCTTTTGCAGGGTTTCATAGGCTTGTTTAAAGCTTTGTTGGGACATATTAAGCTCCTGTTGTTTGCATATTTGAGTAAGTTTCCTAAATACGCTATGTGTCATTCAGCGTATCAGGTGTATCCGCCTGTTTTGTTTTGATCTGGGTTACCTGGGCATCCAATATGCCCTTTTTAAATTCGACTTTTATCGGCTGCCCCACTTGAACGGCAGTCGGATCGGTAATGATGTGATCCTGCGCGTCGCGTATCAAGGCAAAACCACGCTCGAGGGTTTTAGTGGGCCCCTGCCCGGCTATTTCACGAAATAACGCGACGGCATTATGGCGTGCGGTATTCAAATGACGGTGGCTTTCACGCTGTAGCAGTTGAAAGCAGTCGGCCAGCTCTTTTTGACTCAGACGGATTTGTTTTGGCGCCTCGCGTTGGATTTGTTGTAAATGCTCATTGACCTGTTCACGGCTACGACGCACTATAAACCCGCTGCTGAGGGTGGTGTTTTCAAGTAGATTTAGACTGTTTCGGCGCGCTGCATGCAGCAAGGCTTGGCTCCTGCCTTGGACCTGTGTCAATAAGGTCGGGATCTGCCCACGCACAATTTTAAGTTGTTCGTGTGCCTGCTGGCGGATAGTATCAATGTGTGTTTGCACCCCATCACGTGCCTGCACTAGGGTCTGATTAGCCTGCATCCGTATAGTAGAGAAATTCTGTTCTACCGCGCGGCTATAGGCGTATAAATACTGTTGCACCCCGCGTTGTACCTGAGCATAGTTGTTTTGCAAGGTCACGGCGCGATTGCGAATCAATTGCCAAATACCGCCAATGACCTTGCTAGGGGTGTCAAATGACTGCTGCGCAACATCATCTAAGACCGTATGATCACGCTCGTGGCCTATGCCGGTGTGCACAGGGATGGACAGCTCGCAAATCGTTCGCGCCAAATCATAATCATTGAGCCAGGCCAAATCATTAACAGCACCGCCCCCACGAATGATCACCACCGCATCAAATGAGTAGCCCTGATGACTATCCACGGCGTTTAATAAAGTTTGGCGGATCTCTTGGGCTGCCCCCTCACCCTGAAAGCGCGAATGCACATAGACAAACTCACATAGCCCAAAGGTCTGCAGTCGCTGAGCATCTGCCTGAAAATCCCCTAACCCCGCAGCCTGCTGCGGAGACACCACCAACACCCGATAATAATCCCAGGGACGCGGTAATTCTTGGTTGAGGGTGAGCAGCCCCTGTTGTTTGAGGCGTTTAATAATTTCGCGTTTCTTAGCCTCGAGATCCCCCAGCGAGAACCTAAAATCAATATCATTAATAAATAGGCTAAAACCGTACTGCGCATGAAAAGATGGTCGCGCCCGCACTAATAACTTAATCCCAGGGGCCAACTGCATGCCGGTTTCGCGCTCGAAACGGGGTAACAAGGTACGCGCCACATTGGCCCAAATCACAGCACGAGCCTGGGCAATCACATTGGCCTGTGCGTCGCGCTCGGAAAGCTCGAGGAAAACATGATCACCACGCAGCTGCGCATTGACGACCTCGACCTCAGTCCAAACCCCCTCACGAAACAACTGATTAATAGCGCTGGACACCCCATCTAGCAACTGCGACAAGCGTAATCCCGAACGCTCGGCACTGACCTCGTAATCGCGTCCGGCCTCATTTAACAATGAGGATGCGTGTGTATCTGTAGTCGCTGATGACGGGCTCTGTTTAGTGGCAGGCAGCCAGCGCTGAAAAGGCGCAACCTCGAGCCCAGCTGGGACATACCAAAGTCGACGCTCGGGGTTCCAACGAGCACCTAGGGCTTTGGCCTCATCCTTTTCCCTAAAAGGCACATTTAGAAAGGTCACCTCAGAGAGAGCATATTCGTCGTTTCTATTCATCGTCTTTGCGGTACGTAATTTAATGCAGTACGTAATTTAAATTTGTATGGGTGATTTAGGCCAAGCATGCTTAGGTGGCGTAAAAAATCAACCCCTAGTTTACCTAAAAGCCTCTTTGCTGTAGATGCGCGATGAATTTATTATCATAGAAGGGGTTTATAAATTTCCCTTATTAAATAAAGGTTTTTAATGCACGTACGCGCACCCCTATTTGTAATACCCTTGGCCAGTGTCTTAGTGGCCAGCAGCCTATACGCCACGTCCGCCCACGCTGAATATACTTTTGAACTGGGCGCTGTTTCACTTTATAAAGACCGCGGCGAGGACCAGGATGAAAAGGACACCAACTTTCGCCCTGCCCTACAAGGCGCCTGGCAATATCAGCACAGCAGTGGCGTATTTATGGGCAATTGGTTTTCTACGGGCAAATTTGGCAGTGCCTCATTGCAGTTAGATACCCTGGCAGGTTACGGAATAGATATCGGTGACAACGCCCGTCTAGAAGCCGGATACAACCATAGCATTTATCCCCACGAGGGCAGCCTGAACTCCAATGAAATCTTTGCCAGCTTTGGGTACAAGAACCTCACCCTAGAGGTCTTTAGAGGATTACGTTCGGGGGTTAATAACAAGGATATGTATTACAACTTTGATTACGTGCATCCCATCGACGCCCGCTGGAGCTTAGGTGCGGGCATGGGGTACGAGCATTTTGGAGACAGCGATGAAAAAAGCAAAATCGATTATCGTGCGGGTGTGTTTTATCAACTGAATAACGTCAGCACAGTATCGTTATTTTTGGCTGGCGCTAACCGCAAACATGCGGTAGAAAACGGTATCCGTGACAACCGCGTCATACTGGGCTTCAACCTGGATTTTTAATCCATAAAGCATAAACCGATGACCAATGGCCAATAACCGGTAACCAATTGCCAATGACCGATTACTGATAAATTCCCCAATCATTATTTAAAAAGTCACGACCGCTAACCTTGGGCGGGTAGCACATGCAACCACGCCACCAATGCTAACAGGGTCGCCAATAGCACTGGCGGCGTAATCAAAAGGCCGATTTTCATGTACTGCCCCCACCCCACTCGATAGCCCTTATTAGCTAGCACGTGCAACCACAACAAAGTCGCCAGGCTACCTATGGGCGTAAACTTGGGGCCTAAATCATTACCAATCACATTGGCGTAGACCATTAACTCGTGCGTGAGTGGTGCGACCTGGGCCTGCTCAATAGCTAAGGCACCCACCAGTGTCGAGGGCAGATTATTCATCACAGAGGCGACGATAGCCGCTAAAAACCCCGTACCAACCGTTGCCACCCAAGCGCTTTGCTGCCCTAGCCAATTGAGCCAGACCACTGCGTAATCCGTTAAGCCGGCATTACCCAGCCCATAGACCACCAGGTACATACCTACAGAAAAAAGCACGATCTGCCACGGTGCGCCGCGTAAAGCCGAACTGACAGAAACCACAGCGCCCCGCCCGCCAGCCCACCAACGCCCTGCAATCACCATCAAAATAAACGCTGCGGTCCCCGTCACAAATGCGATAGGGATAGCCAAAGGGGCTGTAACAAAATAGGCCACTAACAGCACAGCCAATAAAGGAAAAGCCGCCCGAAACACCATGGGATCACGAATGGCAGCCCGCGGGGCCTCGAGCGCAGCGACCGAGTACGTAGCGGGAATTTCGCGCCGAAAAGCAAACCACAGCACCAACAGCGTGGCCAGTACGGACACCAAGTTGACTGGCACCATCACCGCGGCATAACGCCCAAAACCCACATCAAAATAATTAGCGCTGACTATATTGACTAAATTAGAAATAACCAACGGCAAACTAGCAGTATCAGCAATGAATCCAGTCGCAATGATAAAGGCCAGTGCCGCCGGGGGTGCGAACCGCAACCGCAACAAAATCGCCATCATAATTGGAGTCAGCAACAATGCCGCCCCATCATTGGCAAAAAAAGCTGAAATCAGCGCACCTAGAATGATGATCAGGGGAAAAAGAACAGGCCCCCGACCCCGCCCTAAACGAGCCACATGCAACGCAGCCCAACCAAAAAAACCAGCCTCATCCAGGATTAAGGAAATAACAATGAGGGCAACAAAGGTAAAAGTGGCATCCCAGACAATATCCCAAACAATAGGCACATCAGACCAATGAACTACCCCAGTCATTAGAGCTACTGTTGCGCCCCCCAAAGCGCTCCAACCAATGCCCAAACCGCGGGGCTGCGCGATCACCAAAACCAAGGTGATTACAAAAATCAGGAATGCCAGCATAGATTTAGTATTTGATTAATTAGTCGCGTGAATCACGTAGCGCTTTGAGACCTTGGGCCCATACCTGGAGCTCGCCCAACATCGTTTGAGCTGAGCGCTCAATGGCCTCGTTTGCTGTAAATACACCCGTATCACGATCCACCATGGGACCCACGCCCGGAATAGCGACCCCCTCGGGGATGGGCATCATTTTGAGGGTAGTGACCTGTAATCGAGCGGCCTGAGCGGCACGCAACCCACCTGAAACCCCACCATAACTAACAAAACCGCAAGGCTTGTAATTCCATTCGTGATAAACATAATTCAGGGCGTTAACCAACGCGGGTGTGGGGCTGTAATTGTATTCGGGCGCCACAAATACATACGCATCGGCACTATCGACACTGGCACCCCAGTTTTTGGTGTGTTCGTGTTCGTATTGCTGCATGATGGGGTGTTTGGGCTCGTTATACATTGGCAAGTCCAACTCGGCCAAATCCACCACCTGAACGTCAAAATCACTGTGCGCCCGGGCGTAATCCGCAAACCAATGACCAACCGAGCCACCCATACGACCTGGACGAGTACTGCAAATAATCACCTGTAGTTTTAAAGCCATCACACCGACTCCTTAGAGTTAATAAATACCCGTCTATCTTACCTAATAGACAACCCGGTTGCGACCGGTAGCCTTGGCAACATAAAGGGCTTCATCGGCTTTTTTCAATAACCGCTCGACATTACTATCAGGCTGCGGCACCGTGTGGGCCAAACCCACACTGACTGTCACCTGACCAAAAGGTGAGTCCTCGTGTTGCAGCTCTAGTGCCTGCACCGCTGCTACTATTTGTTCTGCCAACTGGATGACCTGTTGCTTTGAAAGATCTACATATAATATGGCGAATTCTTCGCCCCCGTATCGGCCAGCGATATCCATAGCACGCCGAGAGTACTTTTTCAAAACCTGAGCAATGTGTTCTAAACAACGATCGCCTGCCGGGTGACCATAACGATCATTATATTTTTTGAAATCATCCACATCGACCATTAAAACAGCCATACCCAGCTCTTTGGATAGCGCCAAAGACCACAACGTGCGGGCGCGCTCGTCCAAATAACGTCGATTGGCTAAACCAGTTAACCCATCAGTAGTGGAAAGCTGATGTAGTTTTTGATTGGCCAAACGCAACTCTTCGGTGCGACGGCGCACTAATTGTTCGAGCTCGGCTGTATGGATATGCAATTGCTCGGCCATCTCTTCTAATGAATTGCGCAATGAGCGCACCTCGGTAATGGGTCCGATTCCAGGCATCGGCTCGTTCCAATGGCCACGACGCAGTTTGCGCGCCCAAGATTCCAGCGCTTGCAAGGGTTGACTAATCCAAGTTGTACTAGCAAAAGCTAATATCATGCCCAACACCAATAGCAACCATGTCACATACAGAGCATTGCGCCATATTTTGTGTGTCGCAGCCGATAAAGCATCTGAAGGAATAATCACCCCCAAAGTCAGGTCAGGACCATCAGGTACATCGATATATTCCCAGCTAAATAATTGCATCTGCCCATTGAAACGCAACAACTGACTGCCGTGTAGACTATTGCTTTTGTCGATAATCTCACCTGCCTGCCGAATTAAAGGGTTTGTATTATCCTTAAGCGTCAATCGAATGATGTCTACAGCTTGGTTTAAATACAAAGGGTCCTGAGTCGATGTAGCCAGCATTTGTCCATTTTTTTCTGACAAAAAGATAATGCCATCAAAGTCTTGACTGAGCTTTTCTAACGAATTACTAATCTCACTCAAAGCAATATCAGCAGCAATAACCCCTTGGAATTCATTCTGTGGTGAAAAAATAGGCGCCGACATACCTATCCCCAATCCGGTGAATTGCTGGCGAGAATCATGAGTTGTGTACTGATATACGGGATACCAACGGGTCGACTGATTTTCAAGAGCGTGTTGATACCAAACCGTCTCACGGGGGTCAAAATCCGTATTGCCGCGTATAAAATCACCACTGGGTTGGTTGCTGTCATCCACCCAATGCAAGTGTATTTGCTGGCCAGTGCTAGAGTTAGCCCACTGCATGCGCAAGTTGCGGTCTTCTCCGGTAGGTGCCCGACCCGCGGCGTAATACTCACCCTCGGGCGTAGCTAAGGATAGATAGGTCAGATCTGGCTGGATGCGTAGCTGGGATGTAAAAAAACTTAGGGCCTCGCCCACATTATCCAAGCTGAGTATGCCCTGTCGGAATAAATCTGCGTGGAAAGTCACCTGTCGCGATATTTCAAATAAAGACTCGATATGGGCATTGACCTGACGCATGAGCAACTGAGATTGATTTTTCATTTGCTGCTGGGACAACAAAAAGATACTACGAATACTCAGTAACTCAAGCACAACAAATAACAAAGCCATGGGCACTACGGTGACCAATAGCAACGCCATCCGTAAACTAAGTCGGCGCTGAAATATATTTAGATCTCTAAGTAGGCCTCTACGCCATAGAAATACCAACAATATAAAAAACGTCAGACTGGCCCCGATTAGCCGGATGTAATCTGCTCTTTGCAAGAGCCCACCTGCATCTATTTTTATTGGTTTGCCACGTAACTCCCATACCCCTCCTTCGGGAACATTGACTTGTACCCCGGATGGCAGCTCATCAAATTGAGAGGCATTGCCACGTAGTAACTGTGTTTCCCAATCAGGATGCTGAGCTGCGATTAGTAGCTCGAAACCCAATGAAGGGTCATAACCGATATCTTTTAGTATTTGCTCTAGATCGACAGCAACAGAAACAAAGCCAAAGTGCTCGCCATCGGGGGTGAATAAGGGGGTACGAATTACAAAGCCTTGGTGCCCGCTTTGAAGTAGATTAACTCGACTGCTGATCACGGTGCCGCGACGCTGGACCGCGCGCTCAACGCCGGGCAAGATATTTGGACGAAATAAATAATTGGTTCCTATGACGGACTCGTTGCCCTCATAAGGATAGGTCGCCACTACGACATAATCTCGGGCAAAAGTAACATTGAGGAAAAACGGAGGTAAGAGATCGTCACTAATGATTCCATACCCCTCTGGGTCGTCCACGGCCTCGGGCTGCTCGACTAATCTTTCGGCGAGCAATGCATTTTTTTCCATAACCTCGGCGATGGCGTATTGGAGCTTGGATTGTAATTTTTGTAGTTGCTGTTCTATTTCTTGTTGACGGCTCGCCTGTATGCGTTGCTCATCGTAATACTCTAGAAATAAAGTCGCGACCACGGAAACAAGCAGGATACCGAGCGCCTGCAACAAATTTTTTTTCATGTACAGGTCAAACTTTACCGTGATGCTTTCATTGTTATACCAGCACTATTACGGCTGCACGCCTAGGAAAATCACCCATTTTTCTAACACACAGCCGTAGCCCCTATATGCTAAGCCCTACCACTCGAGAACAATTTTACTAAAGTGTTGGGCGCTGGTTTGATATTCAAAGGCCTGAGCCAAAGAATCCAAATCAAAGCTTTTATCAATAATGGGGAAAAGATTATTTTGCTCTAGAGCACGGATGTAATCTTGTTGGTGTTGACGATTACCGACAATTAAACCTTGTAGACGTGCCTGACGCGCCATGAACTGTAGCGTTGGCAAATGACCATCTGCCCCAGTCAATACACCGATGAGGGCGATATGCCCACCAGCAGCGACGGCACGCATAGATTGTTGCAGGGTTTCAGGGCCGCCGACCTCGACAATGATATCTGCTCCGTGCCCAGCGGTTAATTCTAGGACCTTTTTCCCCCACTGCGGGGTTTCTTTATAATTAATAACAAAGTCCGCCCCTAGCTCTTGTGCACGCGCTAGCTTTTCATCACTAGACGAGGTAATCACCACCTGCGCACCCATTGCTTTGGCAATCTGCAGGGCTGCAATGGAAACCCCCCCTGTACCGAGCAATAAAACTGTTTGCCCAGCCTGTAGTCCACCATCGACGACCAGCGCACGCCATGCGGTCAACCCCGAGGTTGTGATGGTCGCTGCCTGGGCATGTGTCCACCCGCTGGGCGCCTGTGTAAAGGCAACCGCGTCGCGTACCACATGTGTGCAGGCAAAGCCATCGACACCATCCCCCGGCGTAGTACTAAAATTAGTCACTGCGGGGGTCGCTGGGCCAGCTAACCATCCAGGGAAAAAACATGATACGACCGAATCACCTACGGCAAACTCGGTCACACCCTCGCCGACCTGTTCGACCACACCTGCCCCGTCAGAGAGCAGAATACGGCCATCCTGAGTAGGAATGCTGCCATTGGCCACCATCAAATCATGGAAATTCAAAGAGCTGGCATGTAAAGCCACGCGAATTTGCCCGGGCCCAGGCTGCCCCGGATCTGTGAGTGCCACCTGTTCGATGCTATCTAAACTGGCTGGATTACGCACAACCATTGCTTTCATGTAGACCTCCTAATTATCACAGGTATAAAAAACGACCAGTCAACAAACAATACGGTTATCGCTCTACTAAGGTGTACGGTAAATCAATACAATCATGAGATGGATTTTTCTGGCGAAAATACAACGAGACAGCAAAAATAATGATACTGACCTTAGTAAATATTGTTGCGCCCGTCCTCATCATCGTGCTGCTTGGGTTCTTTTTTGCCCGTCGCAACAAAAGCGCGCCTAACATGGATTTTATCAATTATGTCAATATCCATGTTTTCTGCCCTGCATTGATCTTTTCTGCCCTATTTACTCATCCTATCAATCCAAGCAGTGCTTGGGCTTTAATTCTGGCAGGAATATTAGTGATAGTGTTACCTGGGGTGTTGCTCATGGCCTTTCGCCCCAGCGAGATCACCCGCCGCGCCTATTTAGTATCAGGCATGTTTAGAAACACAGGTAATGTCGGGATTCCGTTGATGCTATTAGCCTACGGCCGCGAACAGCTGGGTGATATCGTATTGCTGTTTGTCCTGTCTAATTCATTGCATTTTTCTCTGGGTTTATTGGTGCTTTCGGGCAAGGGCAATCGTTGGTTATGGTTACGCAACCCCAACGTCTGGATGGCTGTGCTTGGCATAACTCTGGCCCCACACCAACAGTACGTACCCGCTTTTGTCAGCACCAGTGTTGAAATGCTGGGTCAAATCACCATCCCATTGATGCTGTTTAGTTTAGGGGTGCGTTTGGCGCATGATCGCGTCAGCCAGATTGGCTTTGCACTGAGGATGAATTTATTGTACCTGGCCGTAGGCGCCATCAGCGCACCTATTATTTTATGGCTCTTGCCACTGAGCTCCGAATGGCAGCGTATGATTATCCTGTCGGCCATGCTCCCGCCTGCCGTGCTCAACTTTTTGCTCAGTGAACATTACAATGCCTCGCCACAGGCAGTGGCCAGCATTGTTCTGGTCGGCAACGTCCTCTCAGTGGCAGTGATACCACTCGTTATCTGGTTCACGCTGACTTATATTTAAACGCCCGTACACCTCACAATAAAAAAACGCCTGAGCAGGTTAATAATCAAGCTCAGACGTTTTCATTTAAATAGACTAACTACTAGGCCATTTGATTAGGTACCTTTTGGATTTGTCCCATATTGATTAGTACCTGGTTGGCTATCAAGCAGCATCAATACCAAAATGATCAGCGGCCCAATAACAGGAATAAAGACCAACAACAGCCACCATCCGGTACGACCCGTATCATGCAAACGACGTATGCCCACCGCAATAGAGGGGATCAAAATGGCCAACCAGTAAATACTGCTAAGCACCCCTACGCCAGTTTGGGCGTTAAAAGTCCCAAGCATATTGTCGATTAAGCTCAGGATAAAAAATATGATGATATTGAATAAAAGAAAAAACCAATATTCTTTTCTACGTGCGCGCCCTGTAAATACGGCATACTTTTGTAAGACGCTGAGATACCATTGCATTTTTTCCTCCTTTCTTATTAGTTGATAATTTAACCATACCCCATAAGTCACCCTAAATACTAGACAGTTAGAAAAAATATCTCTTTTGCAGTTTTATTGATGTACGTTATGATTTAGGGCTTGTATTTATTTTATTTTTTTAGTTTCCCGCGTGGTTTAGCGGCTTAATCGGTACTGTAAAAATTATGGAACAACAACCCAATCAATCTGGTCAAAATCAATCCACACCTGCTCAGCCTGTCACGGCCGCGGCTTTGGATCAGGGGGTATCACAACAGCAACTAGATTCGTTGCGTACCCTAGCTATCGTCGTTTATGTACTGCAAGGTCTGTCATATTTCACCGCGATTACAGGCATCATTGGGCTGATTATCAACTATGTAAAACGCGCCGATACCAAGAACACCTGGGTTGAATCTCATTTCCGCTGGCAGATCCGTACGTTTTGGTTCGGTTTATTGTGGGCTGTGATTGGCTTATTGTTGGTGCACTTCTTTGTGGGCTTAATTGTGTTGTTGGTGGTAGGCATTTGGGTGGTCTATCGAATTGTGCGTGGTGTAATCGCAGCCATCGACAGAAGGCCTATGTACCAATAAACACCTCTGCCTAAATGTCAAAAGCCAGGCCCTATGGACCTGGCTTTTTTATGACCTTTTAATACCCTTTTAGTATCATTTTCAGATTGAATTGTTGCTGGATTGAATTATTGCCTTTATTCAATTGCTTGGGTTTCCACCGTCATATCGTGCACATATACGGGGCGGTTTTCACCATCAGCAACAGATTCCATAAAACGTTTGACTCGGATAATGCTGCTGTAGTTAGGGTCGAGCTCATAGCCCTCTAATTGATCACGCTGTATCTGCTGCCACGGACCTGTTTCCGTGCGAATACCACGATCATCATACTCCAATTGGCGCACTTTCAAGCACTCGCCCGAGCCGTCTGTGCATGTTTGCACCTGGGGATCTACCTGTAGAAACTCGGTGACGGGCTCTTGGCCGTATTTAGTCTGGGCTGTGGCGGTCCCCTCGAGCTGCCAACGCATGCCATTAGCAAAACGCAATTCCAATGTGGGTGTCGATTGTGCTAACTGGGCAGTATCAACCCCCTGTAATTGCCACTGTTCGGCTGCGGGCAGGACCTGTCCCACATAATTTTCCAACGCCATCACAGCATCGTCAGAGCACATTTTGCGCGTGCTCATCATCTGGCTAATGTTGATGCGCTCACCATTCACGGTGTAACTACCGCTAAGGTTATTACACAAGCCCTCAACCGATACACGATCATCATTAAAGCTGATATCAAAGGGGCGCATTTCTGCTGGCGCGGCGGGTAGCGATTGGCCCTCATCTGCTGATGATTGATTGGCCGCGGCGGCTGCCTGGCCCGATTTAGGTTGCGAAACGCGCTCGAGATGCCATACATAAGCTGTGAGCGCTGTTTGATTAGCTTGTTCCATAAATTCGTCTTTGTTCTCCACATGGCTGCTGCATGCGGCCAATGTAAATGCACTTGTAATGGCCAAGCCTAAAAATACTCTTCTCATTTAATTTCCTAAAAACTATTTTTTGATATTGTTCCTACTGCCCTGCCTGTTGACAAGTGATTTCACAAAAAGTGACATTCCTTTTGTTACTCAACACTGCAATTTAATCTGGGGCATGATCCTGCTTATTTCTGAGTTTGCGGCGTAAAACCTTGCCCACTGGGGAAAGAGGTAGATCATCCGTAAAACATATTTCGGCAGGTATTTTATATTTGGTTAAATTTGCCTGACAATGCTGGCGGATTTGCTCGGCACCAAAACCGTCACCCGCCAGTCCCTCTTTGCGCAGCTGTATAAATGCACGGATGCGCTCACCGGTATCAGCATCAGGCACCCCGATTACTGCCACTGCGGTTACCTCGGGCAAACTACCAATGACCGCCTCTATCTCTGTAGGAAAAACCTGAAAACCCGACACGTTAATAATATCGTTTTTTCTTTCCTGTAAATACACAAAACCCTGCTCATCCATATAGCCCATATCACCCGTACGAAAAAAACCATCGTCGGTAAAGATGCCCTCATTATCATCGGCACGATGATAGCCCGCCATCACCTGAGGCCCACGAACACAAATTTCACCACAGGTATGTAGGGGCAAAGGCAGGCCCTGTTCATCTAGGATTTGTACCTCGGTAGAGGGTAATGGCAAACCCAGAGCCGCTTTCTGATGATTGCCCTTGAGCGGATTAATGCATACTGCGGGAGCCGTTTCCGTGAGCCCGTAGGCCTGTAACAAAGTCTGCCCAGTCACGGCCTCCCAGTGGGTGGCCACACTTTCTTCAACTGCCGCGCCCCCACCAATCACTACCCGAAAATGTGAAAAATCCAAATGCTGAAACTGAGGGTGCTGCAATAAACGGCGAAATAAAGTATTCACACCCGTAAAGGCACTGATGGGGTATTTGCGCATGGCCCCGATGATTTGGCCCATATCACGCCCATCTGCAATGAGTACATTGCTGCCGCCCAGATATAAAAACAACAAGCAATTGCCCAATAGAGAAAACACGTGATACATGGGCAAAGCGGTGAGTACCGTTTCTTGGCCAGCTTTGAGAGTGGGCATCAGCCAACTGGATACCTGATGGATATTGGCGACCATGTTTTGATGCGTCAACACCACGCCCTTGGGATGGCCCGTAGTGCCACCGGTATACAGCAAAAATGCCGGATCAGTCGCTGCGATCTGCGGTGTGTCATGTGATTGACGCGCTCCTTGGCGCAATACTTGCATAAACCTATGGGTCTGACTGGGCAAAGGCGGCGAGTCGGATTGCTTGGGTAATGAGCCTTGATGATGCGCAGAATCGGGACGATGCTGGGCTTTTTGTCGGCGTCGTGCATGCGTTAGCCAGGCTAAAGCGTTGATCAAATAACGCCGCGGGGTGGATTGTAGATCGCCTAATTCGGTGATGATGAGCTCAGGACTAGAGTCATATTTAAAATTCACCTGTGCACTTTGTGTGATGGCCTGTATTGCGGTTGTGGCAAAAGGACGCGCAATCACCACATACCGAGGTTGTGCATCCTCAAACAGTAAACGCAGCTCGCGTACGGTATATAACGGATTACATGTGGCCACAACACCGCCCGCCCGCAACACCCCTAGCATGGCCACCACGTATTGCATTAGATTGGGCATCATCAAGGCGACCCGCTCTCCGGGTTGCAGGCCTCGGGCCAATAACCACTGGGCAAAATCATGGCTTAGCCCTTGTAATTGAGCAAAGGTCAATTGACCGCCCATAGAATACAAGCTAGGGCGAGTGGCATAGCGTTGGCAGCACTCATCTAGCACTTGCACCAGATTTTGGCCTAATAAAGGACGAATACATGCCGGTGTGGTGGGTGCGTAAAGCGCATGCCATGGGTGTACAGTTGGCTTGTGCATGTCCTCCTCCTTGCGAGGTGTCTTATCCCATCATAATCCTTTTTATTAATTTTTTCGTGGTCATAAAAATAGCCACAGTGCCTGAACAGCGCTGTGGCTATTGGATTTACTAATAATCAGACCCTAATCAAAGTTCTGACTATCCTGTGATTACTCCTCCCAGGGGTTGGGCTTGGGAGTGTCATCAGTAGAGGGTGGCAGGATGGGCAATACGACCTCGGGCTGCTCACCGGTGAGGGTCTTGAGAAAGGCGACAATCTTGGCGTTTTCCTCGTCGTTATACACACGGCCCAGCTGCAAGCGACCCATGATGTCAACAGCCTCGGTCAAGGTCCAAACTGCCCCATCGTGGAAATAAGGGTACGTCAACTCGACGTTACGCAGTGTGGGGACCTTAAAGCTAAAGCGGTCAGCATCCACGCCGGTTACCTCGACGCGACCCTCGGCAGGGTTAAGCGTGTGGTAAGGCTCGACGACGCCCATCTTTTGGAATGAGGTTCCACCTAGGTTGACACCATTGTGACAAGCCACACAGCCACTGGTCATAAAGAGTTCCCAGCCCTCGAGCTCAAAATCAGTCAGGGCGTCATCATCGCCGCGTAACCACTGGTCAAAGGGCGCATTGGGTGTGGTCAGCGTTTCTTCGTAGACCGCAATCGCATCGGTAACCTCGTCAATACCAAAGTCGGCATTGTCATAAATGGCCTCAAACCTTTCTACGTACTCGGGAATAGAACGCAGCACCCCGATAGCTAGCTCGTGGGTGAAGCCCATTTCGAGCGGGTTTTCGATAGGGCCGCCGGCTTGCTCTTGGAGTGAACCAGCACGACCATCCCAAAACTGTGCAATATTAAGGCTGGAGTTTAAAACGGTAGGCGAGTTGATGGGACCTTGTGCCCAACGATCACCAATGGATGACACCAGGTTGTCAGAACCACCCATGCTCAGGTTGTGGCATGAGTTACAGGAAATAAAACCAGAACGTGACAAACGAGGATCAAAAAACAGCATTTTCCCAAGTTCGACTTTTTCTGGCTCGGTAATTTCTGCCTCTGGAATAGGTTGTACAGGCACATTGCGCACAGATTCCGCATTGGCGGCAAAAGCCAGACAGGTCGATAATGCTAACACTGAAAGCCGAAAGGTGGACATATGTAATTCCCCTAAAAATTCCCCTGAACAGTAAAACCAAGAAAAACCATACGGTTACCAAGAAAACCTAACTCACATCCTGATAACCAGGCACTCACTGAAAACGTAAAATCTAAGTGTTTTTATGTGTTGCGTTAGTAACTATTTTTCTCTACATGTTCAAATTAGCAAATCCGATCGGCTGTCAATATGATGCATATCAAGAAAGGCACAAATGTTGTGGGGATATTACACTTTGTGCATTGGCCTTTTTAACTAGGTGGCCTGCAGTTTACAAAGGCAGGCTACATGCCAGCAATCTAGGACATTAAAATTTAAAAAAAGAGCCGCTAGATTAGCGGCTCTAACAGATATCAATAATATAACCCGTGATTAATTATCTGATTTATTTTGAGGTGGTGTAAAAGGAAACTGTCCAAAGATATTCAGATTTTGGTCACGCATCTGTTCTTGCATCTGAACAAACAGTTTTTTGCTTTGATCGATGTATGTGTTCATCGCATTTTGCATCACTGGTGTTTGTACAGCCATGAACTGTGTCCAGGCCTCGGGGCTGAGCTGATTGCCATATAACCCCTTGGATTGTTCGGCCACCCGGTCTTGTATATCGATAAACGCCTGTATGTTTTGCTCGATATAATTGCCCATCACACCCTGCATCGCAGTCCCGTAAAAACGGATAATCTGCGCAAGTGCATTGGCCGAAAAAATCGGCAACTGTCCACTTTCCTCTTCGAGGATGATTTGCAACAAGATGCTACGGGTAATGTCTTCGTCAGTTTTAGAATCGACGACTGCGAACTGCTCGTGATCAAGCACCAGCTGTTTGACATCGGCCAGCGTGATATAAGCGCTGGTATGAGTGTCATAAAGTCGCCGATTCGGGTACTTTTTAATCAAACGTGTGTTAGATGCTGTCATATGCCCTCTAGGTTAAAGCGGTACTAATATTACTTTAACACTTTAGTACATATGTAATCCGCCGTTGACCGAAAAGTCAGCCCCGGTGGCAAAGCCGGCCTCGTCAGAGGCTAGCCAGCTAACGATAGAGGCGATCTCTTCGGGCTCACCCAAGCGACGCACTGGAATAGAGGCCACGATTTTCTCTAAGACGTCTTCGCGCACGGCGCGCACCATCTCGGTACCAATATAACCCGGGGAAACCGTATTAACTGTCACCCCTTTGCGGGCGTATTCCTGTGCCAAAGCCTTTGTGAAACCGTGCATACCTGCTTTGGCGGCTGAATAGTTGGTCTGACCAAACTGACCTTTTTGGCCATTAATCGAGCTGATATTCACAACCCGCCCCCACCCTGCGTCAGCCATCTGCTCAATCACCTGTTTGGTGACATTAAATAGGCTATTGAGGTTGGTGTTAATGACGTCTTGCCATTGCTCGACACTCATGCGACTAAAAGTGGTATCACGTGTAATCCCCGCATTGTTGACCAGTATATCGATGACGCCCACCTCTCTACTGATTTTTTCAATCGCGGCTTGGGTCGCATCAAAGTCGGTCACGTCGGCTGGCATTGCATGGAAATCAAAGCCTTGTTCTTTTTGTTCGTCTAGCCATTCTTGGTAATTGCGACCTGCGCTACAGCCAGCAATGACAATCATCCCGTCATTGGCTAACCGCTGACATATCGCTGTACCAATCCCCCCCATGCCACCTGTGACTAGTGCAATTTTTTGACTCATTTTAGTACTCCTATTTTAGGTTTTATAGTAAAGTCCGCGGGGACTTTTATTGATATAGGCGCTCATTTAGCAAAGGTGAATTACAGCGCTTTTCTTTTTACATAACTGCCGGGTGCATCCTCTATAGTGGTGTATTTTTCATTGCCCAAGGATTTGGGTGCGGGGACCATTTTACCCCCTTGCTTGGCCAGCCACTGGGCCCAGTCAGTCCACCAACTGCCCTCGTGTTTGGGCGCTTGGGCCAACCATTCACCTGGGACGGCGTGCTTTTCAAGCAGGGAATCATCATCGTAGGCCCAATAATGTCGGCGATTAGCCGCGGGCGGGTTAATCACCCCGGCAACATGGCCCGAGGCGCCCAAGACAAATCGACGTGGGCCGCTAACCTGGCGTACTGATGCAAAAGCGGTGCCCCAAGGCACAATATGGTCGTCTTTGGAGCCATATATGTACGTAGGCATATCCAAGACAGTGAAATCAATGGGCGTACCATCTACGGTGATCTTGCCTGGGACGGCCAGATTGTTTTCTAAATAGGTATTGCGGAAATACCAGGTAAAGAAACTGCCCGGCAAATTAGTGCCGTCACTGTTCCAATACAAGATATCAAATGCAGGCGGAGTCTCGCCCTCGAGATAGTTGCTGGTAACGTAATTCCAGACAAGCTCAGAGGGACGCAGCATGGAAAAGGTATTAGCCAGCTGTGCAGCCCCCATTAAACGACCGTCCGCTAACTGCCATTCAAAAGATTGTGTGCTGGCCTCGTCAACAAAAACGTCCATCACCCCGACATCATGAAAATCAAGCATGCTGGTTAGCAGCGTCAAGCTATGACTGGGACTACTGTTACGGGCCTGAGCTACGCTAAGTGCTGATGACAGCAGAGTTCCGCCCACACAAAAGCCCAAGGTGTTGAATTTTTTTTGGCCGGTGATCTCTTGGACGATCTCGATGGCACGCAGCACACCGTGCTCAATATAGTCACCCCAGGTCGCGTAACGAATACCGTCGTCGTCCTCGGGCATCGGATTGCGCCATGACATTAGAAATACTGTATGCCCCTGATCAACTGCATATTTCACAAATGAATTTTCGGGTTGCAGATCGAGAATATAGTATTTATTAATGCAAGGAGGCACGATCAACAAGGGGCGCTCGTGGACCTCAGAGGTGCTAGGGGTGTATTGGATGAGCTGCATGAGCTCGTTTTGGTAGATGACCGCACCGGGTGTGATGGCTAAATTTTTGCCGACCTCGAAAGCACTCTCGTCGACCTGGGTCAGACGCCCTTTTTGGATATCGCCCATTAGGTTTTCCAACCCCTTGAGCAGCGATTGCCCCTGGGATTCAAAAAACTTTTGCTGACTCTCGGGGTTGGTCACTAGGAAATTAGCCGGGGACCACATTTCTGCCCATTGCATGGCATAAAAAGCCAAGCGATCTTGGATAGCAGTGCTTTTGGTGGTGATCTGTGCGAGTTGCTGCAGCGTATTAGCGTACAGCTGCCATGCATGTGCCTGAAACAAAGCAGCGGGATTTTTAGCCCATGCCTCACCCCTAAAGCGTCGCGAACGCAGTGGCGCCAAAGAACCTGTCTGGGCCTGTGCGCACAACTCGCCCCATTTTTGTAAAAAATCCTGCTGTATGCTTTGTGCTGCCTGCAGGTCGATGAGTGGTTCAAAACTATGTGATTGGTTTGTTTTTTGATTCACGTTACACCTTTGAACTCAATGGATAAAACAAATTATTGCGTAGCGCAGGCACTGTTTGTATTTTTCTTAACCATGAATTTAAATGTTACATGGCTGCATGGGCTGTATCAATGGGGGAAACTCCATGGTAGCCCCACTTGCTTTAAATTCACAAATAAAATAATGCTAATAAATTCTAAGGCTGTGATGACGAGGTTCAAAGCTATTTAGTGGCGTTTGGGCGTGATTCGTCTAGCCAGGCAACCGTCGCCAAGCGCCCTGTAATACGATCACGACGATAAGAAAAAAACTGATCCTCGAGGGCATAAGTGCACAACTGACTATCGTGCACAATCACCTGCCCTGCAAAACTACGTTGCAAACGCACGCGTGCTAAACCAGCCAAATCAGCCAACCATTTACCGGGTCTCAGATAGCGGAAAAACTGCGCGTCCTGTGGTGTTTGCTGTGTAAAGCTGTGGTAGACATCCTCGCCCACCTCGAAATGAGATTGCCGTATGGCGGGCCCAACCCATGCCTGCCACTGTTGAGCTGCCGTATAGCGCTGCATGTGTGCGGCCAGCTGTTGCAAGACCCCCTGCGCTAATCCGCGCCATCCGGCATGCGCAACCCCTAGCACCCGAGCGTGGATGTCTGTGATAACAATAGGCAAGCAATCTGCCGTGAGTACTGCTAGCACGCATCCAGTATCACGCGTAAACGCAGCATCAGCAGTGATGGGAATCGGAGCTGGCCGCATATTTCTTTTGAGCTCGACCACCTCGGTGCCATGCACCTGCCGTAGCCAATGCACTGGCCCTGGCAACAATGACTGTAGTTGCGCCCTATTTTGGCGCACTGCGCGGGGGTCATCGCCACAATGCGCACCTAAATTCCAAGACGACCATGGCCCTTGGCTACGCCCCGCATCGCGTGTGGTGGCGAAATAAGTGACCCCTGGAATGTGTTGGCCACTGACAACGTTATGGGGCAGGCAGTGATGATCAATCGGTGTGTTTGTCAAAAGGCACCTCCTGTGTCCAATGAATTTGCTCGCATAGGGCCTGATAATCAGCAGGAGGTGGGCATTCAAAGTGTAGCTCTTGAGCAGTATCGGGTGCAATAAAACCCAACTGGAAAGCATGTAGCATCTGTCGTGGTGTATAGGGGGTATTAAGCCCGCCGTATAGTCCATCACCCAACAAAGGGTGGCCCTGGCTGCTGAGGTGCACGCGGATTTGATGCGTGCGACCCGTATGCAATCTACATTTTACCTCAGTGACCTGGTGCTGATGATCGACTACCCCGTAGCGCAGCGCCTGATAATCCGTACGTGCGCTACGGGCACCGGGCAAATCACGTGCACACATACGCACAGCTACCCGAGGGTCACGGGCAATTGGTGCCTGTATTGTTCCGTGGGCTAGAGTCCGCCCTACGCAAACCGCACGATAGGCTCTTTTAACTGTTCGTTTTTTTAATTGTTTAATCAATACCTCACGTGCGTGTTCGGTGCGTGCAACCATCAATAGCCCTGAGGTGTCTTTATCTAGTCGGTGCACGATACCAGCACGTGTCACATGCTCTAACTCGGGAAAATAATATAGCAGTGCATTTAATAATGTCCCCGACCAATTGCCCGACCCTGGGTGGGTCACCATCCCAGCGGCCTTATTGAGCACCACCACCTGTTCGGACACGTGCACAATATCCAGAGGGATGTCTTGGGGCACAAAGGCCTTTTCCTGCGCACTGGGCTGGACTTGTACCTGTATCTGATCACCCGCCTGTACACGGGCCCGCGGGCGCGCGGGTTGATCATTTAAGCGCACCGCTCCATCATGGATCCATTGTTGGATCCGTGCCCGTGAATAATCAGGCAATACTGTGGCTAAATATTTATCCAGGCGTTGTGCTGGCGTGCCTTTAGCCACCTGTATGTCGTGGACAGAGTCAGAGGTTGGATATTTTTGTGAAACATTCATAAAATTTAGCAATCCAAAGCAGCGACCGTATAAATCGGTATAGTCTATATCTCGGCGCTATAATCCCTTAGAATACACAGTTCATGGCGTTTGTGTTCATGTCGCCCAAACTTTTGCTTTGCACCACAAGGAATTCATTCGTGAACAGCTTAAGCTCCCTATCATTTCTAAACTCTATCAAAAACCACTGGCTCCGTATCGGTGTGTTGTGCTGCGCTGTATTGCTGACCGCCTGCGGCACGTTTGAGCCAGAAAAAGATCCTACCGCCGGCTGGACCGCAGAGCAGCTTTATAAGGATGCCCGGGCCGAGATGGATGCAGGCAACTGGAACAATGCGCGCGAGCGCCTAGAAAGCATCGAAGCACGTTATCCTTTTGGTATACAGGCCCAACAGGCATTGATTGATCAGGCCTACGTCAACTGGAAAGACGACGAGCCCGAGCAGGCATTAGCCGCTATCGAACGCTTTCAGCGCCAATACCCCAACAGCCCAGGCAGTGACTACATGCTGTACCTAAAGGGGCTCATCTCTTTTACGCCCCCCAGTGCTTTTTTAGCGCATATCACACGCCAAGATCCCAGTGAACGCGATCCCAAAGGGCTGCGCGAGTCTTTTGATGCCTTTAACGAGCTGATCACGCTATATCCCGATAGCCGTTATGCACATGACGCCAAATTACGTATGACCTGGTTGGTCAATACCATTGCTGAAAATGAGCTTAATGTCGCCCAATACTATTATCAGCGTGGCGCCTATGTGGCTGCGATCAACCGCGCCCAGCGCGTGATCACTGATTTCGAAGGGGTGCCAGCCGCAGAAAAAGCCCTATACATCATGTATTTGTCTTATGACAAACTGGGCCAAGAAGACCTACGCGACACCACTAAACGCGTGCTGGATGAAAACTTTCCTGATTCGATTTATTACGAACAAGGCCTACGCGAGCCCACGAACTGGTGGAACCCCATTCACTGGCTCTAACCAAGCGCTCATTTCTAGGTCTACACCCTAGAGGCGCGCGCTGTGCCCTCAGGATGCATCCAGGGTGGGCGCATCCTCAGACGCTGGCGCTGGCTCAGCTGCCTGATCAGGCGCTGCAGCCTCATCGGGTACTGCAGTAGGGCGTACAAACGGCAAAGCCTGCTGCAAATTGCGCGTGCGGGAAAATGGAGGCAAGCTTTGCCATAAAAATCGACCATAGCCTTTTTCCACAATCCGTGTATCAGCAATCATCAGTACCCCGTGATCACTTTCGGTGCGAATAAGCCGCCCCGCCCCCTGCTTGAGCGCTATTGCTGCGGCGGGTAGCTGCAGACTGCGAAACGGATTGCCGCCATCGCGACGACATTGCTCGATCCGCGCGCTGATGACAGGGTCATCAGGGGGTGCAAAGGGCAGCTTGTCGATGGCGACCACGGTCAAAGCATCGCCTGGGAAGTCGACCCCCTCCCAGAAACTGGCACTGCCCACTAAAACTGCGCGATCATGGGTGACAAAAGCCTTGAGTAACTGCGCTCGGCTCTGCTTGCCCTGCTGCAAAATGGTGCGCTGCTGGCCGGATTGCTCATCTTTTTGCTGTAAACGCGTCGCGATATCATCCACTGCACGCAAAGTCGTACACAGCACCAAAGTGCCGCCCTCAGTGTTTTCGATCAGAGGCCATAACTGCTCGACAAAATGAGCGTTAAACTCGCGGCTATGCGGCAACGGCATGGCCTGAGGTACAAATAAAGCAGCCTGCTTTTTATAATCAAATGGCGAGGGCCAATGACAAGTTTGAGGGTCCTGTAATCCCAGCTGTGCTACAAAATGGCTAAAGTCACCGCGCACAGACAGGGTCGCCGAGGTAAAAATCCATGCTTGGTCGGCGGCCTTGGCCTGCCCAAAAACATGATTCACGGTCAACGGCGCGCGATGAAAACGCAGCATTTGATCCGTGTTTTCTACCCAGCGCACTGCGGGTTGTTCTAACTGCGCTTGTGCTGCACTGTCAAGTAAATCATTGGCCTGATAAACACCATCTCTATCTGGCTGCGTCCACAAGAACAAGCGGCCATGCAAATCCAAGGCACGCTGATGCAGCGCCTTTAGGTCAGGATGATGCCCCTCGACAGCTGCCAAGCTACGCGCCAAAGCAGCCATTTGCGTGATTAACTCTGCCAATGTTGTATCTACCTGCGCGGCATCAGGGAGATCTTCGAAAGTGCTTTTTTGGCCCTTTTCGTGTTGTACCGCCAAACAGTCTAGTCGCAAACCATCGACGGTTTTCTTTAATTGCTCGCCGTGACGCGCCCAGTCGGATACCCCTTTGGCGTGTGCCTGCCCATGCACGATGAGGTCATTGGCAAAATCACGCAGCTGATACGAGGAAATAGATATGCCCAAAAAACGTGTTGCGGTCGCCGGCAGATGATGAGCCTCGTCAAAGATCACCGCCTGCACATCCGGCAGGAGATCGCACACCCCCTCTTCTCGGAGGGCCCAATCTGCCATAAACAAGGCGTGGTTAATCACGACGATATCGGCCTCTTGGGCACGGCGACGTGCTTTATAAACAAAGCAATCATTTATGAATGGGCATTCTTGGCCCAAACAGTTTTCACGGGTTGAGGTAACCTTGGACCAAATAGAGGCATGCTCGGGTACAGCGGGTAAATCGCTCTTGTCGCCCGTATCCGTGTGCTGCATAAATAAGCGGATTTGATGGTAGTCCTCGACCTCGCGGGTAGATTCAAAGGCATGCTCGTTGAGCCCGGCCTGCTCGAAATGATAATGGCAGAGGTAATTAGAGCGCCCCTTAAGGAGGGCTGCCGAGGCACTGGTCTGCAGGCCCTGGCAGAGCTCGGGCAAATCACGGTGATATAACTGATCCTGCAGCGTGCGCGTGCCAGTAGAAATTAAAGCCTTGCCCTCGGAAAGCAAGATCGGCACCAGATAGGCCCAGGTTTTACCTGTACCCGTGCCGGCCTCGGCTACGAGCACCTGATGTTGTTCGATGGCCTGCTCTACCGCCTGTGCCAGACCCAGCTGTTGTGACCGGGGCACATAACGTGAAAAGCTTTGGGCCAGGGGGCCATTAGCGGAAAAGACCTGAGCAAGAGCATCGGACAGCATAAGCAAGCAACTTAAAAAAATTAATACAACACGTTAAAACGATGATTCGAGTAAAATCCCCGATAACCATCAAATCCTTTATTTTACGTTGTCTATACGCATGAATACATCAAATGTAGCTAATTTAACCTATACCCCCGACGCTAAGCGTATTGCCCAGCAACTCGCAGACGAGCTGAGCATCGCATTGGCCCATGTTGAGAGCACTATTGGCCTGCTGGACGAAGGGGCCACTGTGCCCTTTATCGCACGCTATAGAAAAGAGCTCACAGGGGGGCTCACAGACGAACAACTACGCAACCTAGAACAGCGCCTAGAATATCTGCGTGAGTTAGAAGAGCGTCGTAAAACTATTATTGACAGCATTCAAGAACAAGACAAACTCACCCCGCCGTTGTTCGAGGCATTGCTGGCGGCAGAAACCAAACAGCGATTAGAGGATCTGTATGCCCCCTATCGCCCCAAACGTCGGACCCGCGCGCAAATCGCCCGAGAAGCAGGTATCGAGCCATTGGCAGATGCATTATTGGCCGATCCATCTGTCGATCCCGAGCAAGCTGCGCGCCCGTATGTGGGTGATGAGTCACCCTATGATAACGTCAAAGGAGTATTAGATGGGGCACGCGACATCCTGGCCGAACGTTTTGCCGAGGATGCCGACCTGCGCAGCCACCTGCGCGATTATCTCTGGCGTCAGGGCTGGTTATATGCCGATGTGATCGAGGGCAAAGAAGACGAGGGGCGTAATTTCCGCGATTGGTTTCAATTTCGCGAGCCCATTCAACGCATTCCCTCGCACCGTTTGCTGGCCATTTTGCGAGGTCGACAACAAGACATCCTACGCCTACGTTTGGGACTAGACCCTGAACAAGAGGCCCTAGAACCCCACCCTTGCATCGTACAGATTGCGCGATATTTGGCTTTGCCCGTCGATGTCACACAACCACAAGGACCGGGCGAACAATGGTTAGCTACTGTTTGCCGTTGGACCTGGCGCGTACGCATGTTGCCATCATTTGAAACTGAAATCATCGGTGATCTCAACACACAGGCCGAAGAGGAGGCCATCCGGGTATTTGCGGAAAATCTACGCGATTTATTACTGGCCGCGCCCGCCGGGTTTAAAAATGTACTGGGACTAGACCCAGGCATTCGCACTGGCGTCAAAGCTGCTGTTATTAACCGCACTGCCAAAGTCGTGGATACCGACACTATTTACCCTTTTGCACCGCGCAATGATATTGCTGGCAGCATTAAAAAGCTCGCCGCGCTGATAGAGAAACACCAGGTTGAGCTCGTTGCCATCGGCAATGGGACTGCCAGCCGCGAGACCGAGGCCTTGGTCCGACAACTCAAGCAAGAACATCCCAAGCTAAATTTTGCCAACATCACTATTTCTGAGGCAGGCGCATCAGTTTATTCTGCCTCTGAGTTAGGCAGCCAGGAACTCCCAGACTTAGACGTATCATTACGGGGTGCGGTTTCCATCGCCCGTCGCCTACAAGATCCTTTGGCAGAGCTGGTCAAAATAGAACCCAAAGCCATTGGGGTCGGCCAGTACCAACATGATGTTAATCAGCGCAATCTAGCGCGCTCACTGGATGCCGTAGTCGAGGATTGCGTAAACGCCGTAGGTGTCGAGGTAAACACGGCTTCGGCCGCCCTACTGGCGCGCGTTTCGGGGCTAACACCTAGCTTGGCAACAAACATCGTCCAGTGGCGTGAACAAAACGGTGCATTTCCGCACCGCAAGGCGCTATTAGATGTACCAAGATTTGGGCCCAAAGCCTTTGAGCAGGCAGCCGGCTTTTTACGCATTACAAATGGTGATAACCCCCTCGATGCGTCCGCCGTGCACCCCGAGGCCTACCCCGTAGTAGAAAAAATACTGCAGCGTTTGAATGCCTCGGCCCAAGAGGTTGTGGGCCAAACCCAGGCTCTAGATGCCTTGCAGCCTGCTGATTTTACCGATGAGCGATTTGGCCTGCCCACCGTCCAAGATATTTTCAAAGAGCTCAAACGCCCCGGCCGCGACCCGCGTCCCGAGTTCAAAACGGCCCAATTCAAAGAAGGGGTCACAGCTATCACTGATCTCACCGAAGGCATGCAGCTAGAGGGGGTCATTAGCAATGTCGCTAATTTTGGTGCCTTTGTCGATATTGGTGTGGGTCAGGATGGCTTGGTCCATATTTCTGAATTGGCCAATGAGTTTGTCCGCGACCCACGCGATCACGTACGCGTCGGGCAACCCGTCAAAGTTCGCGTCTTAGAGGTCGATTTAGAGCGCAAACGCATTAGTCTGAGCATGCGTGACCCGAATGCAGAGCAGGCGCCCAAATCCCGGCCTAACCCCAAATCACGACAGCGCCCTAAAACGGCACGTAAAAAAGCCGCCGAACGTGCTCCACAAGGTACCATGGCTGAGGCCTTTGCAAAACTCAAGCGCTAACCGGGCCCAAACATCAGCGACATATTAATTACAAATTAACGGTAAAAATAAAAAAGACGCATTGTTAGCGCCTTAATAACTGCGGGGGCCACAAAGGCCCCCATTTTTTTAGTATCGCTACCAATAATCAGCTGACCCGTGCAGTGGGTTTGGCTTTTTTCTGGATATGAGTAGGCCACAGTAGTGATTGCAAGGTATACACCAAAATAGCGCATCCTATCGCACCCAGCACTGCCACCCCTAGCAAGACCACAAAGTCCACAGGCCCACCTAAATCCACAAAACCCGAATCAGTGCTGCTCATCACCAACCAAACTGCCACGACTGCCCCGATGGGCATACTAAGCTGTGCCCAGAGAAATTTCTTTATTGACAGCGCCCTATCCCGTATTAACACATAGAAATAGGCCACCGTCACCACTACCACCAGAGCAAATAATGCCCAAAACAGGACGGGCCCAAACATTTCCTCTAAAACCGCAATCAGCGTTCCAATTGTTAATTCTTGCATCGCACTCTCCTGATTAGGCTTTGCCACGTAACATGGCCAGATAAGTCGCTTTCAAGGCCCATACTTTCATCAACCAACTCAACCACAGCTCTTCTAATGGTGCGATCAGCCCAGGGAAAGACGGTAGTAAATTATTTTCATAATCAAACTCCACCAACATGGCTTGCCCGACACGCGTAATCAGAGGACAAGAGGTATAGCCATCGTAATACACTTGGCTTTCTTGATCCTGCAATGCTGCCAGTAGCTGCGCCTCGACCACAGGGGCCTGCCACTTTACCGAAGCAGCCGTTTTGCCCTTGGGTACCCCAGCCACATCCCCTAATGCAAATACTTCCGGGTATTGAATGTGGCGCATGGTTTGTGGATCGACAGCAACCCAACCCTGCCCTAACCAACGATCACTCCAGCTCAAACCTGATTGACGAATGACCTCGGGCGCACGTTGGGGGGGAATCACGTGTAAATAATCGTAGGGCATCTCATCTGTCTGCATGGTGACTTTGCCTGTTTCAGGATCTTGTATCGGCTGATTAAACACAGCGATTCGACGCCCAGGCTCGATACGCTGTAAAGTACGATCGAAATGGCTTTGAATCCCCCTCTCGCCATAGAGCATACGAACCTTTTCTGCCACGATAGGCACAGAAAACAAAGTGTTCTGAGGACAAACATAATGCATCTCATAGCCAGTAGGACGGGGCCCTCGACTGGCCAAATCCTCGATTAAAAAAGTATGCTTTAGCGGCGCGCCTGCACACTTCATCTCGGTATTGGGACGGGTAGAAATAGCCACGCCCCCATTTTGAATGAATTGCTCAGCGGCTTGCCAAGTGCGTACCGCATAATCGGGGCCAGCATACAGACACCCTATGCCTTCCCGGCCCACTAAATCTAGTGAGAAGCCTTCAATGGCCTCATTATCCAAAACAAGCCCCGGCGCCACAATCAGAAAATCATAATCAATGCGTTGACCATCAGCAGTCGCCACCCATTTGGCCTCAGGGTCAATTTCAGCCACCATTTGATTAATGTGCTGAATACCCTTGGGTAACCATTCTTTGGTTTTTGAAATTACATAGCTGGCGGGCTTTAACCCTGCCCCAACCAGGGACAATCCAGGCTGGTAATAGTGTTCGGCCCGTTGATCTATGATTGTTATCTTGCCGCCCTGCAAGCGTTGACTCAAACGATTAGCAATGGTGAGCCCAGCGGCCCCTGCACCCACAATCACGATATGTGCCTGCGTTGATAAAAGTGATTGCGCTCGAGCTTCACCCCGTGGCAACACCCCCGCGGCAGCAAGCCCCCCAGCCAAGCCCAGCCCTAAAATCTCTCGGCGACTGAAACCTGCCTGCTTTAACTCCTGGTTTGGGTTTAAATCTTTCATGAACCAATTCCTTCATTGATGCCGCCTCAACCCTCATTGATAGAGGCACTTACTTTATGCTACATCAATTAAGAAATAATTAATATATAAATAAAATAACCATGTTGCGTTTTATCAAACTTTTAGATTTTAGTATCCATTAAAATTTTGAGCTTTTTAATTTACCCGCCTTGCTAACACTCTAATCCTGCATATAAACATTTAAAGCGGATTCCCTAAAAGCATTTCTTTTAAAGTAAGTGAAAGTCTGGGCATGCAACCAAGTTCAAAATTTGGCACAATAGCAACAGCCGACTTTTATAGGTGTTTAAGTAGATAAGAAAGGATATCCACAAATGTTTAAACCGTTTTTGAAATCCACCGTGGGGGTGATGGCTGCCCTGTGCGTGAGCTCGGTCGCTGTGGCACAGCAGGACACTACCCGAATCATCGTGCCCTTTGCTGCGGGGGGCCCTATTGATGTGAGTGCACGTGTGTTAGCCGAGGCTGTCAAGGAGGACCTGGGCACCGTGATCGTAGAAAACAAGCCCGGTGCGGGCGGTAATATTGGGGTAGATTATGTCGCTAAATCTGACCCCGATGGTAAAACCATTGGTATTGCCACCTTGGCATCACACGCTGTAAACCCCTGGCTCTTTAGCGATATGCCCTTTGATGCTGCGACTGACTTTGAGGCTGTCAGCCTGATGGTACTGGTGCCCAACGTACTAGTGATGAACAAAGAGCACGCTGACAAATTGGGCATCGATACACTAGAGGACCTAATCGCTTATGCCAAAGAACACCCTGGTGAGCTCGACTATGGCTCGGGCGGGAATGGTAGCGGAGGGCATTTAGCGGGTGAATTATTTAAAAACCAGGCCGAGGTTGATGTTGTGCATATCCCCTACAACGGCGGTGCCCCAGCACAAAAAGCATTGCTGTCCGCCGAGGTCGATTTTACCTTTGATAACCTGGCCACAGCAGCACCCAACATTCAAAACGGTATGCTCAAAGCGCTAGCCGTCACTACGGACGAGCGTTCAGAAATTTTACCCGAGCTACCCACCATGAAAGAAGGCGGTTTAGATGAGTTTTCAATTTCTACATGGTGGGGCTTGGTTGCTCCCGCTGGCACCCCTGCAGAAACCATAGAAAAACTCAATACGGCCTTTACCAACGGCATGCAAACCGAAGAGGTACAAGAGCGTTTTGGCAATTTATTGATCACCCCAATGCCCACTACTGCCGAAGAGTTTGACGAGCTCATGAGCGATGAGCGCAATCGCTATGAAACCATTGTCGAAATGGCAGGTGCCAAAGTCGATTAAATCCTATCAAATAGCACCAACAAAAAGCCAGGCTTTTCTCGCCTGGCTTTTTTATGCAATGTCACTACTTGTCAGATGCAGATTGCTTATTCCATAAACCAGCCATGGCTAACAACCAGTGACTGTCCTGTCATCACATTGCTTTGAGCAGCGGCAAAAAACAACACAGCATCAGCCACATCATCAGTAGTTGTAAACTCACCGTCGACCGTGTCTTTGAGCATAACATTTTTGATGACTTCTTCCTCGGTAATGCCCAATTCTTGGGCCTGTTCTGGAATCTGTTTGTCCACTAAGGGCGTACGAACAAAACCAGGACAGACAACGTTGGATGTCACATTATGGGCGGCACCTTCTTTAGCCAAGACACGTGACAAGCCTAACAGGCCATGTTTAGCAGTGACATAAGGTGCTTTGAGCATTGAAGCCTCTTTAGAGTGCACCGAGCCCATAAAAATGACGCGCCCGTAGTTCGCCTTGTACATATGCTTGAGGCAAGCACGAGTGGTTAAAAACGCACCATCAAGGTGAATGGAAAGTAAACGTTTCCATTCATTGTAGGGAAAGTCGACCAAAGGGTGCACAATTTGGATACCCGCGTTACTGACAAGAATATCGACCTTGCCATATTTTTCTACGACGGCGTCAACGCCTGCGTTTACCTGCTCTTCATTGGTCACGTCCATTGCAACAGCAAAGGCATCTACACCGTGCGCTGACTTGATTGCATCGGCAGTGGCCTGGGCGGCTTCTAAGTTAAGATCAGCAATCACGGGAATCCCGCCCTCTTGAGCAAAACGGACGGCAATCTCTTTACCAATACCACTTGCCGAACCAGTGACCAGCGCTACTTGTTTTTCAAAACGAGCCATATCTCTTCCTTTTAAAATGAGTTGTCAATTTAAATATAAATATAAATAGTGTTTTGGAATTAGTCTGCGGCCAAATAATCGTGCACGATCTCTCCAAGCCCTAGGGTTAGATCAGCAATATAATGACTGGCAGAAACCACTTCACGCACGGGCAAACTTGCGACATCGCACATTGCATGCTCAAACAACTGCAGCTGCCCAGGCCCCTCCCAAGCCCCCTTGACCTCAACATCTTCCTGGTAATAACGGACCAGTTCGCAAACACGCGGTGTACAATCCACGTGAGGAATGATCTTGATCATAAAAGCCGGCTTGGTCATCGCCTGGGCTATTTTGTTTAAATCAACCTCGCGGTGTTTATAACCCATGGTCGCATTGACACACAGCACAGAGCCATAATGCAAGGTTCCCACCAGGGTCTCTTGCTCATGGCGCATCTTGGGATACGCCAGTTTTTTGGGAAAGCCCCATATTTCACGACCTCCAGCGATGGGCGAGTTGTCATCCAAATACATAGAGTAGACAAACCCACCCTCTTGGACCTCGCCCTCTGGGGTCGTATAACGCACAGGAATAACCTGTCCAGTTTCGGTGTAGTCACCAAAACCAGTAGAATCAGGCATACGAATAAACTCATAAGACACAATATCGCTAACCACCTCTAGCGGCTCTGGAACTACCGCGCGCAAGCGCTCAATATCCGTGCGATAATTAATTACAAAGAACTCACGGTTATAAAACTTATAAGGCGGCCGCGGATAGGCTGGGTCGTGCAGCGGCATCGCAAAAGCTTTTTCACGAACTTCATTGATTTTCATTCTTTACTCTCCGGCTTCAAAGTGTGCAAATCAAAAGTGCTCACTCCATCGGGTTGTTTGGATAGCTCAAAGATTTGCTGATGCGCCAACGCCTCTTTGGCGTCGTTGTATCCTGCAGCCCAATGTTCTTCCATCGTACTGCGGGAAAACTCATAGTCCTTGCTATTACCCTCATAGTTTTTGGCACGATAAATCAATTGCACAATGTTGTAGGACTTGTCATTGGCAGCTGCCAACAGGCGTTGCATATCAAGGCTTTGCGAATTGCGGACCTCATCAGGCAGTTCCTGCAGGACATGGTACAAAGCACGGCGCAGGCCTTGTTTATTACGGAACTGATCTGTTCCGTAACGCGTTCGACTGGAAAAACGAATGTCTTTCAGACGTATTTCTTGGCTAATTAGATCTGTAGGATAATCCCCCGAAGCACTCCATAAATCCACCTGAAAAGCCAATGTATCTTGGGCTGGGCTGCTATCCAATACCCAACGCAGCGGCGTATTAGAAACCACACCCCCATCCCAGTAATGCTCTCCGTCTATCTCTACAGCGGGAAACCCTGGGGGCAAAGCCCCACTGGCCATCACGTGGCGCGCATCGATAGTATGGGTCGTATTATCAAAATAAACAAAATTACCGCTAGAGACCTGCACCGCACCGACACTAAAACGCATCTGCTTACTGTTGATACGATCAAAATCAACCAAGCGCTCGAGCGTACTGCGCAATAAGGAAGTATCATAAAAACTAAGGGCGTGCTCAGTGCCGGGCAAGCTCATAAAGGGCGGAAAAAAGCGTGGGGTAAAAAAACCGGGGGCCCCGGTAAACAAAGCCTCACTGGCAGATATCTGGTTCAGCCAGATGTGAATGAAGTCCATATTGGCCTGAGGGATAGCTTGAAAGGCGCTCAGCCAGTTCATGCGATATTCAGAGCGTTTTGTGATGAGCTCCCAAAATGATCGCAGTGCATGCACTCGATTCTCTGGAGCATTACCCGCAATGAGCGCAGAATTTATAGAGCCAATAGAAATACCGGACACCCAATCTGGGTGTAAATCCACCTGAGCAAGTGCTTCATAAACGCCTGCTTGGTAGGAACCTAGTGCCCCCCCTCCTTGCAGAACCATGGCTACACATTCAAAGGGTAGATCTTTACGCATACAGTATCCTTATGCAAATTTGAGTGCGCATTACTGCACCGATGGTACTTCTTTTTGGCACTTTTGTATCATATGGAAACATGAGTGTTTCCACTTGTATATACACTCCGAGTCTAGCACGGAACGAGAAATCAAATTATTAATTTTTCTTAATTGTTAGAAAAGAAAAGCTTATAACCGATTGAAATACCAGTTATAAGCTTTGTGCTGTTTACTTTTATATATCAGGTTTTTTGCAAAGGGTCAGTAGCTATTTAATGCAACTGTTATGCTCTAAAGCTCTGAAAAGGATAAGATTGCATTTTAATCCAAACAATATTGGCGTACTAATTCCCCTTGCTCTTGAGTTAAAGTCGCAATTGCTTTTTTATCTATACTGAGAATAATTTTATTCTGGGCAGCCTGTAATTCAAATTCGCCTTTTTGCAAAGCACGCATGGCTTGTCCCATTTCATTAGGCGCAGCAAAAGGTTTTGATAAAAACACTGTTTCACCTGCCGGGTCTAATAAACGAATAAAAAAGTCATCATCCTCTTTAAAGGTCACCCAACGGGGTTGCTTTTTAGCCGCTGGCTTTTCTTCTGCGGGCACGGCCTGACTTAATGTAGCAGGACGCAATCCGACGGCTTGACGCAGCTCTTCTAAAAATGGGCGCGTAATTTTGCGTGCCTTTTTAGCCCCTGCCTGCAATATGTCTTCGATTATCTGTGGCTGAGCAATGAGCTCGTGATAACGCTCGCGCATCGGTGCGACCTGCTCATTGACCAGTTCAAAAAGACGTTCCTTGGCGGCACCCCAGCTAAGTCCATCACGTAATTCTTGAGCAAACTCCTGGCTTTGCTGCGGTGCAGCAAAAGCTTTGAAAATAGCGTATAAATGCGCGTCGTCGGGATCTTTGGGCTCGCCCGGACCACGCGAATCAGTCACTACACGTTGGATAGCATTTTTGAGATCACGCTCATCGCCCTCGAAAAGAGGAATTGTATTGTCGTAGCTTTTAGACATTTTACGACCATCGAGCCCGGGTAAAGTCGCTACGTGCTCGGCGATCTGTTCGTGCGGCAGCACAAAAAGCTGCTGGCCCTGTCCGTACATATGATTAAATCGCTGAGCAATGTCGCGCGCCATTTCGATGTGTTGTATTTGATCACGGCCCACAGGAACGCTATTTGCTTTGAAAATGAGAATATCGGCAGCCATCAGGATAGGATAAGAAAATAACCCCATATTGACCCCATCGTCGGGCTCATTGTTTTTGGCTAGATTTTCATCGACTGAAGCCTTGTAAGCATGAGCACGGTTCATCAAACCTTTGGGGGTCAGGCATGTCAGCAACCAACACAGCTCTGGTATTTCGATGATGTCAGACTGACGATAAAAGGTCACACGGTCGACATCTAAACCGGCCGCTAACCAAGTGGCAGCGACCTGCAGCCGCGAACGAGCTACGCGACTAGCATCCTCGCATTTGACCAAAGCGTGATAATCGGCCAGGAAATAGAAAGCATCTACCCCTGGCGCCTGGCTGGCCTCTATGGCTGGACGGATGGCCCCAGCGTAATTACCTAAGTGAGGAATACCAGAGGGTGTAATACCAGTTAAAACTCTTTTCATAATCTGTTTATTCTCTGTGGCTGCGTATTAAGGATAGATGTCACGAGTCGACATTAGTGATTAGAAAGTGGCTGCGGCACGTTGCTGCGCATGCAGGTAAGCACGGGTTTGCATCTCGTGCAGGCGTGAGGCGGTACGGCTAAACTCATTAGCGAAAGGCCCCTTGGTATAGAGCTCGTCAGGCCCGGCCTCGGCCGATATGATCAGCCGTACATTATGGTCATAAAACACATCCACCAACCAAGTAAAGCGACGGGCAGCGGATGCATTGCGAGCCTCCATGCGCGGAACCTCACTAAGAATAACGTATTTAAAACGCTGAGCTAAATCTAGATAATCATTTTGTGAACGCGCAGTCTCGCACAAAGTCGCAAAATCAAACCACACCACATCATTGCCCCGCCCTTTACTGTCTAGGACGCGGTTTTCAATTTCTAGTTGATTACCTAGCGTATGGCCCCCACTGAGGTGGTTGAATAAACGTTGTAAACGCTCTTCTACCTGGGAATCATGAGGGTGATAATACACCTGCTCGAGCGCCTGAGTTTTGACTCTATAGTCCACCCCTGCATCAACGTTGATGACCTCCATACGCTCTTTGATCAGATCGATGGCAGGCAATAAACGCTCGCGGTGTAGGCCATCAGGGTACAAAGTATCTGGTGCATAGTTAGAGGTCATGATAAAGCAAACCTCATGGTGAAATAACGCCTGCAACAGATTGTATAAAATCATGGCATCGGCAATATCCGAGACATGAAACTCATCAAAGCAAATCAGGTGATAGCGTTCGGATAAATCTTTGGCCACTGCATCCAACGGATCAGATTGGCTCTTTAACTCTTTTAGGGCATGATGGACGCCGCGCATAAACTCGTGAAAATGCAAGCGTGTTTTTTTCTCGATGGCTATATTTTCATAAAACAAATCCATGAGAAAGCTTTTGCCGCGGCCCACACCCCCCCATAGATAGATCCCGCGTGGAGGCTCAGGTTTGGAAAACCAGCGTTTGACCAGGGATTGCCTGGCCGCATCATAGTTTTGAATTTCATCTGCCAAACGCTGCAACGAGGCCACTGCGTTTTCTTGTGCAGCGTCAGCCTCGTAGCCCTTGGCCTGTAGCGCCTGGTGATAACTCTCGGTGATGGTCATGAAATTACACTAAACAAAAATAGGCCTAACAAACGCAAATCGCAGCGATGTACGCTGCGATTGCGAAAATATCGAACTCGTCCAATGGCGACCCCAGAGGGCCGCACAGGGATTTGAACTTAGAAGTTCAGTGTTCGCTTGTCTACAGCCAAAGCTGCTTCGCGCAGCGATTCGGACAGGGTCGGGTGAGCATGACAAATGCGTGCAATGTCTTCTGCGGCACCCTTGAATTCCATGATCGCTACGGCCTCGGCGATGAGCTCGGAGACCTGCGGTCCCACCATGTGCACTCCCAAAACCTCATCAGTTTTGGCGTCAGCCAATACCTTGATAAAGCCATCTAATTGGCCTAATGAACGGGCACGCCCGTTGGCCATAAAGGGGAACGAACCACTACGGTATTCGCGACCAGATTTTTTGAGCTCTTCCTCGGTTTGACCCACCCAAGCTATCTCTGGGTTGGTGTAAATCACCCATGGAATGGTATTGAAATTGACATGAGGCTGCTGACCGGAAATACGCTCGGCAACCGCAATACCCTCGTCCTCGGCCTTATGTGCCAACATAGGCCCACGCACGACATCACCGACTGCCCAGACGTTGGGCAGGTTGGTCTTGCAGTCCTCATCGACAACGATAAAACCGCGCTCGTCCAATTTCAAGCCCACTGTATCTGCACCTAAACCCTCAGTATTGGGCACACGACCAATCGCAACAATGAGCTTATCAACCTTGAGGGTTTGCTCTTCGTCATCAGCGTCGGTGTATTTAACTGCTACCCCAGATTTAGTCTTTTCAACAGATTCGACCTTGGCACCCAAAGAAATATCTAAGCCTTGTTTGGTTAGCAGCTTATACGCCTCTTTGGCTGCATCACGATCGACTGTGGCTAAAAAGTCAGGCATCCCCTCGAGAATACTGACCTTGGCACCTAAACGACGCCATACACTGCCCAGCTCGAGGCCAATGACCCCAGCACCAACGACACCCAGTTTTTTGGGTACCTTGGGCAAGCTCAGAGCGCCGTCATTAGACAGGATGGTTTCCTCGTCAAACTCAACGCCTGGCAATGCACGCGGGCTAGAACCCGTAGCAATGATGACATGCTTGGCGATCAGCTCTTCGCTGTCATTACCCTCAACCGTAATCGCCCAGCCGTTGTCTACCTTGGACTTGAAAGCGGCCTTGCCGTTGAAGTAATTGACCTTGTTCTTTCTGAACAAATAAAGCAGGCCCTGGTTGTTTTGATCAACGACGGTGTCCTTGCGACCGAGAAAGGTATCGATATCGAGCTTTAGCCCTTTGACCTCGATCCCGTGATCACTGAACTGCTCTTTAGCCTGCTCGTAGTGTTCACTGGACTGTAGTAAAGCCTTGGAAGGGATGCACCCAATATTGGTACATGTGCCGCCGGGGGCTGGTTTGCCCTCTGCGTTGGTCCAATCATCCACACAAGCCACTGAAAAACCTAGCTGCGCAACCCGTATGGCTGCGATATAGCCACCCGGACCGGCGCCGATAACTACCACATCAAATTGTTTTGCCATAATCTTTTCCTAGCATTTAGTGAGAAATTAAACGTCAAGCAATAGACGCTGTGGATCCTCTAATGCGTCTTTCATTGCGACCAAAGCAAGAACTGCCTCGCGACCGTCAATAATACGGTGGTCATAGGACAGTGCCAGGTAGTTCATGGGGCGAATAACAACCTCGCCGTTTTCAACAACCGGGCGCTCTTTGGTAGCGTGGATCCCGAGAATGGCTGATTGTGGTGGGTTGATAATGGGGGTAGAAATCAGTGAACCAAAGACACCCCCGTTAGAGATAGAAAAGGTACCGCCGGTGAGCTCTTCGAGCGTCAGCTTGCCCTCTTGGGCGCGGGCACCAAAGTCGGCGATTTGGGCCTCGATCTCGGCGATCGACAGTTGGTCTACATTGCGCAGGATGGGTACGACCAAACCACGCGGACTGCTGACAGCAATACCAATGTCAAAGTACCCGTGATACACAATATCGTTGCCATCAACAGAGGCATTCACGATGGGGTATTTTTTGAGCGCGTGGACGGCGGCCTTAACGAAGAAGGACATAAAGCCCAAACGTACGCCATGCTCTTTTTCAAAATCATCGCGATAGGCTTTGCGTAAGTCCATCACAGCCTGCATGTTGACCTCGTTAAAGGTGGTCAAAATGGCGTTTTCTTGTTGTGACTGCAACAAACGCTCGGCGATGCGGGCGCGTAGACGGCTCATGGGGACGCGTTGCTCGGGACGACCGTCCAGAGATACCCCTGTAGGTGCGGCAGGTGTCGCAGCGGGCTTGGTGCTGCCAGGCTGAGCAGCCATCGCATCGGCCTTGGTCACACGGCCGTCACGACCGGAGCCAGGCACATCGGCCACATCAACACCTTTTTCGGTGAGGATTTTGTTGGCTGCGGGCGAGGCTGCAACCACCCCTTCGGCCTGAGGAGCTGCTTGGGCGCCCTCGGCTTGGGGAGCAGACTCGGTGGATTCGGCAGCGGCATCGCCCTCGTCGGCAGCGGCTGCTGTGGGCTGGGCCTCGGTATCGATACGTGCTAGAACCTCGCCAGCGAGCACGGTGCTGCCATCGCCTTTGATGATCTCGCTAAGCACGCCGGATGCAGGGGCAGGTACCTCGAGGACTACCTTGTCGGTCTCGACCTCAATGAGGATTTCATCCGCCTCTACAGCCTCGCCAGGCTGTTTTTTCCATTCCAAGAGAGTTGCTTCTGCCACTGACTCAGAAAGCTCGGGAACTAAAACTTCTTTGATCGCCATAATTATTCCGTTTCTTTAGATAGGTAGAGAATTAATATTCGTAATCGGGTCGATTTACTTCACCAAGGCAAACCCGCGCAAACGAGGTGCGAAAGCCTGCTCGAGTAAAGCTTTTTGTTGCTCGTTATGTTTAGCCAAATAGCCAACCGCGGGTGAGGCGGAAGGTTGGCGACCAGCATAACTTAGGCGCTGTCCCTCGTGCATGTGCTCAAAGATATGATGCTGCACATAGAACCATGGGCCTTGGTTTTGGGGTTCGTCTTGTACCCAGACGAATTCTTTGACGTGAGCGTAGCGCTCCATCTCTTCCTTGAACTCTTTGTGACCAAAGGGATAGAGCTGCTCGATGCGGATGATAGCAATATCATCACGTTCGCGTTCTTCGCGTTCTTTGACCAAGTCGTAGTACACCTTGCCCGAGCAAATCATCACACGAGTGACGTTGTCAGGCGTGATGTCTTGGTTGACCTCGCCGATGACGGGGAGAAACTCGCCAGAGGCTAAGTCTTGGAGCGTTGAGTTGGCCGCCCGATTACGCAGCAAGGACTTGGGCGTCATGAGCACCAAAGGCTTGCGGAAAGGACGGATCATTTGGCGTCTGAGCACATGGAAAATTTGTGCTGCAGAGGTAGGTTGAATCACCTGTATATTATTGTCAGCACACAGCTGCAAGAAACGCTCGATGCGTGCAGAAGAGTGCTCGGGCCCCTGCCCCTCGTAGCCATGAGGCAGCATTAGAGTTAGACCGCAGTGACGGCCCCACTTGGCCTCGCCAGAGGAAATAAACTGATCAATAACGACCTGTGCACCGTTAGCAAAGTCACCGAACTGGGCCTCCCAGATGGTGAGTACGTTGGGCTCGGCGGTCGAGTAACCGTACTCGAATGCCAACACAGCCTCTTCGGAAAGTACGGAATCAATCACCGTAAATGAGGCTTGATTATCAGACACGTGTTGCAATGGAATATAAGTACCATCATCCCAGCGTTCGCGCGTTTGATCGTGCAAGACGGAATGGCGGTGAGCAAACGTACCGCGGCCCGAATCCTGCCCAGTAATGCGTACTGCATAGCCATTTGAGACCAGGGTGCCAAAGGCTAAATGCTCGGCCATACCCCAATCGACATCAGCCTCGCCACGGGCCATCGCACGACGGTTTTCAAGCAATCTGTTAACTAGGTTATGGACCTTGAAATCCTGTGGAACGGTAGTGATACGCTCGCCGATGCGTTGTAGCTCGGCCATTGGGACTGCGGTATCCGCATGGTCGGTCCACTTGGCGTCTAGGAAAGGTGTCCAGTCAGTGGCATATTTGTTTTTGTAGTCCGTGAGTACGGGCTCTACAGTGCGACGCCCATCCTCCATCAGGCGGCGGTAAGCCTTGACCATTTCCTCGGGCTCGTTTTCGCTAAGTACGCCCTGAGCGACCAATCTGTCTGCGTAGAGCTTGCGTGTACCCGGGTGGTCAGCAATTTTCTTGTACATCAAAGGCTGAGTCAGCGAGGGGGTGTCCTGCTCGTTGTGACCCAATTTACGATAGCACACAATATCGATCACCACATCATGGCGGAATCGCTGTCGATAGTCTAATGCCAGGCGAGTCACAAAGGCTACTGCCTCGGGGTCATCACCGTTGACATGAAATACAGGTGCCTCGATCATCTTGACCACATCAGTGCAATACAGTGTTGAGCGAGAATCACGCGGGTCAGAGGTCGTAAAACCAATTTGGTTGTTAATGACAATATGAACTGTGCCCCCCGTACCATAACCGCGTGTCAGAGCAAAGTTGAGCGTCTCTTGGACCACCCCTTGGCCTGCAAAGGCGGCATCACCGTGCACTAAAACGGGCAGCACCTGTTGGCCCTTGGCATCCCCGCGACGATCTTGGCGGGCACGGGTACTTCCCTCGACCACTGGATTTACAATTTCCAAGTGTGAAGGGTTAAAGGCCAATGACAGATGAACGGGTCCCCCACGGGTGGATAAGTCGCTGGAGAATCCATTGTGGTATTTAACATCACCATCGGTCAGGTCATCGGGGTGCTTGCCCTCGAATTCGGCAAATAAATCAGCCGGCATCTTGCCCATGATATTCACAAGCATATTCAAACGACCCCGGTGAGCCATGCCCACGACGATCTCTTGAATACCGTTACTGCCGGAATGATTAACGAGCTCATCCATCGAGGCAATGAAACTGTCACCCCCCTCGAGAGAGAATCTTTTTTGACCGACGTATTTTGTATGCAAAAAGCGCTCGAGCCCCTCGGCTTCCGTCAGCTGTTGCAAGATATTGCGCTTTTCCTCGTTAGTAAACTCGAACTGCCCTTGGACTGGCTCGATGCGCTCTTGGATCCAGCGCTTGGCCTCGGGGTTTGAGATATACATATACTCGTAGCCAATGGTTTGGCAATAGGTCGCGCGCAACGCCTGCAGCATATCGCGCAGGGTCATGGTATCGCGATCATCGAAATAAGTATTTGTCGATGAGTACAGTTGATCGAGATCGGCCTCGGTCAAACCATAAAATGCGGGGTCCAGCTCGGGGAGCTGTTTTCTTTCTGAGCGCTCTAGCGGGTCTAACGTAGCCAAACGTACACCCAAAGAGCGATAAGCAGCGATGAGGGATTGGACAGAGACTTGCTTTGGTGCGATCGAAAGATCCTGGGCTCCTCCACGCCCGACAAAGCCGTTTGTCTTGGCGCGCTCGGCAAATGAGCGAATAATGGGTCCGTGCGCTTGGTCACGGGTAGACTCCTTGCCATCTACAGCTGGCTGGTTTTGTAAACCATCGAAATACTCGCGCCAAAAATCGGAAACCAATGAGGAATCCTGTAGATAGAGCTCATACAGCTCTTCTACGTACGCGGCATTCGAGCCGTAGAGATAGGAAGAGGACTGAAGTTCTTTTAATGATGACATATTAACGCTTCACCTTTCAGGGTGTTTCACCCATGTTTAGATGCAGGAAAACCTTCCGCGACACGGCCTCACCGATTAGCGGATAGCGGAGCAGAAGGCCTTGGGCTCGCTATTTCATGACGAGTCTTACCCACTAGTATAGCGTCCTGTGTATATCTATGCATCAAGGGCTTGATTTATCTTGACTTTTGAAAAACATATGTTGGCATTACCAAACAAGGCGCTTCATGCTGCAGCTACACAATAGTAACTAGAATTCGTCCAATAATAAACAGCCAATCCAACTAAAATGCGGCGATACGAAAATATTGCACTGCAGCATAAAAGATATAAAAAAATAATAAACAGCAAAAAACATTGGCAGAAGCCACAGTTTTGGCTCATTCACCCCACCAAAACTCTGAGCATCCTATACTATCTAGGTTCTAACACTAAAGTAGTAGGGTGAACTATCGTAGCGGAGTGACCCATCAGTGTCTATAAAAGCCCAACGAACACACACCCAACATTTATAAAAATAGATGTTTTTTTAATTTAAAAGACTGCTTTCTTATTTGTTCTTTTTAATTCGTTATTTAACTAAGCATATCCCAAGAATCTATACTCATTAATTTAATAATTATTTATTGTGGGTTTTTGATTTTTTGTAAATAGAGAATTCTAGACTGATAATGTTTGCCGTGATAATTTTAAAATAAGATTCGGCGAACATTAAATTAATAAGGCATAAATAGCTATTAACTTGAATTATGGAGAATAAACAGCCATGAGCTCAAAGCCCGATTTAACCAAGCTGGCGCTCGACTATCATGCCCATCCCACACCCGGCAAGATCTCGGTCGTGCCGACCAAGTCATTAGCGAATAGCGATGACCTATCCCTAGCCTATTCGCCGGGTGTTGCTTCTGCCTGTATGGCCATCCACGACGGAGGGGACGACGAAGCCGCTAAATACACCTCGCGCTCAAACCTAGTTGCAGTGGTTTCAAACGGTACTGCAGTACTGGGCCTAGGCAATATCGGCCCACTGGCCGCCAAACCAGTCATGGAAGGCAAGGGCTGCCTGTTTAAAAAATTCGCTAACATCGACGTCTTCGATATTGAGCTCGATGAAAAAGACCCCGAAAAGCTGGTCGAGATCATTGCAGCGATGGAGCCTACTGTTGGCGGCATCAACCTAGAGGATATTCGCGCACCCGAATGCTTTTACATAGAAGACAAACTGCGCGAACGGATGAACATCCCAGTTTTCCATGACGATCAACACGGTACCGCTATTATTGCTGGTGCTGCGATTATCAATGCACTGCAAATTGTTGGCAAAAACTTAGAGGACACCACTTTGGTCTGCTCAGGCGCGGGTGCAGCAGCCATCGCCTGCTTAAAGCTTTTGGTTAACATGGGCATGCCCAAAGAGAATATTACTGTGGTGGACTCTCGAGGCGTTATTTGGGCTGGCCGCGAACCTGATATGGAGCCTAACAAGGCTAAATTTGCGCGCGAGACCGAACTGCGTACCCTCCAAGAGGCCGTAGATGGATCTGATATCTTTTTAGGATGTTCTGCACCTGGCCTGATGACACCAGAAATGCTGAAAACAATGGCTGAAAAACCCATCGTTTTAGCACTGGCTAATCCCGAGCCCGAGATTCGGCCCGAGGTTGCCAAAGCTGCCCGTCCTGATTGCCTCATTGCCACGGGACGCTCTGACTACCCCAACCAAGTCAATAACGTTTTATGCTTTCCTTTTATTTTCCGTGGCGCCTTGGATTGTGGGGCTACAGAAATTAACGAGGAAATGAAAATGGCTGCGGTATATGCCATTGCTAAGTTGGCGCACGAGGAAGCATATGACGCTATCGGCGTCGAGAATGACGATGAACTGAGCTTTGGGCCTGAGTACATAATCCCACGCCCCTTTGACCCACGTTTAATTGTGCGTGTCGCACCCGCTGTGGCCAAAGCTGCCGAGGAAACCGGCGTTGCCCGTCGCCCCATCACAGACATGGAGGCCTATCGGCAAAAACTATTGGCCCTGACCTATCGCTCGGGCACATTAATGCGCCCGCTGTTCTTGCAGGCCAAAGAGTTATCCGCGCTCAAGCGCATTGCTTATGCGGACGGCGAAGATGAGCGAGTCTTGCGTGCTGCACAAACTGCAGTCGATGAAAACATCGCCTTTCCTATTTTAATTGGTCGCCCCAATGTCATTGATATGCGCATCCGTCGTTACGGTCTGCGCTTGCAACCGGGGGTCAATGTAGAGATCGTGGACCCAGAAGACGACTATCGCTTTAATGAAACCTGGCAGGGCTATTTCAAACTGAAAAACCGTCATGGTGTCACGCCCGATCTAGCAAAAGCACTGGTACGCAAACACAACACGATCATTGGTGCCATGTTAATGCGCCGAGGGGACGTCGATGGGCTGATTTGCGGTGTAACCACTCGCTTTTACACTCAGTTAGAACATATCCAGGACATCATTGGTTTGGATGAAAAAGCCAAAGTATTTGCGGCTATGAATGCATTGATTTTGCCGACTCAGAGTATTTTCGTGTGTGATACGCATGTCAATGAAAATCCAAATGCCGAAGAAGTTGCCAACATGACCTTGCTGGCAGTCAAAGAGGTACGACGTTTTGGCCTAACCCCCCGTGTTGCCCTACTCTCGCACTCTAACTTTGGTAGCCGCTCGACCGAGTCATCCCGCAAAATGGCCGAGGCCCGCAAACTAATCCTAGAGGTCGAGCCTGATCTGGAAATCGATGGCGAGATGCATGCTGACTCGGCACTGTCTGATCGCATTCGCTATAACGCCAATCCTGACTCAACCCTAAAAGCACCTGCAAACCTACTCATCACCCCTAATTTGGATGCGGGGAACATCACCTATAACATCCTTAAGATGACTGGCAGTAACGGTGTTTCATTAGGCCCTATCTTGTTGGGTGCAGCAGGACCTGTGCATATCATGACGACATCCAGTACCGTACGACGTATTGTCAACATGACAGCATTGGCTGTTTTAGACGCCGCTGGGCGCTAAACCTAATCCAGCTCATAAGCTGCATACAACAAAGTAGCACAGCCCATAAAAAAAGCATGCGTGGAGTTTCACGCATGCTTTTTGTTTGTCTGGTTAGGCGCTAAAGATTAGCGCCTGACTAATTGTGAAGATCAATTAGACATTGGCAGGGATTTGCATGGGTCTGCCACGGGCCATTGAAAGACCACCAAAGGTGACAAACAGCCAAGCAACCGATGCAATCATCCAAATGGTATTACCTGTGATAAAGGCCTGACCAATAAATCCAGCCATGACGACGTAGTAAATCATGGGGATTAGGGTCTTGCGAACGACCTCACCCTCGCGGTTAACCATACCTACAACTGCACATGCTGCAACAACGTTGTGGACACAAATCATGTTACCAGCAGCACCCCCAACAGCCTGCAATGCAACAATGATTGCTGACTGATCAGGTGTAAAGGCTAAATGCTGTGCAGTAGAGAATTGGAAGTATGAGAACATCATATTACTGATTGTGTTCGAGCCAGCAATAAATGCACCCAAGCCACCTACCCAAGGTGAAATATTGGGCCAGGCATTACCTGCGACTGAAGCTGCACTTTGCGCAAGCAAAATGGGCATGCTAGCCAAAGAACCATCAGCGGATGCTGAGTGGATAAACACCTGTACCATGGGCACGGCCAACAACAACGCAGGTGCGGCTGCGGACATGGTTCTTGCCGAGGCGGTAAAGCCATCCCAATATTGCTTTCCATTCATTCTGAAAATACCGATGCAAAGTAACGATACCAAAATCAAAATCGCACCCGGCGAGAACAAGAACTGCGCCGAACTGGAAATATCAGTCGAGAACAGATTGGGGAAAGACAAGGTTGCACTCTCACCTGTGAGAGCAGATTTCACTGCAGGCACAGTACGGGTGATGACCAGAAGTATGACCACCAGCACATAAGGAGAGAAAGCACGCACCACGCTAAAGCGGGTTGCCTCGTTCTCGTCCTCGACCTTGACAGTGCCCAACCATTCGCGCTCCCAGTAGGCCTTTTCGGGGAACTGGAAAGTGTCTTTGGGAACAAAAAGCCCTTTGCGTGCAGCAGGAACAACGATCATCAAGCCAATCAGTGCACCCAGCATAGAGGGGAACTCGGGACCAAGCAGGCGAGAAATAATCACGTATGGGACGGTAAATGCCAACCCAGCAAAGATGGCAAAGCGCCATGCCTTTAGGCCCTGAGCAAAGGAGCGCTCGCTACCAAAGAATCGAGTCAATAAGCCACACAACATCAAGGGAATAAAGAGCCCAATCAATGCATGCAGCATCGCGACATCATGAACGATTTGCAGGATATACTCGGCCGGAGTGGTCGGTGCAATCGCAGCGGCAACATCAGCCTTGTTATCGATACCCGAGGTGACACCAACAATCATTGGTGTACCCACAGCCCCGAAGGACACCGGTGTCGACTGAATAACCAACATCGACATGACTGCAGCCATTGCAGGGAAGCCTAGGGCGAGCAGCAAAGGAGCCCCCACTGCAGAGGGGGTACCAAAACCAGATGAGCCCTCAATCAGCGAGCCAAAAAGCCAAGCCACGATAATGACCTGTACACGGCGGTCGGGAGAGACGTCCATGAACCCCTGACGGATCGAACTAAGCGCCCCGCCTTCTTTGAGGGTATTCAAGAGCAAAATCGCCCCAAACACAATAAATAATAGGGTAATAGCAGTAATGATACCGTTAACCGTTGCCGCGGCTACGATAGCGCCTGAACTACCCCAGACAAACAGTGATAATAGAGCGGTTACAACATATGCGGCGCCCATTGAGAGCTTGGCAGACCGCCCTAAAACGACCATTAGCACAAATACTACGACGATCGGTGCTAAGGCCAATAAGGTATAAATAGTACCCATGAATTAAAACTCCTTGGCTAGCAAAAAGATGGCAAATGCGCCATTTCTTGTTTTCAGAACGTGATAACCCCACGTAATCAGGTACTATACCTGCTGTTATTACCTTTTCTTATTCGCAAAAACCCTGTATTGATTTCCAAAAAGCCACAAAAAAACGGCTTCACATGGAAGCCGTTTCCAATATAAGCTGTTCCAAAACGAGAAACAGCGACGCAGTTGTGGATTATTTTATGCTGCGCTCGGTAGAGCCCACATATAACTGACGAGGACGACCAATGCGGAAATCTTCATCGGTGATCATCTCATCCCACTGGGCGATCCAGCCAGCTGTACGTGCCAGCGCAAAAATACCGGTAAACATATCTGTTGGGATACCAATCGCACGCTGTACGATTCCGGAGTAGAAATCAACGTTGGGGTACAGGCGACGCTCGACAAAGTAATCATCTTCGAGAGCGATACGCTCAAGTTCCATGGCCAGCTTGAACAGTGGATCGTCTTCTAGACCCAAGGCCTCGAGAACCTCTTTACATGTTTCTTGCATGAGCTTGGCGCGTGGGTCATAGTTTTTGTAAACACGGTGACCAAAGCCCATCAGACGCACACCTGAGGTGCGGTCTTTGACCTGCTCCATAAACTCGCCGACCTTGGCGACGCCGCCCTGGGCGTGTAATTGCTCGAGCATATTGAGGCAAGCCTCGTTAGCGCCCCCGTGCGCTGGACCCCACAGACATGCAATCCCGGCAGCAATGGCTGCATAGGGGTTTGTACCAGAGGAACCACACAAACGGACGGTAGAGGTTGATGCGTTCTGCTCGTGGTCAGCGTGCAAAATAAAGATGCGGTCCAATGCGCGCTCGACCACATCGTTGACCTGGTAGTCCTCGCATGGGGTACCAAACATCATGCGCAGGAAATTACCAGTGTAGGACAGGTCATTTTGAGGATACATAAAGGGCTGTCCAACGCCATATTTATAGGCCATGGCGACGATGGTTGGCAGCTTGGCAATCAAGCGAATCGCTGAAATGCGACGATCCTCGGGATTATTGATATCTAACTGGTCGTGATAAAAGGCGGACATCGCCCCTACCATACCTGTCAAAATTGCCATGGGGTGTGCATCATGGTGAAAACCACGTACAAAATTGTACATATGTTCTTTGACCATGGTGTGGTGGGTCACCAACCCCTCGAATTCTTGTTTGCCTTTTTCGTCGGGCAGTTCGCCAAACAGCAATAGATGGCATACCTCGAGGAAATCACAATTTTGAGCCAATTGCTCGATGGGGTAGCCACGATACAGTAATTGCCCCTTGTCGCCATCAATATAAGTTATGGATGACCGTGTTGAGGCAGTTGCCATAAAACCAGGGTCAAATGTAAAGGTACCTGTTTCGCCGTATAGTTTGCGAATATCGACGACATCAGGGCCAATTGTGCCTTTATACACAGGCAGTTCTACAGCTGGTCGGCCATCACTAAAAGATAGAGTGGCTTTAGTATCCGAACGTTGCATAAAACATCCTTTTCGTTCAAAGCGCGCGTATGAGCGCCACTAGACGTTGAATATCTGGTGAGTTGTAGGGTTCTTTGGGGGCTTGGGTGCCCAAAAGAACCTGGAGCAGGTCAGTGTCATCCATCTCGAACAATGTGTTGAGGGCGCTGACATCTGCATCCGTGAGCTCGTGCTCATAGCGGTCTAAAAAGCGCGTAAGAATGAGATCATTCTCAAGCATTCCGCGACGCGCGCGCCATCTAAGGCGCGCGCGCTGTAAAGTAGTTAGCTCTGCCATACTCGGCCTATCTTAGACTGTGCGACGTACAAGCATTTCTTTGATCTTGCCAATCGCTCGCGATGGGTTGAGCCCTTTGGGGCACACATCGGTACAGTTCATAATGGTATGACAGCGGAACAAACGATAGGGATCTTCCAAGTTATCTAAGCGCTCAGCAGTCGCATCATCACGAGAGTCAGCAATAAAACGATAAGCCTGGAGTAAACCTGCAGGACCCACAAATTTATCAGGGTTCCACCAAAAAGAAGGACAGGACGTAGAACAGCATGCACATAAAATGCACTCGTACAGCCCGTTGAGTTCTTCACGCTCGGTGGGTGACTGCAAACGCTCGCGCTCTGGCGGCGGCGTTGAATTAATAAGATAAGGCATGACTGAATGGAACTGGTCAAAGAAGTGAGTCATGTCCACAATCAAATCACGCACAACAGGCAAACCGGGAATCGGGCGCAATACAATCTTATCGGGCAAGGTATTTAAATTAGTAATACATGCCAAAGCATTGCGACCATTGATATTCACAGCATCTGAACCACAAATCCCCTCACGGCATGAACGTCGGAAAGAAATACTGTCATCGATCTCATTTTTAAGTCGTACGAGTACATCTAGTAGCATCCGATCATGCTCGCGCAATTCGATTTGCACATTTTGCATGTAGGGACGCTCGTCCTTGTCGGGGTCGTAGCGATAGATTTCAAAATTTAACTTGCGATTAACACTCATCTGTTTCCCCTATTTAGAACTCGCGAGCTCTTGGTGCAATACTCTCGGCAGTAATAGGCTGCATTTCAACCGGCTTATACTCGAGGCGATTGCCCTCTGAGAACCACATTGTGTGCTTGAGCCAGTTTTCATCATCACGCTTGGGATAATCCTCGAGAGAGTGAGCACCACGGCTTTCATGGCGGTTAAAAGCTGAATGCACAGTGGCACATGCAACCTCGACCATGTTGGCAACCTCTAGTGCTTCTACGCGAGCTGTATTAAAGACTTTGGATTTGTCTTTGTAATAGAGCTGTTTGGAGGCCTCGGCGAGCTCGTCAATGGCTTTGGTCCCTTTGCCCAGAATCTCGAGCGTACGGAATACACCACAGTGCTCTTGCATGGTATGGCGCAGTTTGTCGGCGAGCTCGGGCGCATGTTCTCCTGAGGTACGGTTTTCTAGCTCGGAGACGCGTTGGATGGATTGCTCGATCGTCCACTCTGGGAGGTCAGGATGGCTGTGTTCGTCTTGAGGACGTGTTTTTGCAATATGGTCCCCAGCCGAACGGCCAAACACGATGAGATCCAGCAAAGAGTTGGTCCCTAGGCGGTTAGCCCCGTGTACAGAGGTCGCTGCGCACTCGCCTACCGCATAAAGGCGCGGTACCACTGTAGGCTCGCCATCTTTCATCGTCAATACTTGCCCGTGATAATTTGTGGGTATCCCACCCATCTGGTAGTGCAAAGTCGGCACTACGGGGATGGGATCTTTAATGGGATCCACATTAGCAAAGGTCATCGCAATTTCACGAATCGCGGGCAAACGACGCATGATGGTGTCTGCACCCAAATGATCTAGCTTGAGCTCGATATAGTCCCCATTGGGGCCACACCCACGCCCTTCTTTGATCTCTTGATCCATAGAACGAGAGACAAAGTCGCGTGGAGCTAAATCCTTGAGGTGGGGGGCATAACGCTCCATAAAGCGCTCGCCATCTTTGTTTAAGAGAATCCCACCTTCGCCACGCACACCCTCGGTGATCAGTACGCCGGCTCCATAAACACCGGTGGGGTGAAATTGCCAAAACTCGAAGTCCTGTAAAGGCAGGCCTGCTCTGGCGGCCATCCCGAGACCGTCACCCGTATTAATAAAGGCGTTGGTAGATGCTGCAAAAATACGTCCAGCACCCCCGGTAGCCAATACTGTACGCTTGGCCTCAAGGATGTAAATATCCCCAGTTTCCATTTCAAGGGCAGTCACCCCGAGAATCTCACCTTCTTCGTTTTGAAGAAGGTCTAGCGCCATCCACTCGACAAGAAACTTAGTCCGTAGCTTGACGTTGCGCTCATATAGAGTATGTACCATTGCGTGACCTGTGCGGTCAGCAACAGCACAGGCGCGCTGAACGGGCTTTTCCCCAAAATGCGAGGTATGCCCACCGAAAGGACGCTGATAAATGGTGCCATCGTCGTTACGGTCAAACGGCATCCCAAAGTGCTCGAGCTCATAAACAGCATGCGGCGCTTCGCGACACAAGAACTCGATAGCGTCTTGATCACCCAACCAGTCGGACCCCTTGACGGTATCGTACATATGCCAATACCAGTGGTCCTCGCTCATGTTACCCAACGCTGCACTGACACCACCTTGGGCGGCAACAGTGTGTGAGCGGGTGGGAAATACCTTAGAAAGCACGGCAACATTAAGGCCGGCCTCGGATAGTTCCAATGCACAACGCAATCCAGCGCCTCCGGCGCCAACAACCACCGCGTCAAATTGGCGGCGTGGTAAAGAAGATTTGATAGCTGCCACGGTTATAGGCTCCAGACAATTTGAATAAAGAAGACAATCGCACCAACGAGCCACAATACGGTCAGCGACTGCAGCAACAGGCGCCACCCAGTGTTGGTGACGTAATCCATCCAGATGTCACGCACGCCAACCCAGGCATGCCATACCACCGAAATAAAGGCCAAGGTGGCTAAGACTTGACCCACGGGGAATGCACCCCATTTGAAAGAAAAGAGATGGCTCCACGAGTCATAGTTGAGCTCTGATGTAAACAAATACCCCAAGAAAAGTATCAGGGTATAGATAATCATGATGACAGCTGTGACACGCTGGACAATGAAATCGATGGTGCCGTAATGTGCACCCACAACCAAGCGTTTAACTCCGATACGTTCTGGTGCGCTCATTACCATACTCCAAAAAGTTTAAGAGCAAAGACCAGGGTCAGCAGTAGGCTGATAACAATCACACTGACCGCAGTTTTTTGCGAAGTGGCTTTGTCGTTGCCTTTGCCCACATCGAGAATAAGAAAACGAATCCCGGCACAGAAATGATGCAGATAGGACCAAATAAGGACCAAAAAGATTATCTTGACTAACGGGTTGGATGCGACCTTGCTCACGGATTCAAAGGATTCCGGACTGCCAAGACTAAGGGACAGGATCGGCAAAAGCACTACGGGCAACGCTAAAAAAAGCAATGCCCCACTGATACGATGCAGAATCGACACTTTCGCTGAAGGTGGGAGCCTGTACGTCAGGATCTGGCCCACACTAACATTACGAAACTGAGGACGCTGCTTTGGAGCGGTTTCAGACATAATGGCCTCGACAAAACATTACTAGAAGAAAAGCTTAGGTATTATTATTTTGCTCGCCTATGGCTTTCCCGTAACAGGAAGAAATATTGGACGCCACCGAGCTAGCACCGTCCAACGCAATTGAAACAGTATTTTACGCTAAAAAAAACAGTTTATTAAGTACAACACATAAAAAACACTACCCCTTAAAGCATAAGCAATGACGATCAGGTTAGGCAATCAACTTAAAGAATGACGGTAATGAAAACGTTCGGTGACGTATAACCCCCGACGAAACTCCACTGGTCGATCGCCATAAGTATAAGAAATCCGATCCACTTGTAACAAAGGGCTGCCCTGCGGCACACCCAAGTGCTGTACCGCAGCATCCTGTGCTGCGACAGCACGAATCGCCTCGCCAGCGCGCACCATGCTGACACCAAACTCGCTCTCGAACCAGGCATACAAGGGCTTTTCATTGGCCCGCACTGTATCGGCATTGATGCCCTTGAAAACCTGACTGGGCAACCAAATATCATCCAAGATCGTAGGCTGTTCATCAAATGATAATAAGCGCTGGATCCGAATGACAGTGACCCCACTTTTTAACTGTAGGTATTGAGCAATTTCCGCATTGGCTCGCACCCGCATGCAATCAATGATCTCACTACTTGAGCGCGGCTGATGACCATCATTAGGTGTGAGCTTTAAAAATCGAAAACGCACTTTGGCCTCGGTGTGCGTAGGCACAAAGGTGCCCTTACCCTGTCGGCGAATAAGAAGATTGTCAGCGGCCAGCTCGTCGATGGCCTTGCGTACCGTTCCCTGGCTGACCTGAAAGCGGGCGGCTAGCTCGTGCTCACTAGGGATGGCCTCGCCGGGCCGCCATTCACCTTGATCCAGTCGTTGCAACAAAAGACTTTTAATCTGTTGGTACAACGGGCTGTATGTGGTGCCGGTCCCTCCTCTGGCCTGCTTGCTCAACGCTTTGACTGATGTTTGCTTATTTGGCATGGATTAAACCCACAGTAAATACAGTGCACATGCGGAAAGAGCGTCTAGTGAACGCTGGTTGGTACATAAATTTTGTCGCACATTCTCGCACGGTGGCATACTAAAGTCTATCACTCTTTTATCTTATATAAGACAAATGATGTTTGACGCATACGTTATTTTCATCTAGCGTGCGAATTGACAGCTTTTTCTTTTTTATATTTCCAATCGTACTAATAGAGTTAAAATGCAGCGTGAGTCCCTCGCTAGAAACGACTACCCGTCTCACTCCAAGACGGCTTGACCGGGGCTCACCTGACTAACTCAAGACTAATCATTTGGGAGCCTTCCTATGTCAAAACCCGCAATCCGAGTTGCTATTACCGGGGCAGCTGGTCAAATTGGCTATTCACTTTTATTCCGTATTGCATCAGGCGACATGCTGGGCAAAGACCAGCCCGTTATTTTGCAGCTTTTAGAAATTGAGCATGAAAAGGCGCAAAAAGCTTTACAGGGCGTGATGATGGAACTCGATGATAGTGCCTTCCCCTTGTTGCAAGATGTCATTCACTCTAGCGATCCTAATGTCGCCTTCAAAGATGCCGATGCTGCACTGCTGGTAGGCGCACGTCCTCGTGGTCCTGGTATGGAGCGCAGTGATTTACTGAAATTCAATGCCGAGATCTTTACCGCTCAGGGCCGCGCCCTCAACGAGGCTGCTAGTCGCGACGTCAAGGTTTTGGTAGTGGGCAATCCCGCAAATACAAACGCCCACATCGCCATGAAGTCGGCACCCGATTTGCCCGCAGAAAACTTCACTGCGATGTTGCGCTTAGACCATAACCGCGCTTTGACCCAATTAGCTCAAAAAGCCGGTGTTCCTGTTGCCGACATTAAAAATCTGATTGTTTGGGGGAATCACTCGCCCACTATGTATCCTGATATCCGCTTTGCCGAGGCTAACGGCGAATCGTTGGCAGCTAAAATCAATGACCAAGACTGGGTCGAAAACACCTTTATCCCCACGGTAGCCAAACGCGGGGCAGCTATCATTGAAGCCCGCGGGCTGTCTTCTGCAGCATCAGCGGCCAACGCAGCCATTGACCACATGCGTGATTGGTTCTTGGGGTCCAATGGCCAGTGGGTCACCATGGGCGTGCCATCGGATGGTTCTTATGGGATTCCCGAGGGCATCGTGTATGGCGTGCCAGTGATCACTGAAAATGGTACCTACCGCCGCGTTGAAGGTCTCGAGATTGACGATTTCTCGCGCGAGCGCATGCAAGTCACTCTTGACGAGCTCCTCGAAGAGCGCGATGGCGTCAAAGACCTGCTCAGCTAAAATAACTACAGAAATAATTTAAATAATCAGTAGCTGCAGATTGTATTCATTTCACGCCCCCAACTATAAAATTGGGGGCAATGTTTATGTTGGAGGATTCAATGACCGATAATAAAACCGCATCAACCACCAAAGGAAAACGTTCTGTCGCATTGTCCGGTGTTCCCGCAGGCAATACAGCCCTGAGCACAGTCGGTACTGATGGGCATAGCCTACATTATCGTGGCTACGATATTTTAGAGTTAGCGCCTGATTGCTCGTTTGAAGAGGTTGCTTATTTATTGATCCACAACAAGCTACCCACCGAAAGTGAGCTCAAGCAATACAACGAAAAACTACGCGCACGACGCAATCTACCCATGGCGGTCCGCCAGGCATTACAAACTTTGCCTGCTGCAGCGCACCCTATGGATGTTTTACGTACAGCGGTTTCTGTTTTGGGGTGTGTCTTGCCCGAGCACGACAGCCAGCCCATCGCTGATGCGTGTGACATTGCAGACACATTGATTGCTTCTTTATCCTCTGCCCTGCTGTATTGGTACCATTACTCAAATCATGGTATCGAAATTGAGCTCGAGGGCAAAAAAGGCGGCATTGGTGAGCACTTTCTATACCTGCTGCACGACGAAAAGCCCTCTGGTAGCTGGGCTCGTGCGATGAACATTTCGATGAATCTATACGCCGAGCACGAATTTAATGCTTCTACCTTTGCGGCTAGAGTAATCGCAGGTACAGGCGCTGATATCTACGGCGCGATTACCGGCGCCATTGGCGCTTTGCGTGGGCCTAAACACGGTGGCGCTAATGAGGTCGCGTTAGAGATTCAGCAACGCTATCAAAGTCCCGAAGAGGCCCGCGAGGACATCAAAAAACGGCTGGCCAACCGCGAGGTAATTATCGGTTTTGGCCACCCTGTTTACACTGTCTCTGACCCCCGAAATGAGGTTATCAAAGCCGTTGCTAAAACCCTCGCCCAAGAGGCTCAGGACACCCTGCTCTTCGAGGTCGCCGAGGCTATCGAAGAAACGATGTGGGCAGAAAAACGCATGTTCCCTAATCTGGATTGGTATGCTGCAGTGGCTTATCACTTGATGGGGGTGCCCCGTTTGATGTTTACGCCGTTATTTGTAATTGCTCGTACTACGGGCTGGGCTGCACACGTGATCGAACAGCGCATGGACAACAAAATCATCCGTCCCACTGCGGAATACATCGGTCCCGAGCCACGCCCCTTTGTAGCCCTCAAAGAACGCGGCTAATTTTATTCACATAGGATGTTATGACCCAGGCTATCCAACACCGCGCTGACGAACAGTGCTTTTACTATGAAGAGAATGGCACCCAAGCATATTTGGAATACACCCTATCCCAAAAGGTCATGAGCATCGACCATACTTGGGTGCCTAATGAATTAGGGGGCCGCGGTATCGCGGCGGCGCTGACGCGTCGTGCTTTAAATATGGCTCGTGAGCAACAATTGCGAGTCCGCCCTGTGTGCACTTATGCGGCCCGTTTCATCGAAAAGAATCCAGAATACCAAGCACTCTTGGCATAGTTTTTTTCACTGCAGTAGACCCGTTTAAAAACATGTCTTACCTTTGGGTCTGCCCAAAGGCTGCAGTGGGCTCGGCAGGCTGTTTTGAACTTTTATTTGTTCACCTAGTCTTATATAAGACATAAGAGTATTGATTCAGTAGGGGGTAATGCATACAATGTACCCCCAAATCGCATCATTTTTCATCCATTTTTATTTAAATAGGCCGCAACATGCTGGAATCTTATCGCCAACACGTTGCCGAACGCGCCGCGTTAGGCATTCCCCCCCTTCCACTGACGGCACAACAAACTGCCCAGGTGATTGAACTACTCAAAAACCCGCCTGCTGGCGAGGCTGAGTTTTTGCTCGAATTATTAACACATCGTGTCCCTGCCGGGGTCGATGACGCCGCCCAGGTCAAAGCCTCTTATCTGGCTGCTCTGGCTTTTGGCGAAGAAAAAAACGAGCTTATTGATCCCGAACACGCCACCCGTTTACTGGGGACCATGCTTGGGGGGTTCAATATCGCACCCTTGATCAAACTACTGGATAATGACGAGTTGGCACCCACTGCGGCCGAAGCACTCAAACACACCTTGTTGATGTTTGACGCTTTCCACGATGTCAAAGAAAAATCTGATGCCGGCAATGCGTATGCCAAAGAAATCCTGCAAAGCTGGGCCGATGGCGAATGGTTTACTAGCCGCCCCGAGGTACCCGAGAGCTTGACCGTCACTGTGTTTAAAGTCGGTGGCGAAACCAACACAGATGATTTGTCACCCGCACCCGATGCCTGGAGTCGTCCCGACATCCCGTTGCACGCTCTGGCAATGCTCAAAAACCCACGCACAGGCATCGAACCTGATGTCCCTGGCGAGGTCGGACCGATCGAAAAAATCAAAGCCCTCAAAGAGAAAGGCCACCTAGTGGCTTATGTCGGTGATGTCGTGGGTACCGGTTCATCTAGAAAATCTGCAACCAACTCGGTGCTGTGGCATACCGGCGAAGACATCCCCTACGTACCCAACAAGCGTTTTGGCGGTGTTTGCTTGGGCGGTAGTATTGCACCCATCTTTTACAACACCATGGAAGACGCCGGTGCACTGCCTATTGAATTAGATGTCACCAAAATGCAAATGGGTGATGTCATTGAGTTGCGCCCCTACGAAGGCAAAGCCCTCAAAGATGGCGAGGTCATTGCCGAGTTCAAGCTAAAATCCCAGGTTTTATTTGACGAGGTTCGCGCCGGTGGCCGTATCCCGTTGATCATTGGCCGTGGCCTGACCGCCCGCGCACGCGAAGCCTTGGATATGGGGCCCACGGATCTATTCCGTTTGCCCGAGCAACCCAAAGACAGCGGCAAAGGCTTTACCCTGGCACAAAAAATGGTGGGGCGCGCTTGCGGTCTACCCGAGGGCCAAGGCATTCGCCCAGGTACCTACTGCGAGCCTCTCATGACCACCGTGGGCAGCCAAGATACCACTGGCCCCATGACACGTGATGAGCTCAAAGACCTAGCATGTTTGGGCTTTTCTACCGATTTAGTGATGCAGTCCTTCTGCCACACATCGGCCTACCCCAAACCCGTTGACGTCAAAATGCACCACGAACTGCCTGATTTCATTAGCACCCGTGGTGGCGTTTCACTGCGTCCTGGTGATGGAATTATTCACTCGTGGCTCAACCGTATGTTGCTACCCGATACAGTAGGTACAGGGGGTGACTCGCACACTCGATTCCCCATCGGTATTAGCTTCCCTGCGGGTTCCGGGTTAGTTGCCTTTGCTGCAGCTACAGGGGTAATGCCTTTGGATATGCCAGAATCCGTATTGGTACGCTTTAAGGGCGAGATGCAGCCTGGCGTAACCCTGCGCGATTTGGTCAATGCCATTCCCTATTACGCCATCAAGAACGGTTTATTAACCGTTGCCAAAGAAAATAAGGTCAACGTGTTTTCGGGGCGCATCCTCGAGATCGAAGGACTGCCTGATCTCAAAATCGAACAAGCTTTCGAACTCAGTGATGCGTCGGCCGAGCGCTCTGCAGCTGGATGTACCGTGCGCCTAGATAAAGAGCCCATCATTGAGTACCTAAACAGTAATATCACCCTACTCAAGTGGATGATCGCCAATGGCTACGAAGACGAACGCACCCTACGTCGTCGCATCGAGGCCATGGAAAAATGGCTCGAGGATCCACAACTGCTCGAGCCCGACGAGGACGCCGAATATGCCGCCGTGATTGAAATTGATCTCAATGAAATCCACGAGCCCTTGGTCGCCTGCCCCAATGACCCTGACGACATCAAAACCCTGTCAGACGTCGCTGGCACGACCATCGACGAGGTATTTATTGGTAGCTGCATGACCAACATTGGTCACTTCCGTGCAGCCTCGCGTTTGCTCGAAAGCCAAAGCAACCTGCCCACACGTCTGTGGGTGGCTCCACCAACCAAAATGGATCAACAACAGCTCACCGAAGAAGGGCACTATGGTGTGCTAGGGGTTGCTGGGGCACGCATGGAAATGCCGGGTTGCTCATTATGCATGGGTAACCAAGCCCGCGTACGTGACGGCGCGACTGTCATGTCCACTAGCACACGTAACTTCCCCAACCGTTTGGGCAAGGACGCCAATGTGTTCCTGGGCTCGGCCGAGCTGGCTGCCGTTTGCTCACATCTGGGTCGCATACCCACCAAAGAAGAATACCTGGCGGACGTCGGTGTCTTGCAACAAGATCGCGATGACATCTACCGTTATATGAACTTTGATCAAATCGAAGAGTTCAAGGAAATCGCCGACTCGGTATAAATGGGTTTATAAATACCCGCATAGCCCCTGCATGCAATATATTTGCGCAGGGGCTTTTTTTCGGCAAAAATTGCCCTGTTAAATTAGAACTGTTAGCAATAGCTATTTTTAATTCTCCGAGCTCCAAGAGGCAGCATGCTGAAATTTGATATTTTTTGCCGCGTCATTGATCATTTTGGCGATGCTGGGGTTTGCTGGCGTTTAGCAAAAGAACTAAGCGGTGCCCCCTTTTATGCTGAAGTCCGGCTGTGGATAGACGACCTACCCACCCTGCAAAAAATCACCGCACAAAACAATCAGATAACAGCGGCCGGGTTGCCTAGTAATGCATCATCAGGTCACCGTAAACTAACGGTCCACCCATGGCCTGCTGCAAATAATGCACTGGAAAATAGCGACTGGCCAAAGCCTCACCCGATAGTTATAGAGGCTTTTGCAGGGGGAATCCCTGCCGCGGTGCGCACGCAATTGACCGCTGATCATCTATGGATAGTTTTAGATCACCTGAGCGCTGAAAAATGGGTGAGTGATTTTCACGGCCTACCGGGATATGCCGATGGATTACAGGCACAAAAATATTATTTTTACCCTGGTTTTACAGAAAACACAGGGGGACTACTGAGGCAACCAGATCTGCTCTCACAGGTGCAGTACTGGCAATCTCAAACACGACTAACCCAATGGCAACGTCTGGCCATTCCCCTGCAGCTAGACCCCACCAGCACGCACCAATTAGCATCGAGCACGGTTTTTTTCATCTTCCAATACCCACATGCTCCGGTTTCAGCGCTTTTACAGTCATTACTACAGCAGGAGCCTATCCCACCGACTACTATATTGTTTGCCGCTGATCAGGATGTGCACTATCAAAATGCCCAGCAACTTTTGCGCTCTACAATGCCTGACTCTAGCGAGCCCGCACACTTAAAACCTGCTTCTACTCATGCCCCCACAATAAACCTGATACGACTGCCCTTTGTGAGTCAGCAACACTTTGATCACTTATTGTGGAGCACCGATTTCAATTTTGTGCGTGGCGAGGACTCATGGGTGCGCGCCCTATGGGCACAACGACCTTTTATATGGCAGCCTTACCCACAAAGTGAGTGCACCCATCTGATTAAATTACGGGCCTGGTTACAAAGACTAGATTTACCCTATGCGGCACAAAAACTATTCTGGCAATGGAATTCAAATGTCCCGCAGCGAGTGTATACCCATAATTTAGATATTACCGCCCTAGCGCCTGCACCCTTACGGCGTTGGCAACAATGTATACGCCACGAGGTGCATAGACTGAGGGCACAAGAACCACTCAGCAGTCATTTAATACAATTTTGTAGGCAGAAATTAAACTCGCACTAGTATGCGCTAATCGATGGCATTCTGATAAAATACAGATAGTCATTTGCAGCTAGACACAATATTTAATTGCATCTAGACGCTATTTATCGGAGTCTCTACCAAAATGAAAACAGCACAAGAATTACGCAGCGGCAATATTATCGAGGTCAACAGCGAGCCCATGATTATCGAGCGCGCCGAATACAACAAATCAGGGCGTAACACCGCCGTCGTGCGCCTGAAATTAAAAAATCTGCTCAGTGGCTCTAACAGCGAGGTTGTGGCCAAGGCAGACGACCGATACAAGATGATCTTGCTCGAGAAAAAG
>DATGSS010000100.1:0-5362 GCA_035302345.1 Paenalcaligenes sp.
TGGGGCTACGTTTCTGGCTACAAGATAGCCCCATTTGGTTATATGCTTTGTTCTTATTGATTCCAGCCTTGAGCGTGCCCTTTTGGGCCTCAATGCTAAGCACGATTTGGAGCAGTCTAGCGGGCATACTGGGCATTTTAACTGCGCTCAGCCTATATCCATTGGGCGCCGCCTTGGGCAGTCAAGCCAACCATAACCTAACCACCATTTTGATGCTCAGCGCATTGCTGCAAAACGGTCTCGCCATCTTGCGCAGTAGTTTTTTTAGCCTGCGTGCACAAGAACAACGCATCAATCAACATACCCGCCAACATTACACTAATAAACTCGAGCACCTGCCCATTGGGGTGTTTACGTTGCGTGAAATTAAACCGGGACAGTATCGATTTGAATATCTAAATAGCGTGTTTACACAAATTGTGGGGATGTCTGCTAATACAATCAAGAACAATCCACAAAATCTGCTCAAGATTCTGCACGATAAAAGGAACACTGCCCTGCTCACACAAATACGGCAGGCCTTTGAAGAAGACCAGGTTTTTTGTTTAGAGGAAAAAATCCACCGCCACGGCAAAACCCGATGGGTCCGTCTAGAGTTCAGCACCTCACGCGCTGCTAATGGCGCTCGTTTAGCTAATGGTGTGCTCATCGACATTAGCAGGGAAAAGGAACAAAGTCTGCGGTTAAGCATATCGGACACGGTCCTAAGCGAAATACACCAAGGGCTACTCATCTTGGATGAGCATTTAACGATCCGTTATTGCAACCCGGCCACCAGCACATTGACGGGCTACTCACAAGAAGAAATCCTCAACCAGCCTTTAGAGGGTTTTATGAGCGCGCATACATCCCAACTCAATCCGGACGCCCAAATATGGCAGGCCCTCACAGAGAACAATAACTGGCAGGGTGAAATCACCTTTTACACGCACGATCAAAGCAAAAAGCACCTGCAGGTCTTTCTTAGCATGGTCCACAGCCCAGCAACAGACTCACGACATTACATCGTCATGCTTTCTGATATCACACCTTTTAAAGCACGCGAAGAACAATTGGTGCAATTGGCGTATTTTGATGCGCTCACAGGATTGGCTACACGGCATTTACTGTATGACCGTCTCAATCAGGCCATTGGCTATACGGCACGCAACAAGCTGCTGCTGGCAGTCTGTTATATCGACTTAGATGACTTCAAAGAGGTCAACGATCAATACGGTCACGGAGCAGGAGATCAATTATTAGCCGAATTCGGGCAGCGGATTCGCGATGAGCTGCGTCGGAACGATACGGCGGCGCGCATTGGCGGTGATGAAATACTGCTGGTGCTGCCTAATCAGAAAAAACGTCAAAACGCACTACGCGCTATCGAGCGAATCATTGCCAGCACAACGCAGCCTTATCAAGTCCTAGGGCGCTATCAGGTGCACGTCACTGCCAGTATAGGGGTGCATTTTTATGATGGGAGTAACACCGCATCCTCAGTCCCGCCAACCGCTGTTGAGCTCATCGAAAAAGCAGATCAAGCTATGTATCGTGACAAAAAACAGGGCACGCAACAAGCATTTTCGGATCATTTAAATACAGAAAAATGAACCCGAGGGCGCATTCAAATTAAGCGCCGTTAGCATTTAATGCCTGAACATCTTTTTTCTTCATTCTAAGTAATACCAACCCAGGCAGTGCGACGGCTACTGTAAACAAGAAAAATCCGCCCCAGTCAAACCAGCCCACTAAAAATGGACTGACCGGCCCAGCAACATAAGTGCGCCCGATAGCAGACAATGCCGACAGCAACGCAAATTGAGTCGCTGAAAAAGCCTGCTTGCATAGTGCCATTACAAAAGCCACAAAAGCCGCCGTCCCCAAACCACCACAAAGATTTTCAATGGCTACCACCGCAGCCATTAATTGCCAGGATTCGGGCCAAATGGTAACCAACCAGTACCCAAAATTAGAAAATGCCTGCAATAGCCCAAAACTCATCAGCGCACGATAAAGCCCCAACCGTGCCAACAATACCCCACCCATCAACGCCCCAACGATGGTCGCACCCAAACCGAAAATATTATTAATCGCACCTACCTGGGCCACTGAAAAGCCTGCCCCGCGAATTAAAAAAGTCGTGGACAACGCACCGGCAAAAGCATCCCCCATCTTGTAAAGCACAATCAGCCACAGAAATGCCCATGCCCCAGGGCGTTGAAAGAAATCTAATAAAGGTTCGACCACAGCTTCTTTGAGGGTGGTAGGCGCCAGTGCAACCTCGTCGGGCTCGGGAGCTAAAAAGGTAAAAATCGCAACAACAAACATCAGGCCCCCAAGCAACATATAGGTGGCTGACCACCCTAGGTATTGCTCGGCCAACACCAACGCCAGGCCGCTAGAAACGATCATGGCTAACCGATAGCCCATCACACGCACAGCTGCCCCGGCAGCACGCTCGGTAGGACGCAAAACATCAGTACTGTAGGCATCAAAAGCCACGTCTTGGGTTGCAGATAAAAATGCCACCCACACCGCCAGCAAAGACAAGACACCTAGAAATTGTGCGGGCGGAAACCAACCCATCGCAAAGATGCTCACCCCTAGCAACAACTGGGTGAGAAAAATCCAACCCCGACGCCGACCTAAAAATGGGATTTGGAATCGATCCAAAAAAGGGGCCCACAAAAACTTTAATGTATATGCCGAGCCGGCTAAAGTCAGGAAACCAATTTTAGTCAGCGAGACCTCTTGGACCGTCAGCCACGCCTGCAGCGTCGTGCTGGTCAGAGCCAAAGGCAGGCCACTGCCAAAGCCTAAAAAAAGCAATGGCCAAACCCGCGGGCTACGGTATATCAGGGCCACATTTAGTTCCTGTCAGGGATATGTGCAGGCGATTCAAAACGATACACCGCCAGAGTACTGCGCCAGCTGGGGAAAAATCGCACCTCGGCGCGCCCGTTAAACAAAGCACGGTGGGTAATTTTCAAGCCCAATTCTTTGGCTAGATCTTCGAAATCCTTGAGAGTGCATAAATGAATATTGGGTGTGTTGTACCACTGATAAGGCATTTCCTTGGAAATGGGCATGCGCCCCATCATGATGGATAGCCCATGTGTCCAGTAACCAAAGTTAGGAAAAGACACCACACCGTAATTAGCGACGCGAGACATTTCACGCAGGATGCTCTCGGTATGTAGCATCGACTGCAGCGTTTTAGATAGCACCACAGTCTGAAAATGCTGATCGGGAAATAGCGCCAGACCGTCTTCGAGGTCTTGTTGGATCACGTTCACGCCGCGCTGAATACTTTTCACCATAGCATTAGGATCGCGCTCGACCCCGGTGCCCTGCACGCGTTTGCTGCGCTGCAAATAGGCCAAGAGCTTGCCATCACCACAACCTAAATCTAGTACATTGCTATTGGGCTGCACCCAATTAGCGATGCGTTGTAAGTCAGGGCGGTATTTAAGACTAACAGGGGCCATCACTGTCATGCCAACACCCCCGTCACACGTGAACGTGAGCCCAGCTCGAGCTCATCAGCAATTTTGTCATAATAAGCCTGCACCACCGCATGATACTGACGATCGGTCAGCAAAAATGCATCATGCCCGTGGGGCGCATCAATCTCGGAATAGGTCACCTGACGATTATTTTTTAATAATGCCTGCACGATCTCGCGCGAACGCTCGGGCGAGAATCGCCAATCAGTGGTAAAGGAAACCACCAACGACTGCGCTTGTATCTGTGCAAATGCCTGCGACAAACTGCCCCCATGCGCGCGAGCGGGGTCAAAGTAATCTAATGCCTTGGTCAACAATAGATAGGTATTGGCATCAAAGTAGTTCGCAAACTTTTCCCCCTGATAGCGCAAATAGGACTCAACCTCGAACTCGATATCGTAATTAAATTTGTAATTGCCCGTACTAAGAGGGTCACGCAACGCACGCCCAAAACGTTCGGCCATGAGCTCGTCAGAGACATAAGTAATATGACCAATCATGCGTGCGACCGTTAAACCACGGCGAGGCACCGTGTCATGACGGTAGTAATTGCCCTCGTAGAACTCGGGATCAGTGATAATGGCACGGCGCGCTACCTCGTTAAAGGCAATATTTTGTGCAGTGAGCCGCGGAGTACTGGCAATCACGATGCAGTGGCGCACCCGCTCGGGGCAGGTGATGGCCCAACTCAGCGCCTGCATCCCACCTAAAGAGCCGCCCATCACTGCTGCGAACTGTTTGATGCCTAAATAGTCAGCGACACGCGCTTGGGCATGCACCCAATCCTCAACCGTGACTAGGGGGAAATCGCGCCCCCACGGCTGGCCCGTTTCGGGATTGATACTGGCCGGCCCCGTCGAGCCAAAACAAGAACCAATATTATTAATGCCAATCACAAAAAAGCGATCAGTGTCCAGGGCCTTGCCCGGGCCAACCATGTTGTCCCACCAACCGACATTTTTGGGATCGTTCGCATCGATACCTGCCACATGATGCGAAGCGTTGAGCGCATGGCACACCAACACAGCATTGCTGGCATCGCGGTTGAGCTCGCCATAGGTCTCGATCGCCAATTGATACTGGGGCAACACCTGCCCACTGGCTAAATGCAAAGGCTCATCAAAGGCAATGATTTCGGATTCAACAATGCCGACGGAACCCTCGGGGACCGAGATAAAAGGACTGTCTTGGGAAGCAGTAGCAGGAGATGTGCGAGACGAGGAAGAAGACTGTGCTGTAGATACCATAAACGGACCTCTTTAGCGGGATTTATTCCATGCGCCCGCAAGCGGATCAAGCAAATCGGCGCAAAGGTAAAACAGAACCAAAGTGTACCACTTACCATTATAATCATCGAGTCAGCACAAACCGCAGCGCTGTACAATGAAACGGGCGAATCTAACAAAGATTTCGCAAAAGCGACTCACTGGCCCTCGATATTTGCTACTATGGCAGCCAAACGGCTCGTACGGCCAAAACCCGCCTGTAAGTAAAATTTTACTTGTTAGTGAAACCGTAATGACATTTTGCCAAACACGTTTACCCCAGCTAGAAGACAACCTAGATCTGCTCAAATACATGAACCGTGGTGTCGAACGCGAGGGGTTACGCGTGACCCCTGTCGCGACCCTAGCTGCCACCGATCATCCAAAGGCGCTCGGCTCAACCTTAACACACAAGAAAATCACTACTGATTATGCCGAAGCGCTACTTGAGCTTATTACCGGCACCCATCAGGACAGCAAGTCTCTATATACAGAGCTCAAAAACATCCAGCAATTTGTAGCAACTCGTCTGCACAACGAGATTTTTTGGAATCAGTCCATGCCTGCTCACCTGCCTGATGAGGAGGACATCCGCATCGGCTGGTACGG
>DATGSS010000101.1:0-45742 GCA_035302345.1 Paenalcaligenes sp.
ACGATTAAAAGGCACAGAATATGCCTTGGGCGGAGACGGCAACGCATGGCGACCTCGAGTACTACAAATGATAACTCATTTTACTCGAGCCATTCAGCCGTACGGCAATGACCGTAATAGTATTGTGCCTATGGGTTTATGTTTAATCGAAGCTAGTGCCGATTGCCTTTTACGCGCACAATCTTTTGCACCTGAGGGATTTGACGGATGGCGCGAATCACCTGGGCGAGATGGTTGCGACTGTCGACTTGGACGGTTAGATGCAACTGTGCTGTTGCCTCGCCTTCTTCGGGCATAGTTAGGTGAATGATATTTGAATTGCTGTCAGTGATCGCGGCTGCCAGGCGCCCCAAAACGCCGCGTTCATTTAGTACAATGACGTCTAATCGAGTTGAAAGATGCCGCGCCGTATCGGTATCCCATACAACAGGAATCCATCGATCAGGTTCTTTTTCGTGTTGTCGCTGTGCGACCAAACACTCAGTCATGTGCACGACGAGGCCGTGCCCAGCTTTGATGACGCCAATAATCGCATCTCCAGGTAAAGGGCCGCAGCATTGCGCCAGTTGTACGGCTTGGCCCTCGTTGCCATGAATGACGATAGGCGCCGAAGAAATAGCGGTGTGCTCATCGACTGCAGCTGCTGTGGTCTCTATCAGACTATGATCAGGGGCCAATCGACGCGCGACAACCGCTGCTAAGCGCTTGCCTAACCCTATATCAGCTAATAATTCTTCGCGAGAGTCAGCGCCACTGCCGCGAGCTAGCTTGTCCCAGGCCGGATCGTCATCGGCGGGGGTGGGTACATTGAGCTCTGAAAAAGCTTTTTCCAATAACCTACGCCCAAACGCGACAGACTCTTCGTATTTTACTGTGCGCAAATAATGCCGTATTTCAGAGCGGGCGCGGCCAGTGCGGATATAATTTAGCCATTCTACACTGGGTCGTGCTGCGGCCGATGTAATGATTTCAACCAAATCACCGCTTTTGAGTTCGGTACGCAGAGACACAAAAGTATCGTTGACTTTGCAAGCAACGGCTTGGTTGCCAATATCAGTATGAATGCTGTAGGCAAAATCAATGGGTGTGGCGCCACGGGGCAATGAGATGATCTTTCCACGCGGCGTAAACACATAAACTGCGTCAGGAAATAGATCTACCTTGACGTGCTCAAGGAATTCGCTGGAATCACCCGTTTGGCTTTGGATATCCAGTAAAGACTGTAACCAGCGATGGGTGTTTTTTTGCAGGTCGTTTAACGAAACGCTGTCATCTTTGTATAGCCAGTGCGAGGCGACCCCCTCTTCGGCAACATGATCCATCTCGTGCGTACGCAGTTGAAACTCGACCGGCGTACCATAGGGGCCGATCAGGGTAGTATGCAAGGACTGGTAGCCGTTAATTTTGGGGATGGCGATGTAGTCTTTGAATTTGCCAGGCACGGGGCGATAGAGCTGGTGCAGTGTTCCTAAAGCTAAATAGCACTCTGGTAAGGTATGCACAATGATGCGAAAACCATAGATATCGAGTACATCGGAAAAGGTTTTCTTTTGTTCGACCATTTTGCGAAAAATGCTATAGAGGGATTTTTCGCGTCCAACAATATCAGCCTCGATACCCGCAGCGGGCAAAGCTGATTTGACTGTTCGGTGTATTTTAGTCAGCATTTCGCGTCTATTACCACGAGCCGCTAACAGGGCTTTACGCAAGACCTCGTATCGGTTTGGATAAATGGCCTTAAAACATCGATCTTGCAGTTCTCTATACAATGCGTTTAGACCCAGACGATGGGCGATAGGCGCATAGATATCGAGAGTTTCCCTTGCGACACGACGTCTTTTTTCAGGCTTGACGGCATCCAGTGTGCGCATATTGTGCAAACGGTCTGCTAGCTTAATAAGGATAACGCGTACATCTCGTGACATAGCGAGCAGCATCTTGCGAAAGCTTTCTGCTTGTTGCGAGCTGCGTGAATCGAAATGCAGGCGTTCAAGCTTTGTCACGCCATCGACAATTTCGGCTACATCAGTGCCAAATTTTTCAGCAATTTCTTGTTTGCTGATGTCTTGATCCTCGATGACGTCGTGTAGCAGGGCGGCCATGATGGATTCTGCATCTAACCTCCAGCCGCCACAAATGGCTGCCACTGCGATTGGATGGGTTATGTAAGGCTCGCCGCTGGATCGGAATTGGCCCAAGTGGGCTTCGTCAGCTAGTTTGTAGGCTTTTTTTATGCGCTCTAGATCTGAATCATCTAGGTAGGGCTCGATGACTTTGATTAAAGGCTCGAGCGAGGCAATGGTGTTTTTGCGTTCGCTGAGATCGGGCACACTGGCTAGCTGGGTGCGACGCCGTATACGTGGCCTTTTTTTTAGGGCGGCTAATAGCCCAGAAGAAGCATCGCGTAGCGAGGAGAAAGCCATAATATGTGCCCTTTTAGAAATCAGTTAGCAACAAGAAAACACCTAGGCTTAGGTGGGTACCTTGCGCAGCATCTCTAAACCTGTGGCACCAGTTGCGACTTCGCGTAAAGATGTCACAGTGGGTTTGTTTTTTGTTTCTAAACGGGGCTCGTGCCCTTGGGCGAGTTCGCGTGCGCGATAAGCAGCCACCAGAGTGAGGTCGAATCGGTTATCGATTTTTTGTAAGCAGTCTTCTACTGTAATTCTTGCCATAGTGCAATTAACCTAAATACTAAAAGATTATTGATCTGAGTCTTTTAATGCGTTACTCAGAGTAATACCAAGCTGGGAAAATAATTGGGTATGACGTTGGATCTGAGCACGTGTACGCAATCGGCTGGCTTGGATGATTGCCTGTAGTTCAGAAAGCGCAATATTAAAGTCTTGATTAATAATAACATATGGGAATTCGGTTACGCGCGCCATTTCGCCCCCTGCTGCAAGTAAACGACGTGTAATCACAGATTCTGAATCTTGACCGCGTTTGCGCAACCGTTGCTCTAGTGCCTCTATAGATGGCGGTAAAATAAAAATACCAATGGCATCGGGGAAAAACTGTCTGACTTGGCGGGCGCCTTGCCAGTCGATTTCCAGTATGACATCTCTGCCAGTGCGCAATTGTTCTAAAATGGGACGTGCTGGGGTGCCGTAGTAATTCCCATGGACAAAAGCCCATTCGAGCAGTTCATTTTTTTCTCGTAAATTGCCAAATTCAGTTTCATCGACAAAAAAGTAATGTTCAGCATCATTTTCGCCAGGTCGGGGCGCTCGCGTGGTACAAGAAATCGAGAGTTGTAGTTGCGCGTCCTTTGCTAAAAGGGCATTTACTAAACTAGATTTACCGGCACCGCTGGGCGCCGCAACAATAATAACATTACCGATTGTTTCTTTGGCTTGTGAGGCGATGGTGTGGGTATCCATGATGGTTTAGACCTCGAAAGCAACTACGACGGGGGTATGATCCGACGGGCGTTCGTTGCCACGTGGCTCAACATCTACCCATGCATCTGTGCAATGCTCCCAAAGCGCATTAGACACTAAGCCCATGTCAATGCGTAGGCCAGCGTTGCGCGAGTATGCGCGGCGTCTGTAATCCCACCAGCTAAATCCAGGATCATCAGGGTGATGAGCACGAAACGCATCAACAAGGCCTAAATCTAATAGCGATTGAAAAATCTCACGCTCTAGGGGGGATGCGTGGATTTTGCCTTCCCAACGCTTGGGATCATGTACGTCGATATCTGCAGGTGCAATATTATAGTCACCTAAAGCAACCAATTGAGGATATTGAGCAAGCTGCTCAGCGAGCCATTCTTTTAAGGCTGCAAACCATTCTTGCTTATAAACGAATTTATCGCTTTCCAGGGACTCGCCATTAGGGCAATAGGCGCAAACAACGCGTATGGGTCCTTGGCTGCTCGTGTAGGTAGCAGCAATTAGTCGTTGCTGCGGGTCTTCGTAGTTGGGCAAGTTTTTTTGGACCTCGTTAGGCTCAGATTTGCTGATCAGCGCAACACCGTTATATGTACGCTGACCTGCCCAAGTGGCGGTATAGCCAATTTCTTGGAAGGCCTCCAGTGGAAATTGATCGTCGGGTAATTTTAATTCTTGTAGGCAGAGAACATCGACTGGGTGCTCATTTAACCAGGCAATAACTTGGGGTAGACGGACACGTAGGGAGTTTACATTCCAGGTCGCAACTTTCACTGTGATCACTCTAATTAATTTTCATCGGTTCTCAAGTATACGGGATGGTCGCATAAATGTTGAGTGTTTAAAGCTAGCTGCCAAGAGCCGAGCAGTATGGAAACTGCAAGCTAAATTATCTTTACTTTGAGGTTAATATTGTTTGACGCTCATAAGTTATTGTTGTCATTGGTGTTTTTTGTCGCTCTGTGTTATAGTGTAGTAATTAGTACACAAAAGTGCTTGTTTGATTTGACGAGCACCATCAAACTTTGAGGATAGATATTAAATATGGCTAGAAAACGCAGAAGAAGAGGTCGTCGACAACAGCTAGAGATCGAACCCTTGAATTGGGTGGCACCCGAGGATCGCGAGGCAATGATTGCCGAGGATAAAGCAGCTCGCGACGAACAAGAGGATCAAGCAGAAAAAGTCGACGATAAATAATGCAGTAGTTTTTGCCAGTAATATTTAAAGATGGCCCACAAAAGCGCGTGAACTTGGTTTCATGCGCTTTTTTTAATGTCTAGTTGATGCGTTTTAATAGTGGATAGGGTGTGCAACTGTCTTGCCATATATCTACCCTTGGTGTATTTTGACGTTTATATTTTTTTTGGTAATTAGATTTAAGACCATTGTTTACAACCTTGGGCCACTGTATAGGGTGGTACCGTCTAATTAGATTTCATATAAGGGCAAAATTGGACCACTTTATTGTTCAAGAGGATGAATCTCCGGGGGATATCACTATCTCTGAGGATGGGGGGGTGCGGTACTTGCATTTTGGCACCCGTTGGATTCAAGGCGCAATGAGTCTTACCCGTCCTAATGACCTGGTACTCACATACACTCAGCAAATGATGGGCTGGATGCTATTTGAGCGTCCCCAAGGAATTAACAATTTAGCAATTTTGGGGTTAGGTGCTGGCGGGTTGGTGCGTTTCTGTCACGAACATGTACAACAAGCACAAATAGACGTGATAGAAATTAACCCAGAGGTTACCGCTATGTGCCAGGCGTTTTTTCGCCTGCCAAAATCTGAGCGCATAGACATTATTCATGATGATGCCGAGCGCTGGGTTAATGAACCTGCACAGCGGGGGCAGTATGATTTGCTGCTGATCGATCTTTATGATGAGCATGCTCGTGGCCCTGTGTGCTCATCACGTTCTTTTTACCAAGGTTGTGCCGATAGTTTAAATGAACACGGTATTTGTGTGATTAACCTTTTTGGCAATCACGAGAGTTTTGACGCTAATATGGAAAACATAGAGGCTGCTTTTTCTGGTCGCTATATTTTGCTTCCCGAGGTGGATGAAGGCAATGTAATTGCTATTGCCTTTAAAGGTAAGCAGTTAGACGTATCGGTGGGTGAGCTTTTAGAGCGGGCAGGTCAATTAAAAAAAACTTATCGCTTTCCGGCTTTAAATTGGATAAAAGGGTTATTATCTAGTTTACAAACCAAATAGAATGTCAGCCTTTATGGATTTCGTCTTCTTGTGCATGATTTTGTAAAATAAAGCTTTTAACACTAAAGCAATCACATTCCACTCAAAGGAGCCATCCAAATGAAAAAAAATGTATTGTCACGATTAATTGCGCCAGTTGCTTTGGGGCTATGTTTGTCAATGGGCGGCATGGCCGCAGCCCAAACCGTTTCGGTATCTTCAATCGTCGAACATCCGGCTTTGGATTCAGTTCGAGATGGCATTAATGATGTACTCAAAGAAGAAGGGTACATAGATAATGATGATTTCAAATGGCAGTTTCAAACCGCTCAGGGCAATACGGCAATTGCTGCCCAAATAGCGCGCAAGTTTGTGGGTGATGATTCAGATGTCATCGTCGCTATTTCTACCCCTTCGGCCCAAGCAGTTGTGGCTGCGACCAAAGAGATTCCTGTGGTGTATTCTGCAGTAACGGATCCAGTAGCGGCGCAACTAGTCCCCCAGATGGAGGCCTCTGAAACAAACGTAACTGGTGTTTCGGATGCTTTGGCCCTAGAAGATCAGGTTGATTTAATTCAACGCTTGGTTCCTGATGTGAAAAGCATCGGCATGGTTTATAACCCTGGCGAGGCGAACTCTGTAGTCGTGGTAGAAGCACTGCGTGAATTGCTCTCAGGGCGCGACATTAAATTAGTCGAGGCTACTGCTGCTCGGACTGTAGACGTAGGTGCCGCAGCACGTAGTTTGGTAGGTAAGGTCGACGCTATTTACACGAATACTGATAACAACGTTGTGTCAGCCTACGAGGCCTTGGTCAAGGTTGGTAATGACGCACAGATCCCGTTGATCGCCTCTGATACGGACAGTGTCGAGCGCGGTGCAATTGCCGCACTGGGTATTAACTACTATGATTTGGGCCGTCAGACAGGCACCATGGTGCATCGCATTTTGCAAGGCGAGGCGCCCGGTGAGATGCCTTCTGAGTACGGGCAAAAGTTAGAATTGTTTATTAATCTAGGGGCTGCCGAAAAGCAAGGGGTGACCATCGGTCAAGAGGTCATTGACGAGGCAGTCAAAGTAATTGAATAACTTTTGATGATGCGCTCTAAGGTCTCGGTGCAGAGACCTTAGTGCTTTTTTTATCATTACGCAAAATAGCGGGCAGGCAGTGCAAACGAGGCACCCTATTGAGCGCTTTTTGAAATAATACAAGCATGTCTATCTACACTATTTGGGGCGCATTCGAAATAGGATTGATTTTCGGGCTGGTTGCGTTAGGGGTTTTGATATCCTTTCGCGTGCTGCGATTTCCTGATTTGACCGTCGATGGTAGTTTTCCGCTGGGTGGGGCGGTTGCTGCAGTTTTAATCAGTCATGGCATGGATCCCTTCATTGCTACTATCATTGCGACGTTAGCTGGTGCTTGTGCTGGCGTAGTTACAGGTTGGCTAAACGTGAGCCTGCGTATTATGGACCTATTGGCGAGTATTCTCGTCATGATTGCCCTGTATTCAATTAACCTACGCATCATGGGGCGTCCTAATATTCCTTTAATTATGGAGCCCACCATATTTACGGTACTGCAGCCCCAAGGACTCGCTGATTATATGGCGCGGCCCTTACTGCTTTTAGTGGTTGTGCTGGTTGCAAAGTTTGCGTTGGATTGGTTTTTTGCTACTGAAACGGGTCTGGCCATGCGAGCAACGGGTGCCAACCCACATATGGCACGTGCCCAAGGTGTGCGCACATGGGCGATGGTTTTATTAGGGATGGCTATTTCCAATGGATTAGTAGCGATGGCTGGGGCGTTTTTCGCTCAGTCCCAAGGCGGCGCAGATATTTCCATGGGGATTGGAACTATTGTAATTGGCTTGGCAGCGGTGATTATTGGTGAAAGCATTATCCCTGCGCGTCGCATGCTGATAGTGACTTTATCTGTCATTATCGGGGCAGTTTTGTATCGTTTCTTTATTGCATTGGCGCTCAATGCCGATTTTATCGGCCTCAAAGCACAAGACCTCAACCTGTTAACAGCGGTGCTGGTTACCATTGCCCTGGTCTTGCCTCTTTTGAAGAGTCGCTTTAAGCGTCGCTTTCAAAACACAAAAACGTGATTCATTTTGCGTTAATGCCAATTTATATAAAATAGATTGGTTCAACAAAATCATTTAAATGAAAGTGTTGCATGGAGTGCCTCTCTTATGATGCTCGAAGCTACAAACCTAAACATTACATTTAATCCGGGTACTCCGATCGAAACTCGGGCGTTGCGAGGGATGAGCGTTTCTATCCCAAAGGGACAGTTTGTCACAGTTATCGGCTCTAACGGGGCCGGGAAATCAACGCTGTTAAATGCTATTTCCGGTGCCCAGTCTGTTGACTCTGGGGAAATACGATTGGCTGGCGTGGATATCACACGGCAACCCGTTTGGGATCGTGCCAAGATGGTGGCTAGGGTATTCCAAGACCCCATGGCCGGCACATGCGAAGAGCTCACTATCGAGGAAAACCTCGCATTAGCTGCTCATCGTGGCAGCCCGCGTCGTCTAAGAAGTTCCGTCAATAAAGAGATGCGCGACGAATTTCAAGAGCGATTAGCTCTACTTGGGTTGGGGCTGGAAAAACGCCTGACCGACCGAATTGGTTTGCTCTCAGGGGGCCAACGCCAAGCCGTGAGCTTGTTAATGGCAGCTATGCGGCCTTCAAAGATTCTGTTACTAGACGAGCACACGGCCGCGTTGGATCCGCGAACTGCAGCTTTTGTATTAGAGCTGACGCAGAAATTAGTAGCAGACGAGCATTTAACAACGATGATGGTCACTCATAGCATGCGCCAAGCACTCGATATCGGCGAGCGCACGGTGATGCTCCATCAAGGGAAAGTAGTCTTGGATGTTAGCGGTGAAGAGCGCTCGGGTTTGGATGTGGCCGATCTTTTGGTCATGTTCGAACGTGTTCGCGGTGAAACACTAGACGATGATGCGTTGCTTTTAAGTTAGGTTGTTGCACATACTTTGATCAAAAGATCAACTTTGTTAATCCTCGGTAATACCTATATACTTAATTTCTTTGATATTAATTCCTATTAACTTTAGCTGCTTTTAGTTGCTTATCTGCCCATCTGCAAGGAGCTTTTCTATGCCTCGTAGCCGCTTTTTATCACGGCGTCTTTTACAGGTTTTTTTGTGTGGCACCGTTTTGTTGGTTGCTGCTTGCGGCAAACAAGAAGAACAATCGGCTCAGTCCGATATGAAAGTCCCCGTCCAGGTGGTACAGGTAAACCCAAAACCGACCCCGCTTTATATTGATTTACCAGGTCGTGCAGATGCCATCAAAGATGCCCAGGTACGCGCTCGCGTGACAGGGATCGTGACGGGCATCCATTTTGATCAGGGTAGTGACGTTGATGAGGGACAGTTGTTGTTCACGATCGATCCAGCCCCCTATGAGGCTGCGCGCAATCAAGCCAAAGCGCGTCTACAACAAGCCGAGGCTAACGCTAAATCAGCAGCAGCGCTAGCTAATCGCTATCAGCGCCTAATTAAAGAGCGTGCGATTAGTCAGCAAGATTACGATACTGCGATGGCCCAACACCAGCAGACACAAGCAGAGGTGGCCGGTGCCAAGGCCGCCCTGGAATCCGCAGAAATTGATTTGGGCTATACCGAGGTAACCGCACCTATTAGCGGTCGTATAGGAAAAGCTGAGGTCACTGAAGGTGCGTTAGTCAGTGCAACTGAGGCAACGCATCTGGCCACCATCCAGCAAATTGACGAGCTATACATAGATATTCGTCGGCCCGCAGAAGAGTTCATAGCACTGCGCAAGGCAATTGCCAGTGGATTAATTAAATCTAATAGCGAGGGCGAGGCCCAAGTTACAGCGTTATTGAATGATCGTTCTGAATATCCAGAAAAAGGTCGATTGCTGTTTTCTGGGGTATCTGTAGACCCCATGACAGGTCAGTTGGCCATGCGCGCTATCTTTCCGAATCCCGATCTCAATTTACTGCCCGGTATGTTCGTACGGGTCAGGGTTGAACAGGGCGTCAAAGAACATGCGTTAGCAGTACCTGCTCAAGCCATTCAATATGGCGCAGGCGGTTCAACCACGGTTTATATTGTTGACGACGAGGGCAAGGCTCAGATAGCTCCCGTTAAAATAGGGCAAGAGGTAAATGGCGTTATCGTTGTAGAGGAAGGTCTCAAACCAGATGCGACGGTTATTGTCGCAGGCTTTCAGAAAATCCGCCCAGGTGCACCTGTAGAGAAATTGCCTTGGAAGGATGACGAGCCTGTCACCGAAACCGATCATGAGGCACCTGCTTCCGAAGCCCAAGCCGAAAACGAATAATCTCTTAATAGCGTCTGTCTTCTGCAGCGAATGAGTTTGTCTTATGCCACATTTTTTTATTGATCGCCCAATTTTTGCTTGGGTGGTTGCTCTGAGTATCGCGCTCTTTGGTTTGCTATCATTGTCAACCATGCCAGTGTCGCAATACCCCGAGGTTGCGCCACCTGCGATCACCATTACTACAACCTACCCGGGTGCATCAGCAGAGGATGCCTCCAGTTCGGTGGCCAGTATTATCGAAAATGAGCTCAATGGCGCCAAGGGTTTACTGTATTACGAGTCCGTCAGTGATTCGTATGGCCAGAGCCAAATCACAGCTACTTTTGAACCGGGGACAGATCCGGATTTAGCTCAGGTTGATGTACAAAACCGAATTTCTAACATTACCTCTAACTTGCCTGCCGCGGTTATGGAGCAGGGGCTAAAAGTAGAGCAGAGTACGGCCAGTTTCTTGATGGTTGTGGCGCTTTCATCCGAGGATGGGCGTCTAGACCAAGTCGACTTGGCAGACTACATCAAGCGTAATGTACAAAACGCTGTTTCTCGGGTGCCGGGTGTAGGGAAGTTCCAATTATTTGCTTCATCCCGTGCAATGCGCATCTGGGTAGATCCTGAAAAGCTGGTGAGCTATGACATCAGCATGAGTGAGGTCAATCAAGCAATCAGTGAGCAAAACATCCTGATTTCTGCGGGTATCCTTGGTTCGCCGCCAAATCCGAAAAGTCAGTTGGTGGCTGCTCCAATTGTGGCAAATGGTCAACTCAAAGACGCTGATGAGTTCGGCAATATCGTGTTACGTGCTTATCCCGATGGTTCTAGTGTGCGTATTAAAGATATCGCACGTGTTGAGGTCGGAGCCGATAATTATCAGTTTGGTGCACGCTTAAACGGGCAGCCTACAGCTGCTTTTGCAATATCTCTGGCTCCAGAAGCCAATGCCTTGAGCACAGCTAAAGGCATTGAAGAAATGATGGACGAACTCGCCGAGTTTTTTCCAGAGGGCGTGAGCTATTCGATTCCATATGACACGACCCCCTATGTAGAGACTTCTATCGAGCAGGTGGTGCATACATTACTCGAAGCAATGGTGCTGGTATTCATTGTGATGTATGTGTTCCTGCAAAATATTCGTTATACGATTATTCCTGCTCTGGTTGTTCCAGTGGCAATTCTTGGCTCTATGTTAGTCATGAATACACTGGGCTTTTCGGTCAACGTACTCACTATGTTTGCGATGGTTTTAGCCATCGGGATTCTGGTCGATGATGCCATTGTAGTGGTAGAAAACGTTGAGCGAATTATGTCCGAAGAGGGCCTGCCACCTAAAGAGGCTACGATCAAAGCGATGCCACAGATTAGCGGCGCTATTGTCGGTATTACATTGATCTTGACAGTGGTTTTTATGCCTTTGGCCTTTATGGCTGGCTCCGTTGGGGTGATCTATAGACAGTTTGCGGTCGCTATGGCTAGCTCGATATTTTTCTCGGGCTTTCTAGCGTTGAGCTTCACACCAGCGCTATGCGCGACCTTGCTCAAACCTGTAGCCAAGGAAGACCAAGGGCGCGAGCGACGCGGCTTTTTTGGTCTTTTCAACCGTGTATTTAACGGCATTTCCGATCGCTACGAGGGTTTTGTAGGGCGCAGCTTTAAACATATTGGCAAGGGCATGCTGATCTATGTATTGCTCGTGCTTTTGCTGGCTTGGGGGTATGTGCGCCTACCAACCGCATTTTTGCCCTCAGAAGACCAAGGCTTTGTTTTTGCTAACATAGAATTACCGTCCGGTGCTACGGCAAATCGAACTATGGATGTTATTGAGGATGTAGAGAACTACTTCCTCAATCAACCTCAGGTTGAGAACATGGTTTCAGTCCGTGGATTTAGTTTTAACGGTAATGGCTTGAATGCTGGTTTGGCTTTTGTAACTCTCAAAGACTTTAATGAACGTCGCGGTCCGGGTGATTCTGCACAGGCGGTAGCTAATAAGGCCATGGGCCAATTGCTTTACGGTATTCCTGATGCAATGGTCTTTTCGATCGTACCTCCTGCCATTATGGAATTAGGTAATGCCCAGGGTTTCGACATGCGTTTAGAGGACCGTGGCGGTCTAGGCCATGATGCTCTGATGGAAGGTGCTCAGCAACTCATGCAGATGGCCTCAGAGAGCCCTGTTTTGACTCAAACTCGTATTACAGGCTTATCACCAGGCCAACAATGGAACATCACTATTGACCGAGAAAAGGCAGCCGCACAAGGGGTGTCCTTTAACGAAGCTGCACAGCTGCTATCCACCGCCTTAGGTTCAGCTTATATAGGTAAGTACACCAACGAAGGTTGGGTAGAGAACGTTTGGGTTCAAGCTGATGAAGACTTCCGCATGGACATCGATCAAGTCATGCAGATGAATGTCAAAAACAACCAAGGCAAAATGGTTCCTCTAAGTACATTTGTGACTGCAGAGCCCGATCTCGCCCCGGTTCAAATTGTGCGATACAACAGCTATGAATCCATACGCTTCAACGGCGAGGCTGCCCCTGGCTATACCAGTGGTGAAGCCATGGCTGAAATGGAGCGTTTGGTCGGCGAGCTGCCATCAGGATTTGGTTATGAGTGGACAGGGCTTTCTTACCAAGAGCAAGAGGCCGCTGGCCAGACTGTGATTTTGATGGCTCTATCCGTATTAGTTGTCTTTATGGTGCTATCTGCTCTTTACGAGAGCTGGGCCATTCCACTTTCTGTCTTGCTTGCAGTCCCTCTGGGAATGCTTGGGGTGGTGGGGATGGTCACCCTAAAAGGCATGGCTAATGACGTATATTTCCAAGTTGGGATGATTACTGTGATCGGTCTTGCCGCCAAAAACGCTATTTTAATTGTTGAGTTCGCCAAAGATGCGTACGCGCGAACTGACGAGTTAATTGAATCTACAGCGCACGCAGCGCGTCTTCGCTTTAGACCCATTGTGATGACTTCATTTGCGTTTATTTTGGGGGTTACACCTTTGGCACTATCTAGTGGTGCAGGGGCTGCCAGCCAGAACGCTGTGGGTTTTGGTGTATTAGGTGGGATGTTAGCCGCTACGCCATTGGCAGTAATTTTTGTCCCTATTTTCTTTGTTGCAGTGATGCGAGTATTTAGAACAAAGCCCCGTTTACTCGGAGCTGAGGCGCGGGCCTTCAAAGAAGAGCAGGAGCGTAAACGTGCCATGGAAAGTAAAGATGGATCAGAATCAGCCAGTGACAACCAGGAGAACTCATAATGGGTGTCCCATTTAGATTAAAGATTTCAACCTTAGGCGCAGCATTGGTGCTGGCAGGGTGTTCTTTGGCGCCAACATACGAACAGCCCCAAGCTCCAATTCCTGCAGAGTATCCATTGGTTGGAGCCTCTGAAACTGAATTGGCACAGGCAGATGCCGACTTTAATGAATTGGGCTGGGAACAATTTTTTAATGACCCTCAATTAAAAGAATTAATTGATGTTGCTTTAGAAAATAACCGGGACATTCGTATCGCATTGGATCGTGTTCTCGAAGCACAAGCTCAATTTGGGATAGCGCGTAGCGATCAGGTACCAGCCTTTGGGATTGGGGGTAGTGGTGAAGTGAAACGCACCCCATCTGACATGCGTTTGGGCGGACCGCAGTCGCCAGCGATTAGCCGCACGTTCCAGGCGGGTGTGGGGATGACCTCATTCGAACTGGATTTTTTTGGTCGCCTAAAAAACCTGAGTGAATCTGCTTATCAGCAGTTTCTGGCAACGGCAGAATCGCAGCGCACTGTGCAAATCAATGTGATTGCAGCTGTGGCTGAAAGTTATTTACGTTGGCGTGCTGCTCAAACAATGCTGCAGCTCACAGAGCAAACTGAAAAAAGTCGCCAAGAAACGCTGAACTTGGTAAATCATCTCTATGATGTGGGAACTGCCTCTGCCCTTGATCTCGAGCAGGCTCGATTGCAGCTCGATACTGTGAAAGCCGACCTAAAGGAAATGCAGCGCCAATTAAAACTGGCTAAAAATGCGCTCGAGCTCGTGTTGGGCACTTCAATGCCTGATGACTTGCCCGAAAGTATCGCCTTCTCTCAAGATCAGATCATTGCAGACATTCCCGTAGGCTTGCCTTCGTCGTTATTGGTTAGACGGCCAGATATACGTGCAGCCGAGCATCAGCTCAAAGCTTCTTACGCTAATGTAGGTGCGGCACGTGCAGCATTTTTCCCTCAAATATCACTCACAGGTTTATTTGGTTTAGCTAGTCCCTCCTTTAGCCGTCTATTCCATTCAGGTAATGATTTTTGGCAATATTCGCCACAAATAACAATGCCCTTGTTTTCTGGGGGTGTTGAAGGGGCATATGACCTAGCTAAAGCCCGACAAAACATTGCTGTTTCTGAATACGAAAAAACCATTCAAACAGCATTTAAAGAGGTTTTGGATGCGCTAGCCGGTGAAGCCACCTACCAAGAGCAGCTAGACGCTATGCGTGCCATGGAAGGTTCTGCTGCCGAGAGTCTGCGATTAGCAAATCTGCGTTATGAAACGGGTATTGATAGTTTCTTGCAGGTGCAAACGGCTGAGGTCAACTTATATGGCACACAGTTACAGTTTGTACAAACAGGTTTAGAGTCATTGTTGAATAGACTAAATCTTTATAAAGCATTGGGTGGCGGTTGGAACTTTGATGAAGACACCTTAGAGCTCCTAGAAGAACAGCAACGGGACTCACAAGAGACACTAGAGTCACAGATATAGATAGGCATGATAAAGTAACTACAGAAGTCTCTTTGAAAAATATACTTTGAGGTAAGTAATGATTGAATTAGGTGTCAATATTGACCACGTTGCAACGCTACGTCAGCAGCGCTTAACTACTTATCCAGACCCGCTGCGTGCGGCACAACTCGCTGAAGAATCAGGTGCGGATCTCATTACCTTGCATTTGCGCGAAGACCGTCGCCACATACAGGACGCTGATGTTTACGCTTTGCGTAGGCAAATACGCACCCGTATGAATCTCGAATGTGCGATTACAACTGAAATGCTAGATATTTCATGTGAGGTTTTGCCTGATGATGTCTGTCTGGTGCCAGAAAAGCGCAACGAGCTCACTACCGAGGGTGGCCTTGATGTACTCAAACATTTTGACCAGGTCAAGGCAGCTGTGGCGCAGTTAAAAAATGTAGGGATTCGAGTTTCTATCTTTATTGATCCCGAGGTCAAACAAATCGAGGCTGCAAAACAGGCGGGTGCAACAGTTATCGAGCTCCACACAGGTACTTATGCAGATGCTCCTGATGCCGAGCGCCAAGAACAAGAATTAGAGCGAATTCGTATCGGTACTGCAGCGGGTGTTGCCGAAGGGCTTCGTGTCAATGCTGGGCATGGTTTGCATTATCAAAATGTGCAGCCAGTAGCTGCTATCGATGGGATTGATGAGTTAAATATCGGGCATGCTATTGTCTCCCAATCAATATTTGATGGGTGGACCAAAGCAATCCGTGACATGAAAGCATTGATGCGACTTGCACGTGGCACATTTTAATTCTCAGAGAGGCTTATGAACCCGGTTATTGAAAATTTACAATCACGAAATTCTGTCAAATTAGTCAAGGGCCCCGGGCCGAGCGACGAAGAGTTTGCTGAAATCATGCAAACAGCTATGCGCGCCCCCGACCACGGCAGGCTACGTCCGTGGCGTTTTAAGCGCATATTGCCCGAGCAGGTCGATCAGTTGATGGATTTAGCGATTAAGGCGTTGGCTGATGAGGGTAGCCCTTATACGGATGCCAAAATCGCAAGCACACGGCGTTGGCTAGAACAGGCCCCGGTAATCATGGCGGTGGCCTGCTATATCGATCACAGCAATGAACGTATTCCACACCAAGAGCGCATCTTAGCTACGGGTGCGGCTGTGATGAATATTTTAAATGCCAGTAATGCTTTGGGTTATGTGGCCTATTGGAGCACGGGGCTTGGGACATATACCCAGGCAGTCCCTGAGGCGCTAGGATTTGATGATTTAGAATATCAGTTTATGGGTTTTGTGACCATCGGTACGCCTATGGCCGAGGTCCGTCCTAAAGAGCGACCTGACTATACAGAATTCTATAGTGAATGGACGCCTGAGGGTTAACTAGACTAACGTTGCGATTAGCGTTGTACTGGTACGCAGTAGGTGATTTTAAACATCATCTACTGCGTTTTTATTTTCTAACCCCTGCAAGATCGGGCAATCTGGGCGATCATCACCATGACAGCGCTCGCTAAGTTCTTTTAAAGTAGCTGCCATGGCTAAAAGGGTATTGGCGCGTTCTTCGAGCGACTGAATGTGCTTTAGTGCCAATGATTTGACCTCTGAGCTACTGCGAGATTTGTTATGCCATAGCTGTAATAGATCTTGTAGCTGTGCCAAGGAAAACCCTAGCTTACGCGCTTGACGTATAAAATGTAGCGTCTGCAGGTCATTGTCGTTGAATAGACGATAACCACTCTCTGAGCGGGTCACGGCCCCTAGCAGGTTGTGACGCTCGTAATCGCGGATCATTTTGGCGGTCAAGCCAGTTTTTTTGGCAATTTGGCCAATCGTATAGGTGCTTTTTAAGTGGTTCATCGCAAGTGTATGTATCGTAGTCGTAGCGCATTGCTCACAACGAATACACTGGAGAGTGCCATAGCTATCGCGCTATAAATAGGCGAGAATAAATGGCCCGAAAAATAAAACAGTACGCCAGCGGCAAGAGGTATAAGCGCAACGTTGTATGCAAATGCCCAAAATAAGTTTTGCTTGATATTGCGCAGTGTCAGTCGTGCTAATTGGATGCCAGTAGAAATATGTGAAAGCTTGGCGCCAAGTAAAACCACATCGGCTGACTCGATGGCGACATCGGTGCCGCCACCAATAGCAATACCAATATCCGATTGTGCTAGGGCGGGCGCATCGTTGATACCATCCCCGACAAATGCGGTTAACCCGTCTTGTGCTTGGAGCATTTTGACAATCGAGGCTTTGTCATCGGGTTTTGTTTGCGCATACACCCCAGCGATACCAAGTTTATCAGCAACATATTGAGCTGTTAAGGGGTGATCACCCGTAATCATTGTGCTTTTAATGTGATTTTTTGTTAACCAATTGATGACTTCTTTAGCTTCTTGGCGGATGGGGTCGGTGATTGTTAACACGCCTAGCAACTGATTATCTCGTGCAATATACACTGGGGTTTGGCCCTGTTTAGCCCATTCGTTAAATTGTTTGGAAAATGCTTGGGTGTCTATTTGCTGTGATTTCATTAAATCATCTGAGCCCAGCAAATAATGATGCTCTCTTACATTGGCTTGAACACCTAAACCAGTCAATGCCTTAAATTCTGTGGGCTCTTGCCAGCTCAGTTTTTGTTCTTTAGCAGCAGCAACAATGGCTAAAGCGATAGGATGTTCAGAGTGACTTTGCACCGCAGCTAAATCACTGAGGATCTCGTCTTTGTTTAATCCCTGCGCAATTTCTAAGTGACTAAGCGTAGGTTCACCGATGGTGAGTGTTCCAGTTTTATCAAAAGCTATGTTTTTCACCTGAGCTAATTGCTGTAGTGCTTGGCCCTGACGGAACAGCACGCCTGATTTTGCGGCTCGACCGGTACCGACCATAATAGATGTCGGTGTGGCTAACCCCATGGCACACGGGCATGCCACAATTAATACGGCTACGGCGTTAACGACCGCGATACTTAGGCTACCTTGGCCAGAGATGAAAGCCCAATAAATAAAGCTCAAAGCAGCAATAACCAATACGACTGGCACAAACCATAGTGTGATTTTATCTACCAGTGCCTGTACAGGCAGCTTATTTTCCTGAGCATTTTCAACCAATCGAATTATGTTGGCCAAGACAGATTCTTGCGGTAAATGAGTGACACGTACGCGTATAGAGCTAGACCCGTTCAGGGTGCCACCGATGACCTCATCATTTAACTCTTTGCGTACAGGCATGGACTCACCAGTGATCATCATTTCATTGATATGTCCAACGCCATCAACCACAACCCCATCAGCAGCGATTATTTCGCCTGGCTGGATGAGAATTTCATCGTCAATACGCAATTGATCGATGGGGAGTACTTCCCAATGACCGTCACGATAAATACGAGCACTGGCGCTTTGCAAACTAAGCAGCTCTTGGATTGCGGCACCTGTTTGACCTTTGGCACGGGCCTCAAAGTATTTACCCAATAAAATCAAAGTAATAACGACAGCCGCAGCTTCAAAATACAAATGTGCGGCGCCTTGGGGTAGCAATTGTGGTGCAATCGTTGCAACAGTCGAATAAAGCCAGGCACTACCTGCACCAATGGCTACCAACGTATTCATATCGGGAGCTCGCTGGGCTAAAGCACGAAAACCCAACGAAAAGAAGCTCCAGCCTGGAAATAAAATTACCAGGGTGGTGAGTACAAATTGAAAATAGGCTAGGGCGCGCGCGGTGACCATGCTATGCAACCAGTCACCAAAGCCAGGGATGAGGTGCGCACCCATATCTGTAATAAATACGGGCAGGCTCAACACCAAAGCAATATAAAAGTTTTTCTTTTTGGTCTCAGCCTCATCGTGCAACGCGGTTTGCGAAGCAGCAAAGATTTCTTCCTTGTTGTCTTCGGTAATTTCTGTTGCGTGAAAGCCTTTTTTATCAATCGCCTGTATCATTTCGGAAATGGCAGTAGGCTGACTGGGGTCGAGCTCGACATAAGCTTTAGCGGTAGCTAAATTAACTGAAGCTAGCTTGACGCCGGATAATTCAGTGAGGGCACGCTCAACGTGCCGTACACAGGCTGCGCAATTCATCCCCTGTACTGAAAGCTGAACGGTATTTGATGGTTTTGTATCCATGCTATCCTCGAAATCTTTTGTGATATTTATATTATGAACCTTACCCATGGGTTAAGGTCAACAGGTTAGGTATAGGTTGTGGGTAAGTAGAGGATCTAGATCAACACAAGTCTTAAAATTTGTGCATTTTTATTCTCAATTGGTACTATTTGTGCTGCAATGATTATGAAGGCCTTAGGTTTGAGCTTTCTTGCATTTGTTTCTCAAATTTTTTTAAGGGTAAATATTATGGCAATTAAATTTCAAATACCCGACATGACATGTGGGCACTGTGTCAGTACGATTACCAACGCTATTCAAGCCAAATATGATGGGGCACAAGTCGAGGCCGAGGTAGAAACCCACACATTGACTGTACAGGGTACAGAGGATGCTGAGGGCCTGGAGTCGATCATCAAACAAGAGGGCTATAGTCCTGCACGCCTCTAAGTAGTTGTGTACTGATTCTTGTTGTAAAGAACACCAAAGCCGTAATCATTTATTGTTGTAGAAATAGCGACATGGTTACGGCTTGACTATATATGATCCTACAGTCAATTTTAAAGTAGGTTTTGGACGGTTTCTAACAGGTCCTCTACAGACTCAGAGTCAGATGCCAGGTAACGCGCCTTGCCTTTGGCATCAAAGATATAGATACCGCGGCTGTGAGCAACTTCGTAACGATCGGGGTTATCTGCCGGCGGTTTTTCGATTTGATAAGCCACACGGTAACGTCTGGCCAAATCTGCAATTTGCTTTTCAGACCCTGATAACCCTGTTGCATAGCGATCATCAAATGCTTCAACATAGGATTGCAGCATGTCGGGTTTGTCTCTGTGTGGGTCAACGCTGATAAAAACGATCCGTACTTTTTCTGCATCATCACCCAGTTTTTCCATGACCTCGGCTAATTGTGCCATTGTTGTTGGACAAATATCTGGGCAATTGGCATAACCAAAAAACATCATTACGACTTTGCCGCGAAAGTCGTCTTGGGTGATGGTTTGATCATTTGCTCCCTGCAAAGAAAACTTTAGGTTAGGCATAAAGCCGCGGATAGTATGTATTTGTGTATCAGCAGCTTGGGCGTCAGGTAGAGCAGGCATGCCCAATAAGCATGCCGTGCCCAGTATGCTGGCAACAAGGCTCGTGCGCATACCACGTAGAACTCGTTTCTTGATAAAGAAAGAGTGTCGATTCAAGGTCGATAGGAATGAAAATACGCTGCGTGTTTGCATTTGAGTATCTTGTTATGCCGCTGAATCTTCGACCAAACCGCTGTGACGCAGCAGGGCGTCGGGGGTCGCCTCGCGGCCTCTAAAGGCCTTGAATGAATCAGCCGAGGGACGAATCCCACCCACTGCTAAGATTTCATTCAGAAAGCGTTGGCCTACTTCCGGGATGACCGTGCTATCGCTGTTTTGTTTTTTAGCAGCCTCTTCGAAGGCGGCAAATGCATCAGCAGACAACACCTCGGCCCATTTATAGCTATAGTAGCCTGCGGCATAACCACCGGCAAATAAGTGCGAAAAATGGTGGGGGAATCGATGCCACTCAGGAGGAAACACCACAGCAACCTCTTGGCGCACGCTATCCAAGGTGCGCAATACCTCGGCAATGGAAAGTCCTTTGGCTTGGCTATGAATAAGCATGTCAAAGAGAGAAAACTCAAGTTGACGAACCATCTGCATACCACTAAGAAAGTTTTTAGCGGCCAACATGCGCTCGAAAAGCTCTTTGGGTATTGAGGCGCCGGTCTCTACATGCGATGACATCTGTTTGACGACGGACCAATCCCAGCAGAAATTTTCCATAAACTGCGAAGGTAGTTCAATGGCATCCCATTCTACTGCTGAAAAAGCAGCAACATCAGGCTCGTCAACCTTTGAGAGCAGGTGATGTAATGCGTGGCCGCTTTCATGGAATAGCGTAATTACATCATCATGCGTTAATAAAGCAGGTCGGCCATTCTGAGGCGCACTAAAATTACATGTTAAGTATGCGATAGGCAGATAAGCTGCGCCCAACTGGTTGCGGCGGCGATGTCTTTCACTGCCGACCCAGGCTCCGCTTTGTTTACCTTGGCGTGCATACAGGTCCATATACAGGTAACCGACGGCGGTACCATTTTGGGAAACCTCGTAGACACGAGCATTTTCGTGCCACGTTGAAGCATCAATTTCAGTGAATTGAGCATCAAATAGTTTTTCACCTACTGAAAATAAGCCCTCTAACACATGGGGCTCGGTAAAGTATTGTTTGACCTCATCCTCTGAATAATCATAGCGGGCTTTTTTCATTTGTTCGGACACATAGGCAACATCCCAGGGCTCAAGCGAGGTGATGTTGAGTTCTTGTTGAGCAAAATTGGTCAAGCTTTCAAAATCGCGTATCGCAAATGGCTTGGAGCGTTCTGCCAGGTATTGCAAGAACTCGGTGATTTGCTCGGCTGTGTCCGCCATCCTTGTCTGTAGCTGGAGCTGTGCAAAGTGCTCATATCCAAGCAGTTCTGCCTCTTGGATGCGCAGCTCTAAGAGCTTTTCGATTGCCGAGCTGTTATCCCACTTGGGCTCATCACTTTGCTCGGATGCGATAGTGGCATAGGCTTTATATAGAGTTTTTCTTAGCTCTTGATTGTGTGCATATTGCATCACAGGTAAATAGCAAGGCATCTGTAGCGTGAGTTTCCAGCCCTGTTTTTCGTCTTGTTTTGCTGCGTGCTGGGCAGCATCTTTTACGTCCTGGGGTATCCCATCTAGTTGCGCTTCATCGGTGACATACAGCGCCCAGTGATCGGTACTGTCTAGAACATTTTCAGAAAACTGTTGTGATGTGGTGGCTTGTTCTTCTTGGTTTTTGGCGAAAATTTCGCGCTTTTGCTCATCGAGTTCGGCACCGCCCAAGACAAAGCTTTGCAAAGCCAGTTCAACAGCTCGTTTTTTAGGAGCATCTAATTTTTGCTCATCACTGTCCGCGGCCAATGCTTTGTATTGAGCATACAGCTTTTGGTGTTGCCCCATCCAAGTGGCAAAAGCACTTATCTTGGGTAAGCAAGCGTTGACAGCCTCGCGTAATTCAGGGGTGTTAACGACAGCATTGAGGTGTCTGCTGACAGACCATGCACGCCATAATCTCTCGGTCGCATCGTGTAGGGCTTCGACTAATGAGTCCCATGTAGGGTGTGTCTGTTGAACTATTTTTTCAATGTCTTGACGTGCATGCGTCACAAGCATATCAAGTGCCGGCTCGATATGTTCAGGACGGACTGCTTGATAATCAATGAACTCATCAATTGGGATTAAAAGAGGATTCAGTGGGTTAGTCATACTGTAAAGTCACTCGTATTGGGGTTGATGTCTTAGGAGGTGTGCACAGTGCCCTATGAGGCGTGTTTTTGCGCAGCCTCTAGGGTGTTGACCAATAGCATGGCAATGGTCATTGGACCAACACCGCCGGGGACAGGGGTAATGGCTTGGGCGATACTTTGGCACTCTTGGTAGTCAACATCGCCCACCAAGCGACCGTCATCGAGACGGTTAATACCCACATCAATAATGACTGCCCCGGGTTTTATCATGTCACCTTTGATCATTTCGGGTCGACCGACAGCTGTTACCAATATATCTGCGCGGCGTGTATGTGCTGCCAAGTCACGGGTTTTGGAATTACAAATCGTGACGGTTGCGCCAGCAGCCTGTAAAAGCAGAGCTATCGGCTTACCAACAATATTGCTGGCGCCCACGATAACGGCCTCGGCGCCCCAGGGTGAAACACCCTCATGTTCAAGCATACGCATGATGCCGTAGGGTGTGCAAGGTTTCACCTGTGGATCGCCAACGAGTAAATGACCGGCATTAATGACATGGAAACCATCGACATCTTTGTTTGGATCAATCGTGGCAATAACCGCATTTTCATCTAAATGGTCGGGGATAGGCAATTGGACCAAAATGCCATGAATACTGGAGTCATCATTCAAACCGCGGATTTTTTCTAGCAGCTCATTTTGACTGATATCCGCAGGTAAACGAATAACCTCGGAGTGCATCCCTGCTTTTTCGCATGCAATGGCTTTATTGCGTACATAAATGTGCGAGGCAGGATCATCGCCGACGATCACGACGGCCAGACCAGGTGTGATGTTTTTCTTTTTGAGCTCTTGAACTGCTAGGGTTACTTCGCTGCGGACCTGATCGGCCAGGGCACGACCGTCGATGCGACGGGCACTGTTTTCACTCATGTTGTTTCCTCTCCGGTAGGGGCTAGTGCAATTTTCATCAAGTCGGCCACAGTGGTGACCTCGAGTTTTTCCATGATATTGGCGCGGTGGGCCTCAACAGTTTTGATGCTGATATCCAGATCGCCTGCTATTTGTTTATTGAGACGACCAGCGACAATGCGTTCGAGCACTTGTTGTTCGCGTGCTGTGAGACGTGCAAGGATCTCTTCGTGTTGTAGACGCTCTTGCTCTCTTTGATTTTGTTCGACTGCGATATCGATCATGCGTGCGACAATGGTGCGGAGCTCGGCTTCGTTGAAAGGCTTTTCCAAAAAATCAATGGCGCCTTTTTTCATTGTGCTCACGGCCATTGGAACGTCACCGTGCCCAGTAATAAACACCATGGGAATATTAACGTCACGCGCGAGTAGAGCTTCTTGGAGCTCGAGCCCACTCATTCCGGGCATGCGCACATCAACAATCAGTACGCATAGCTGATTCGTGTCGTAGCTATTTAGAAAAGCCTCGGCGGAGGCATAACATTTGACTTGATAACCGTTGGCTTCAAGTAACCAGCGCAAAGAGTCACGGACTGCCTCATCATCGTCAATGATAAAGATGCTGCACTGGTTGTGGTTACTACTCATGCTTGTATCTCCTTGGAAATTTGCGTAACGGCTAAGGCATCGGTCTCACCTTGTGGGTGGGACTCATCAGGCTGGCCACTGGGTAAACTAAACCGGAAAATCGTGCCTCCCTGAGGGTTAGAAGTTGCCCAAAGACGCCCATGATGTGATTCGATTATGGTACGACAGATATTCAACCCCATTCCCAAGCCTTCGGATTTAGTACTGTAAAAAGGCTCAAAGAGGCGTTCGGGATCTTTGAGGCCACAGCCACGATCAATCACGGCGACCTCTACGTATTGGTTGAACAAGGTGACCTCGACATGGAGCGTGTGATAGTCACTCTTTTCCATGGCCTCGATAGCGTTTTTTAACAAATTAAGTAAAACCTGCTCGATAAGGATAGGGTCGGCCACGACAAATGGCGGCTGTTTGGGCAGATGAGTTTGGATAGCTACCTGCCGCTTGCGTGCGTCTATGTCAGCAAACCCTACTGCATTATCCAATATATCTAATAAGCTGACAATTTGTCGTTTTGGTTCACTGCGTTTTACAAATTCACGGATCCGTCGAATAATTTTCCCGGCGCGTTCGGCCTGATGCGCTGTTTTTTCTAGAGCTTCGACGAGTTGTTCGGGCCGTGCTTGCTCAGAACGAACCATTGCAACTGCAGCCATGCAGTAATTACTGATGGCAGTCAAAGGTTGGTTGAGTTCGTGAGCCAACGATGAAGCCATTTCACCCATAGTGGTTAGGCGGCTGGTCAGTTGAGCTTTTTCTTGTTGGACCCGTGATTCTTCTTCGTGTTCGCGTCGTTGTGTAATGTCACGGGCCACCTGCAGTCGAACTTTGGTACCATCAGTCCAAGTCAGAAAACGGTGCTGTACTTCAAACCATCGCTCGGCGGATAGGGAGTAAATCTCGAGGGTTTGATCAGCAAATCGGTTTAGCCGGCTGCCCATAAGCTCGGCATGGCCGACAGTTTGTGCACCAAAGTAACGACGGTAGGTGCGATTAGCAAATAGCAGCTCGAGCCCGCCAGGGCTATCAGCAACAACAGAAATGGCATCATCCAGACCTTCGAGTACAGTCATAAAGCGCTCGTGTGCAGCAGTTAACGCCTCGCGAATGCGCTTGGGTTCGGTGATGTCAGTCATTGAGGTCATCCAGCCTATCTGCTTGCCACTAGGGTCGCGTAAGGGCGAAACATACATACGCGCTGTAAATCTTGAGCCATCACGGCGCTGTGCCTCGACCTCTAATCCACTGCTGGGTGTGCGCCCTGAGAGTAGGATGTCCAGGGTTTCCTGGTGGTGTTCGAATCGATTTGGAATCCAATAGGGGAAGGGGGCTGTACGGCCAATGAGGTCGGCCTCGTTCCAGCCAATCATGCGGCAAAAAGCCGGATTGACATAAGCAATGCGTCCATCCATATCAAACACGCGCATGCCCGTAGACATAGAGTTTTCCATTGCGCGTCTAAAACTGGTTTCTGCAATCAGGGCTGCCTCGGCGCGAGTTCTGAATCGAGTGTAATTCCATAGCGCCAAAAGACTAAGCACTATTAGTAAAGAGAGAGCCACAACCACCCAAAAAAGTCGTTGTTGGCGCATCTCTTGGTCAATAGTGATAAACATCACACTGTCGCTTTGTAATTGCTGCAGCCAGAAAAATACCCCCATGACACACAGATATAGAAAAAGCACAATTACTGGGGTTAGCCAGTAAAGGCCACGGCGACTTTGACGCGCCTGATCATAAAAAGTGGTTGGGATAAGCGATTGTTTGGATTGATTTGACATATCTACTGTCTGTAATACGTTTGCCCTTATTGTAAGCGACTCGCGCTGCGATGTAAGGGGAATGTAGCCATTAAAATATGCAAAAAAGACCAGTTTTGTTCCACATTATGGGAGTTGAGCTCGCTAAGTGAAATTTAGCTTGAGTCAGAGGGACTTCTTCCCTAAAATGGAGCGTGGGTAAAAATACATTACATTCAAAAACAATTTCCCTGTTTTTCTTTGGTGCTCAAAAGGCAAAGGCCATAGAAAACTGACATCAACATTTGGAGACGCCTTATGTCCTCTATTCAACACACACCCATAGACATACATGCGGAAGACCTTGATGAGCTCGAAACTCAAGAGTGGCTTGAAGCGCTGTCTGCAGTGCTTGACCGCGAAGGTCCCGAGCGTGCTCATTATCTGATCGAGCGTCTCACAGACCTGGCGCGCCGCTCTGGCTCGCGGATTCCGTTTTCACCACATACAGCGTATTTAAATACGATTCCTGTGGGGCTCGAGCCTGAATACCCTGGCGATCCTGTACTCGAAGAACGTATCCGTTCTTATATTCGTTGGAATGCCATGGCAATGGTTGTCAAAGCTAATGAAAACCCACCTACCGATGGGGGTGGCCTAGGAGGGCATATCGCCTCTTTTGCTTCTCTGGCAACCATGATCGAATGTGGCCAGAATCATTTCTGGAAGGCAGATGATGGCGAGGGCGGCGATTTAATATATTTCCAAGGGCATACCTCCCCAGGGATGTATGCACGCGCTTTTCTAGAAGGCCGCCTGACCGAAGAGCAGCTAGATAATTTCCGCCAAGAAGTTGATGGCAAGGGGATTCCTTCTTATCCACACCCCAAGCTCATGCCAGAGTTCTGGCAGTTCCCAACTGTATCAATGGGTTTAGGCCCATTGATGGGGATTTATCAGGCACGTTTTCTCAAATACCTCGAGGCACGTGGCCTTGCCAAGACCAAAGGTCGCAAGGTCTGGGTGTTTTTAGGCGATGGCGAGATGGACGAGCCTGAATCTTTGGGCGCTATTGGATTGGCAGCACGTGAAAAATTGGACAATCTGATTTTTGTGGTGAACTGTAACCTACAACGTTTAGATGGCCCGGTACGTGGTAATGGGAAAATCATCCAAGAGCTCGAGGGTGTTTTCCGCGGTGGGGGTTGGAATGTAATTAAACTCATTTGGGGTGGCTACTGGGATCCCCTTTTGATGCGGGACAAAGAAGGCATTTTGCGCCAAGTCATGGAGGAAACTCTGGATGGCGAATATCAAGCCTACAAAGCCAATGATGGCGCGTATGTTCGCAAGCACTTTTTTGGCAAGCACCCCAAACTCCTTGAAATGGTCAGCCGCATGAGCGACGAAGACATTTGGCGGTTAAACCGAGGGGGGCATGATCCTTATAAAGTTTATGCTGCATTTGATTCTGCAGTAAAGCACGAGGGTCAGCCAACTGTGATTTTGGCCAAAACCATCAAAGGCTACGGTATGGGCCATGTTGGGCAAGCACAAAACCCCACGCACCAACAAAAAAGCCTAGACGTAGATTCTATTCGTGAATTCCGCGATCGTTTTAACATTCCTATCCCGGACGAGCGTCTAAACGAGATGCCTTATTTCAAGCCTGCCGCTGATTCGCCCGAGATGGAGTATTTGCTTGAGCATCGACGCAATCTAAGTGGCTTTTTACCAAAGCGCCGCGTCAAGGCTGCCGAGTCATTACCAGCTCCCGAGCTGTCAGCTTTTCAGGCAGTACTAGACCCTACAGCCGAAGGTCGTGAAATCTCTACCACACAAGCCTTTGTTCGTGTGCTTAACCAAATTTTGCGTGACAAAACCTTGGGCCCACGAGTGGTGCCTATTTTGGCAGACGAGTCCCGTACGTTTGGTATGGAAGGCCTGTTTAGACAAATCGGTATTTATTCCCCTGTCGGACAAAAATACACGCCTGTCGACAAAGGGCAGGTGATGTACTACCGCGAGGATAAAAAAGGCCAACTCCTACAAGAAGGAATTAACGAGCTGGGAGCATTTAGTTCTTGGATTGCTGCTGCGACTTCTTATTCCAGCAACAATCTAATCATGATCCCATTCTTTATCTATTACTCCATGTTTGGTTTCCAACGCTTTGGAGACTTGGCATGGGCTGCAGGGGATATGCAGGCACGTGGTTTCGTGTTGGGTGGTACTGCAGGTCGTACGACACTAAACGGCGAGGGTTTGCAACACGAAGATGGACACAGTCATGTACAGGCTTCTGTCATTCCCAACTGCGTTAGTTATGACCCCACCTTTGGTCACGAGGTCGCAGTCATTATCCGTGATGGTTTGCGTCGCATGATGCAAGACCAAGAGGATGTTTTCTATTACATCACTTTGATGAACGAAAACTATGCGCATCCTGGTCTTAAAGAAGGTGATGAGGAAGGCATTCTCAAAGGGATGTATCGTTTCAAAAGCCTCGACAAAGGTGAACACCGTGTTCAGTTGTTGGGCTCGGGGACCATCCTGCGCGAGGTCATCGCAGCGCAACAAATTTTGGCAGATGAGTGGGATATCGGTTCTGATGTCTGGAGTTGCACCAGTTTTACCGAATTGCGTCGTGATGGATTGGATTGCGAGCGCGAGGCATTGTTAAATCCTGAGCAGCCGGCGCCTACTCCTTATGTGACGCGTATGCTGGCTGAAACCCAGGGGCCCATCGTTGCCTCTACTGATTACATCAAAGCTTTTGCCGATCAAATCCGAGCATTTATTCCTGAAGGCCGCACGTACAAGGTGTTGGGTACTGATGGCTATGGGCGTTCTGATTACCGTGCGAAATTGCGTTATCACTTTGAAGTGGATCGCCACTTTGTTGTCATCAGTGCGCTCAAGGCGCTGGCTGATGAGGGGGCAATCCCAGTCAGCAAGGTGACCGAAGCCATCAAAAAGTATGGCGTCGATGCTAATAAATTAAATCCACACCACGCTTAAAGGAGATCGTCATGAGTCGTTTAGTTGAGGTACTAATTCCTGATATCGGCGATGACGGCGAGGTGGACGTCATTGAAGTTTTAGTCAATGAAGGAGATACGGTAGAGGTTGAGCAAAGCCTAATTACACTAGAATCCGACAAGGCTTCGATGGAGGTTCCGTCTTCGCATGCGGGCGTGGTCAAAAAACTGCGCCTCAAGGTCGGTGATAAAGCCAGCGAGGGAACCGTCATTCTCGAGCTCGAAGAGGCAGACGCTGCGGCAGCCACTGATAAAGATGAGGCCGCAGATTCTGCTCCCGAGCAGCCTGCTGCTACCAGTGAAAGTGCAGCTGCTGCATCAACAGCCAGTACGACTGGCGAAACCGTGACTGTTGTAGTTCCAGATATTGGTGACGATGGCGAGGTCGATGTAATAGAGGTATTGGTTAGCCCAGGAGACACGGTTGAACTAGAGCAAAGTTTAATTACTCTTGAGTCTGATAAAGCCTCAATGGAGGTTCCATCATCTCATGCCGGCACAGTGAAAGAATTGCTGGTCCAGGTTGGGGACAAAGTTTCCCAAGGCAGTGAGATTTTGCTTCTTGAAGCTGCCACTCAAGAGGCTGCGGCTGATGAGGCACAACCTGCTGAACCATCAACTCCGGCAAAAACAGCAGCGGGTGCGGCCACAGCGGCTACTACGTCCCAAGCTGAACAACAAGCGCAGAGTAAAATTATCGGTTCTGAATCCGGTAGAATGGCTTCAGAGCCCCCTGCACGAGTATCGCCTACCGAAGCATTCGCTGTAGCTGATGTGCCTGCCACCAGTTTGCCGCACGCTTCGCCTTCGGTGCGTGCATTTGCACGTGAATTAGGTGTTGACTTGAATCTAGTCGAAGGGACGGCCCGAAAAGGACGTATCACTGCCGATGATGTCAAGCTTTTTGTCAAGACACGACTGGCCGAGCCCGCTGCCGGAGGACCTACCGCTGGTGCTGGCGCTCAGTTGGGTGGTCTCGAGCTCTTGCCCTGGCCTAAAGTTGATTTCGAGCGATTTGGCGAGATCGAGACACAGCCTCTGACTAGAATCAAAAAGATTTCTGGTGCCAATTTGCATCGTAATTGGGTCATGATTCCTCATGTCACCAATAATGACGAAGCAGATATTACCGAGCTAGAGGCATTGCGCAAGCAATTAAATAACGAATACAAAAAAGAAGGGGTGCGGGTGACGATGCTGGCCTTTTTAATTAAGGCGTGTGTTGCAGCACTCAAAAAGTTTCCCGAATTCAACAGCTCATTAGATGGGGACAATTTAGTCCTTAAGAAGTATTACAACATTGGGTTTGCAGCAGATACACCGCATGGCTTAGTGGTCCCTGTGCTCAAGGATGCCGATAAAAAAGGCGTGATAGAAATAGCCCAAGAAATGAGCGATTTGGCCGCCCAAGCTCGTGATGGAAAATTAGGGGCAGCTCAAATGCAAGGGGGGTGCTTTACTATTTCATCGCTAGGTGGCATCGGTGGGACAGACTTCACGCCCATTATTAACGCACCCGAGGTCGCTATTCTGGGGGTGTCGCGCTCCAAGGTGCAACCTGTGTGGGATGGCAAAGAATTTGAACCACGTTTAATGCTGCCGCTCTCATTATCATATGACCACCGTGTCATTGATGGGGCTGCAGCGGCACGATTTAACGCCTATTTAGCTCAATTGTTGGCAGACTTCCGCCGCATAATTCTATAAAGGGGACACTTATGTCTAAACATACTTTAGTGATTCCAGATATTGGGGCGGACGAAGAGGTTGATGTTATCGAAGTGCTCGTGGCCGTAGGCGACCAGATCGAAGAAGAGCAGAGTCTAATTACACTTGAGTCTGACAAGGCTTCCATGGAAATTCCTGCCAGCCATGCTGGTGAGGTTTTAGAACTGTTAGTCAAGGTCGGGGACAAGGTTAAAACGGGCGATGCTATTGCCGAGGTTCGCCTAGCCGAACAGAGTACAAAGGATACTGGGCAGGCCAAAGACAGTGCCGAACAAGACGCCCCCTCAAAGCAAAACGGTGCAAGCACCGAAACTACCGAGGCGACCGCGCCCACCGCTGCATCAGCAGCAGTTGCCAGCAGCCAAGCACCTGAGGATGCCGTCGATTTGGTTGTTTTAGGCGCTGGTCCTGGTGGCTATTCAGCCGCATTTCGTGCTGCCGATTTGGGTTTAAGTGTAGTTCTGGTTGAACGCTACAGCACTTTGGGTGGGGTATGCCTTAATGTGGGTTGTATTCCCTCAAAGAGCCTGCTGCATACAGTCGCCGCTTATGAGACGGCCCTAGAGTTAAAAGAGCAGGGCATCAGTTTTGCAGAGCCTGACATCGATCTGGATCAAATGCGCACTTTCAAAGATGGTGTGATTGGCAAACTTACTCGTGGCCTTGCTGGCATGGCCAAAGCACGCAAGGTACGTGTAATTCATGGCGTCGGCGAGTTCCAGGATGCGCATCATTTGTCAGTACAAACGGATAATGGCAATGAAATAGTTGCTTTCAAGCATGCTATCATCGCAGCCGGTAGCCGGGCAGTCCATTTGCCATTTATGCCTGATGATGAACGGGTCATTGATTCAACGGGTGCTTTGCAGCTACGTGAGATCCCGCAGAAAATGCTCGTCATCGGTGGGGGTATTATTGGGCTAGAAATGGCAACCGTTTATGCTGGGCTGGGTGCCAAGATTGATTTAGTCGAAATGCAGCCAACCTTGATGCAGGGTGCTGATAAGGATTTAGTTAAAATTTGGCAAAATCATAATGCCTGGCGTTTTGAAAACACCTGGTTAAACTCAAAAACTGTCAGCGTACGCGCAGCACAGGATGGTCTATGGGCCCAGTTCGAAGGCGATAAGGCGCCCAAAGAAGAACAACGCTATGATCTGATTCTTCAGTCTGTTGGCCGTATTCCTAATGGCAAAAACATTGGGGCTGATCGTGCCGGTGTAGCCGTTGATGAACGCGGATTTATCACTGTAGATCAACAAATGCGCACCAATATTCCTCATATTTTCGCTATCGGGGATATTATCGGTCAGCCGATGCTTGCGCACAAAGCTGTACACGAAGGGCATGTTGCAGCCGAGGTTGCGGCAGGGCACAAGAGTTATTTTGATGCTCGTGTGATTCCTTCTGTTGCGTATACTGACCCAGAAGTAGCTTGGGTAGGGGTCACCGAGGAGGACGTTAAAAAGCAAGGGCTAGAGGTCCAAATTGGTCGTTTCCCCTGGATGGCGTCCGGACGCGCAATTGCTAATGCGCGCGACGAAGGTCTCACCAAGCTTATCTTTGATAAGGCGACTGGCCGTATCATTGGTGGTGCCATTGTAGGTACAGGTGCGGGCGATATGATTGGCGAGGTAGCCCTAGCTATTGAAATGGGCGCGGATCAAGTAGATATTGCCAGCACTATTCACCCACATCCCACCCTGGGTGAGTCAATTCACATGGCTGCTGCGGCGGCCTTGGGCATTTGTACTGATTTGCCACCGCAACGAAAATAATATTTCGTTAGCGACAGGTATTAGCTTATTGGCAGGTGGGTTATGCTCACCTGCCAATGTTTTTTTAAAGGAGTATCGCCCATGGGGCATGCGCACAATGAGCTTAAAAACTTGCAACAGTGGCAAGAATATTTACTTGCTTTACATCCCACCGAAATTGATATGGGGCTGGATCGCATCCGCACTGTTTATGAACGCTTAGATACAGAAAGTCCGGCACTAAAGATTGTTATCGGCGGGACCAATGGTAAAGGTTCGACCGCGGCTATTTTAGAATCCATTCTTTTGACCTCAGGCTATCGAGTAGGTGTGTATAGCTCGCCGCATTTAGTTCGCTTTAATGAGCGTTTTCGTATCAATGGCAATCTGCCTACAGATGATGAGTTGTGTCAGCATTTAGCGGCTGTTGAGGCTCAACGGGGAGAAACCTCGCTGACCTTTTTTGAGCATACAACCCTGGCGGCATTTCATTTGTTTGCGCAAAAAGATTTAGATGTATGGATTTTAGAGGTCGGCTTGGGTGGACGTTTAGATGCAGTTAACCTGATTGACAGCGACTGCGCAGTACTTACCCAGGTCGATCTGGATCACCAAGAATACCTCAGTGGTGATCGCGAGCAAATTGGTTTCGAAAAAGCGGCTATTTTTCGCTCAGGACAGCCTGCTATTTGTGGTGATGCCACGCCACCACGCAGTGTTTTGGATTATGCCGCACAAATAAAAGCCCCTCTGTGGGTCATGGATCGTGATTTCAGTGTCCAAGTGGAGATGCATCAATGGCAATACCGAGGACCGCACCGCCGACGCTCTGCATTGCCTTTCCCCGCATTACGAGGGGCCAATCAATTGCCCAATGCAGCAATCGCTTTGGCTGTGTTAGATGCTTTAAACGATCGTTTGGTGATCCCAATCCAAGACATCAAGCATGGATTGCTCAATGCACATTTGGACGGGCGCTTTCAAGTCCTACCAGGACAACCCACAACGATTTTAGACGTGGGGCACAATCCGCATGCACTGCGTTCTTTTGCCTACAATTTGCAGCAAATACCAACAACTGGGCGTACCATTGCAGTCGTAGGTATGCTAAAAGATAAAGAGGTGGTAAACGCCCTTAAACCCTTGGTTAATCATATTGACTTATGGCTCTGCGCTAGTATTCCAGGCGCTCGGGGGCTTGATGCTCAGACACTGTCAAGCTTTGTGAAACAAGCATATGCAACAGCAGAAAACCCTGCTATAAACCCGTCTGATGATACCACCAAACAACAGCGACCCACTGTTCGTCCGCGCGCAACACCAGTAAAATCAGTGACCTTAGAAACTCAATGCTTTGATTCGGTCACAGATGCTTTCCAAGCAGCGCAGCGTTTAAGTACGGATAATGATAAAATCGCTGTTTTCGGCTCATTTATGACCGTCGGGCCAGTATTGGCTCATATAAATATGGGTAAAGTTGCTTAGTCCTTTGCCTACTGGGTAAAGCGTCTACCACAGGGTTTTAATATCTATGGGATTTTTTGCACGTAAGGGTGCTGCATCGCAGCGTAATCAAGGCAGTCAAGAAGAGCAGCTAGTTGAATTGCGTCGACGGGCTCGCAGACGTTTGATAGGCGCGTTAGTGATCGTTTTGATAGCGGTTGTATTTGTACCTATTTTCCTTAAAAGTGATGGTGCAGAAGAGGTAGAACAGGTTGTTCAGGTGTTCCCACCCATTGTAGCTCCTGATTCTGAATCCCAAGCGGGTTCTACCGCTTGGCAGGATGATGACGGTTATACCCCAATAGATTCATCGGATGTGGAACACTCTCAAGGATCTTTGGATGAATCTACTCCTGATACCGAGGTTCTAGACGAAAGTGCCGTTGATATCCCCGAGATAGAAATGCAAACAGAGGCCGAGCGCGACAGTGCTAGCCAGGCAGCTCAGGAACCAGAAACCAAGCCCAAAGAGCCCGAACAAAACAAAGAAAAAACCGAATCCAAACCCAAAACTGAATCCAAGCCCAAAGCAGAGCCGGCCCCTAAAGAACCCGAACGCACCGATGACGGCTCTGTAGCGTTGGCCTTGCTCGAAGGGCGCATGCCCGATGAGTCTGCATCTACTAGCCAAGATGCATCCGCCCAACGAGGCAGCTTCACCGTTCAAGTGGCTGCTTATTCCAGCAGCGAAGGGGCCAGCAATCGTCGCGAGCAGCTTAGCTCGGCCGGCGTCAGTAATGCTTTTGTAGAAGAAAGTGGGGGTACCTACCGCTTGCGTGTAGGTCCATTTGAAAGCCGTCAAGCGGCAGAGGCTGCACTTACCCGCTTGCGTTCCTTAGGTTATGACGATAGCTTTATTCGTGCCCAGTGAGTACATTAGATTATTTCATCCTGGTTGTTTTGCTCATATCCGCTGGGCTGGGTTTCGTACGCGGTATTATTAAAGAAATACTTTCATTAATCGCTTTTGTCGCGGCTTTTTTAGGGGCTCTAAATTGGGGGCCTTATCTAGCGGCGTTGATGACAGATTTTATTTCTTTTCATCCATTATTACTTTCTGCAATCGCGTACATCATTGTTTTTGTAGTGGTTTTGCTGATCGTCGGGATGCTTAATCTTTTGTTGACCACGCTAATAGACAAAACTGGCCTAAGCCCTGCAGATCAGGGCTTGGGCGTTCTCTTTGGCTTGTTACGCGGTGCAGTGATCGTATTAGCCTTGGTCGTATTAGCAAGTTATACTGCAATTCGCCAAGAGCCATGGTGGCAAGCATCTCAATTAGTACCTATAGCAGAGTTGGGTATTGCCCAAATAAAGGACTGGATGCCTGCAACGGCTGAGTGGTTGCCTAACTAGTCAAAAAGGATTTTTTATGTGTGGTGTGGTCGGTGCGATTGGTCGTTCATCCGTCAACCAACTAATTTACGATAGCTTGTTACTTCTACAGCATCGCGGTCAAGAGGCGGCGGGTATTTCTACCTATCATGACCAAATGTTTTTTGCTCATCATGGCGCAGGGCTCGTGCGGGACGTGTTTCGCACTCGAAATATGCGATCCCTGCCAGGTAACAGCGGTTTGGGGCACGTTCGCTACCCGGCGTCTAGTTCGCCCGAAAGTATCGATGAGGCGCAACCCCTATATGTGAATGCTCCTTATGGGATTAGCTTCGTCCATAATGGACAGCTCACTAATTGGAAAAGCCTGCGCGAGGATTTATTTAAATTTGATCGCAGGCACATCAATACCCAATCTGATTCCGAGGTTCTGCTCAATATTTTTGCGCACGAATTACAGTTAGCCTCTGCTAATAATGAGCTCAAACCGGAAATTATTTTTAAAGCGGTTCGTGCAGTTCACAAAAGGGTAAAAGGGGCCTACGCAGTGATTGCACATATCGCTGGATTCGGGCTAGTTGCATTTAGGGACCCTAATGGTATCCGCCCGCTTTGTTATGGCAAATTAGACAGCCAAGAGGGGCGAGAATGGCTGGTCGCATCTGAATCAGTGGCATTGACCGGAAATGGTTTTCGTTTGGTTGATGATGTAGCGCCCGGTGAGGCTCTGTGTATTACTCACGATGGACAACTGGTAAAAGAGCAGTGTGCAGAAAGCACTAGGCTCATGCCCTGTATGTTCGAGTATGTCTACTTTGCTCGTCCTGATTCTATTATTGATGGCATTTCCATATATCATGCCCGTTTAAAGATGGGCGAGTATCTAGGCAACAAGGTGGCTAAAAACTTACGCTTGGCCCAAATTGATGTGGTGATGCCTATTCCAGACTCGGCCCGTCCTTCAGCGATGCAACTGGCCTCGAGTTTAAATCTGCCTTATCGAGAAGGTTTTCTCAAAAATTATTATATTGGGCGCACCTTTATTATGCCTGGCCAAGCCGTCCGACAACGTTCAGTGCGTCAAAAGCTAAGTGCGCTGCCATTGGAGTTCAAAGACAAAAATGTATTGCTGGTGGATGATTCTATTGTTCGCGGAACGACTAGCAAGCGGATTGTCGAGATAGCGCGTTGGGCAGGGGCCAAAAAGGTATTCTTTGCCTCGGCTGCAGCCCCCGTGAGATTTCCTAATATTTATGGCATAGATATGCCTACCAAAGAGGAACTAATTGCGCACACGCGCGAGGTGGACAATATCGTCGATGAAATAGGGGCCGACGGTTTGATTTTTCAAAACCTAGGCGATCTATATACACTGTTGCATGATTTAAACCCAAAGATTGATGGGTTTGAGGCCTCTTGTTTTCATGGGCACTATATCACCGAGGATGATGAGGCACTTTCCAAGTTACAGCTAGAATTAGGCCAAGCATAGCGGCGACTCTTGGACAGCCCACTGTGCCTTTTGGGCTGTTTAATTTTAGCGACGTTGCTGTCGGTACTGCAGCCAAAGTGCTGCAAGACCGATTGCACTAAGAATAATAAATAAATTTAATGCCCAAAGTGCGTAATCCAGTCCCAACAAGTCCACCTTGGCATCCATGCAACTAGCATAAATCCCAAACACTTTGGGCAGGGCTTTGTCTAGCCCTAACTGAGTGATTGCTTTGTCGGCGAAAGTTAATGAGCAAGAAAACTGTTTCGCGGCGACAGTGTACTGATGCCATGCCGAAGCGATACCGGCTACCGCACTGCCAAAGAGTAAAATACCCATTACGAGTGTGCTTTTAGGGCGCGCCGTTTGGTGAAAAATAAAGGCCATCAATGCGAAAATACACGCCAGCAGTAAAATTAGGCGCTGGAAGACACACCACGCACAAGGAGCCATACCCAGTACATGCTGGGAAAATAAGGCGATTACAAAAGAAATAATGCCTATGGCTAATGCGGCTAAATACGCATAGCCGGGTAAAGGGCTCACCTTGGAAGCATGTACCATGATTTAAGTGTAAGAGTGTTCAAGTTAATAGGCGCAGTATATCGCGAATTAATGTGGCGCGAAATTTATTGTTTTCAAGCTTGTGACTAGCAAGAATAAAGCTGTCTTCCACGCGTTCACCTTGGGTCATGATCTTGGCAGAACGCAAGTTGAGTTTATGTTTGGCAAAAAACTGAGATAAATCAAAAAGCAATCCTTTTCGGTCTGTGCCTAATACCGATAGCTCCCAACTGGAATTCTGTAGATGACGCAGCTGAGCACTTGGAGTCAATGGAAAGACACGTGCTTGATCAGAGCGGGCATCATGATAGCTAAATGTGCGTGCTTGAGGGGTGTTTTTTTGGTCCTTTAACATTCGCACAGATTCTTTTAGCGTATTAATTAGCAGCGCTGGACCTTGTTGATCCTCGTAAATGGCCCGCGCCACTTGTACAACGAATGTGTCGACCACCCAGCCTTGGGGATTAGTGTAGATCTGTGCATCTTGAATGCTAAAGCCCAATCTCTCAAATGCCTCGCACAGTGTCATAAACAACTCAGGTTGGTCATCTGCATGAATCATCACCTGCCATAAAGCATGGGTAGGTTCTGAATGATTATTTTGCTCAGACCGTTTTAGATTAATATTATCACTATGGGCATTGGTTGGCAGAGTACGTATATTTATTATCGGTAAATTAGCATCTTTGGATTGCTGTGTCTTTTGGCTAAAGGTTTGAAAATGCCAAAAAACAGTATTTAGAGGGTGACGGGCAAAATAGTCGGCATCAAGCTGTTCCCATAGCTCATTTGCATAGGCACTTAGAGCTAACAGAGGGGATAGTTCGCTGTATGCGGTATTGCGACGGGTTTTCAAAATTTCGTCGCTGCTTTGTTGATTTAACAATAGGCTGCGTGCCTGCTGATAAAGGCTATCGAAGAGGGTAGCCTTCCAGCTGGTCCATATCTTTGGGTTTGTTGCCTGAATATCAGCAATAGTGAGTAAATAAAGAGCATTGAGTCTTTCTATAGTATCCACTTTTTCTATGAATTGATGCAGGATACTGGGGTTGTAAAAATCCTCTTTCTGGGCGTAGTGAGAAAAAAGCAAATGCTCTTTTACCAAAAACTTTATAAATTCGGTTTCTTGGGGGGCTAGCGCATGCTCGTGACAAAACTCAGCTGCAATTTTTGCGCCTAGCTCAGAGTGGTTCCCGCCCTGACCTTTGCCGATATCATGAAATAGTGCAGCTAAAAATAAAATCCATGGAAAAGGAAACCTTTTCATTAATTGATGAGCCAACACCGGAGTGTGGCTAGATTGCGGGGCTTTGCGTAAATGGCAGAGGTGTTCAATTACGCGCAGTGTGTGCTGATCAACCGTATACACATGAAATAGATCATGCTGCATTTGACCTACGACTGCGCGGAAAGCAGGGATATAGCGTGGCAAAATATTAAACAAATTCAGCAATGCCAAGCTTTCATAGACACGTTGCGGTTGTTGCAGGATATCTAAAAATAAACGTTTGTTGTGAGGATTAGACCTAAAGTTTTCATCTACTAGCTTGCGCCCATGCCATAACGCTCGTAGTGTAAATGCATCAAAGCCAAGCACCTCTGGGTATTTTTGAAACCAGAGTATGCCCTTTAGTAAATTTTCGGGGTGTGCTGCTAATCCGGCAGGATGTACTAGTTTTAGATGATGATTGACGATAGCGAAATTAGCATCCAAACGAACAACATGGGTTGAGCTCGGTGGATGAATGATTTCGTCAAAGCTTTGTAATAGCGTGGTTAAGAGCTGAGTAACCAGACGTGCCGCCCAATAATAGCGCTGCATCAGCGTCTCACTGGCGTGACGTCCGCTAGAGGAATCGCTCAAACCATATATCCTTGCCAGTTGGGGCTGTAAATCAAAGCGTAGAGTGTCTTCTGCGCGTCCAGTTAGTAGATGTAATTCGATACGTAGACGCATCATCGCCAGTGATACACGTTCTAAAGATTTTTTTTCAGCCTCTGTTAACAAGCCTGATTGGGCAATTTCTACCCAATCACGGCCTACTCCCGCAGCGTGTGCCAGCCAGCCTAATAACTGTAAATCGCGCAATCCTCCGGGAGATTCTTTGCAGTTCGGCTCTAAAGCATAAGGAGTATCCTGGTAATTGCGATGCCGCTGCTGCATTTCTTGGCGTTTGAGCAGGTAAAAATCCACCAAATCGAGTTGCTTGTGATATTGGTGTTTTAGCTTTAGCCAAAAATCTTTGTTGCCAGCCAAATAGCGGGCCTCGAGTAAGGCAGTTTGTAATGCAACATCTCGACTGCAACGTTCAAGGCATTGCTCTAGGGTTTCTACAGAATGAGAGAGACTTAAACCTAAATCCCAGCACGCAGCAATCAGCTGTTCTAGTTGGTGTTGCTCTTGGGCGTTTTGTATGGGGCTAGGTATTAAAAATAAGAGATCAACATCTGAATGGGGATAAAGAGCTTGGCGGCCATATCCGCCTAGCGCCAAACATGTGGATCCTTTGGGCAGTGGGTAGCGCTGAAACAGCCTTTTTAAGCAATCATCTGTCGTGCGACTGAGCCGATGCAGTAGTCTTTGTGAGTTAGGTCGGTGGCGATAACGGGCGATGGCATTCGCCCGCTGCGCCTGGTACTGAGCCCTGAGGTTTTTTAAGGACTCATTCATTGCTTAGTCGCTCAGTGCTGAGACAAAGCCTTTGGCAAATGCAGGAGGCTGTGGCATACCAGCAGATACTGTGAGCACCTCGTAACCAGAGTCTGTGACGAGGATGGTGTGCTCCCACTGGGCAGAAAGACTGCGATCTCGGGTCACAACAGTCCACTGATCGGGTAGGGTGCGCAATTCACGACGACCGGCATTTATCATGGGCTCGATCGTAAAAATCATACCTGCCTCGAGAACCATACCTGTGCCTGGTCGCCCATAGTGTAATACCTGTGGGTCTTGGTGGAATGCCTGGCCAATCCCATGACCGCAGTATTCGCGGACAACCGAATAATCATGACTTTCGGCGTGTTGTTGGATGACGTGACCAATATCACCTAGAGTTGCGCCCGGACGGACTTGCTCAATGCCTAACCACATGCATTCGTAAGTGACATTGGTTAACCGGCGCGCCAGGATAGAGGGTTCGCCTACATAAAACATGCGGCTGGTGTCCCCGTACCATCCATCTTTGATGACAGTGACATCTAAATTAATGATATCGCCCTTTTTTAGCTTTTTATCGCTAGGGATGCCATGACAAATCACATGGTTTACAGAAGTACACACAGCACCCGGAAAAGGAGGGTGGCCGGCGGGAGCATAGCCCACAGTAGCTGACTGAACGTTGAGTACATCGGTGATGTACTCAAGGCACAAGCGATCGATTTCTGCTGTGGTAACTCCAGGTTTAATAAATTGCTCTAAATAGTCGAGAGTCTGTGCAGCTGCTTGGCAGGCTGCGCGCATTTTGTCTAAATCTTTTGGATCGGTGACGAGTATTTTTTCCATAAACTTGTCTAGTGGGTATTAAAAATAGTATAATGGTGTGATTAGCTTTTTTGGGCTTATAAAGGGCATATGCTAGGTTTTAGCGTACCGACCGAAATGTGGTTTGATTGGTTAGATGCATCTAACTACCAGATATCATGATCACAAATAAATGGGTGGTCGTAAAAGCCATCATGCAGCATCTTTATCAATACAAAAAGCATACCACTAATTTTCTACGAGAAAACCCTTTAGTGGTCTTTTTGGATTGCCTCCCAAAAAACTAGCTTTTTTATTTTTATTTTTAACTAAGAAAGGCGCAGGTTATCACCAAAGGGTGTCCAAAGCGGATCCTGATAACTTGTTAGACCGAACCCTTGGAGAATCTATCATGTCTTTAATGCGTAAAATGCTCGCTTCAGGCGTCCATTTTGGTCACCAAACCCGTTTCTGGGATCCCAAGATGGAGCCTTATATCTTTGGCCGTCGCAATGGCATCCATATCGTTAACCTCGAGAAAACTGCAGTTATGTTTATCGAGGCTCAGAAATATGCCAGCCAGATCGCTGCAGAGGGCGGTACTATTTTGTTTGTGGGCACCAAGCGTGCAGCACGCGAAATCATCGCCGAGGAAGCCCAGCGTTGTGGTATGCCTTATGTAGACAACCGCTGGTTGGGCGGCATGATGACCAACTTTAAGACTGTTAAAAGCTCTATTAAGCGCCTTAAAGACATGGAAGCCCAAGTCGAAGAGGGTGTGCTCGAGCGTTTGACCAACAAAGAAGGTCTGCTCATGCAGCGCGAAATTGATAAATTGAACCGCTCAATTGGTGGCATCAAAGATCTTACCAAGCTCCCTGACGCGTTATTTGTCGTTGATGTGGGCTACCACGTTATTGCTGTGGCCGAAGCACACAAGCTAGGGATTCCTGTGATTGGTGTGGTTGACACTAACAACTCACCCGAAGGTATTGCTCGCGTTATTCCCGGTAACGATGACTCTGCTAAGGCCATTGCACTGTACACTCGTGGCATTGCAGATGCTGTTCTCGAGGGTCGCAGCCGCGCCCTGAGTGGTTTAGTAGAAGAGTTACGCGAGGGCGAGGACTTTGTCGAGGTTGACGAGGCCGTTGAAGCCCAGGCAGAGGACTCTGCAGCAGAGGCCACTGAGCCTTCAGTTGAGGCACCAGCCGAAGCCCAAGTAGACACTACTCGCGAAACCGAGTAACCCACCCCTCATTTCTTAGATGCCCCATAGGCCCATTTGAATGCGGCCTTAGCGGGCATAGCTAGCAGGCCCGTAGTCGTTGGGATGGCGATAAATAAATACGGGCCTGTTCCAGACCCCCCTATCAACTTGCCTCGATTTGTCCGAGGCGAAATACCGAATTGGAGAGTATTGTGGCTGAAATTACAGCATCTATGGTTAAAGAGCTGCGCGAGAAAACTGATGCGCCCATGATGGAATGCAAAAAGGCTCTTGTCGAGGCCGATGGTGATATGGCTCAGGCCGAAGAGCTACTGCGTGTCAAACTTGGCAGCAAGGCTAGCAAAGCTGCATCACGTGTAACCGCAGAGGGTCTCGTAGGTGTGGCGATCAGTGATGACAGCAAGCGCGGCGCTCTGGTTGAGGTTAACTGTGAAACGGACTTTGTTGCAAAGAACGAAGAGTTCATCAAGTTTGTTAGTGATGTAGCTGATTTGGTTGCTGAGAAAAACCCAGCTGACATTGCAGCCCTGGGTGCATTACCTTTGGGTGGGAAAACCGTCGAAGAGTTTCGTGCCGAATTGATTGGCCGTATTGGTGAAAATATCACTATCCGTCGTTTTGAGCGCTTTGAAACCGAAGGGCGTCTGTCCGAATACGTACACGGTGGAAAGATTGGTGTGGTAATCAATCATACCGGTAGCGACGAGGTAGGTCGCGACGTTGCTATGCACGTTGCAGCTATGCGTCCTCAGGCTCTTAGCCGTGAGCAACTCGATAGCGAAGTACTAGAGCGCGAGGCTCGTCTAGCCGAAGAAAAGGCAAAAGAGCTTGGTCGTCCCGAGCATATCATCGAAAAGATTGTTACCGGCACGGTGGACAAGTACGTCCAAGAAACAACCTTGTTAGGTCAGGCTTTTGTTAAAGATGATAAAAAGAGTGTTGAGCAAATGCTCAAGGAAAACGACGCTACTGTTAACGCCTATGCAATCTTTGTAGTGGGCGAGGGCATCGAGCGCCGCCAAGAAGATTTTGCCGCCGAGGTCGCTGCTGCACAAAAATCTTCATAATCGGGTGTCCATTCTCCTGATTTTCACAAGGTGCCGTTATACGGCACCTTGTGCTGTGTCTTATACTAGTTCCCGTAACCATCTATACGAGTTTCTATGCTATGAACAACCCCTTATATGAACGCGTTTTGCTCAAACTTTCGGGTGAGGCGCTGATGGGCGAAGACGCATTTGGTATTAATCGTGCCACGATCATGCGCATGACCGAGGAAATTGCCCAGATAGCTAACTTGGGTGTGCAAATTGCCATTGTTATTGGAGGGGGTAATATATTTAGGGGTATTGCACCCGGCGCACAAGGGATGGACCGAGCAACAGCAGACTATATGGGGATGATGGCCACCGTAATGAATGCTTTAGCATTACAAGATGCCTTGAAAAATCAGGGCGTAGATGCACGTGTTCAGTCTGCACTAAATATAGAACAGGTTGTCGAGCCGTATATTCGTCCCAAAGCTTTGCGGTACCTCGAGGAAGGCAAGGTCGTTGTCTTTGCTGCAGGCACAGGAAACCCGTTTTTTACTACGGATACAGCAGCTGCATTACGCGGTGCCGAGGTGGGTGCCGAAATAGTTTTAAAGGCCACCAAGGTCGATGGCATTTATAGTGCTGACCCTAATAAAGACCCGGGTGCTACTCGCTATCAGCGTATTAGTTTTGATGAGGCCATTGTGCGCCGTTTAGAGGTTATGGATGCGACCGCATTTGCCTTATGCCGCGATCAGAAATTACCTATCAAGGTGTTTTCTATTAACAAGGCCGGAGCTCTAGCACGCGCAGTCTGTGGTGAAGACGAAGGTACCCTAGTGCACGTTTAACAATAGGATAATGATATGAATCACTCTGAGATACAAAAATCCACGCAAGATCGCATGAAGCGTTCCATCGCTGCACTGTCTAATGGCCTGGCCAAAATACGTACGGGTAGGGCTCATACTGGCTTGCTAGATCATGTAACGGTGGAATACTATGGTTCTGAGGTTCCCGTCAGCCAGGTGGCTAATATTACTGTGGTTGATGCGCGAACACTCAGTGTGCAAGTTTGGGAAAAGCACATGGCCGAGGTCGTAGACAGAGCGATTCGTGAGTCTGACCTTGGGCTTAATCCCGTATTGGCCGGTGAGACCCTACGGATTCCTTTGCCGCCATTAACCGAAGAGCGTCGCCAGGATCTAACACGTATTGTGCGTGCAGAGGGCGAAGAGGCCAAAGTTGCTATCCGCAATTTACGTCGCGAAGCAAATGATCAATCCAAACGTCTGTTGCGCGAAAAATCCATTTCAGAGGATGATGATCGTCGTTTCCAAGACGAGATTCAACGCCTGACAGATAAATATGTTGCCGAGGTTGATACCTTGGTGGCAAACAAAGAAGAAGAGGTCATGACGGTCTAACCTCACCAAATAAATATGTCGACAAGCTCAACTTTGTCTATCCCTTCTGTAGGTAGTGTGCCTCGCCACTTGGCCATCATTATGGATGGCAACGGTCGGTGGGCCACTCGCCGTTATTTGCCCCGCACTGCAGGTCATGCGCGCGGGGTACAATCGGTGCGTCGAATTTTGCGTGCCTGCGGCGAGGCGGGGGTCCAATATCTGACTTTATTTGCGTTTAGCTCAGAAAATTGGCGTAGACCCCAAGACGAAGTTTCTTTGCTAATGCGGATTTTCGTACAAACCTTGGAAAAAGAGGTCGGTAAATTATCCGAGCAGGGGGTACGACTGCGGATCGTCGGTGACGTCTCAGCATTTGATCCCACGCTACAGAGTTTGATTGCAGAAGCCGAAAGAAAAACAGCACACAACGATCGGCTACATCTGACTGTAGCGGCAAATTATGGGGGCCGCTGGGATATCTTGCAGGCAACACGACGTATGCTGGCTCAACATCCCGAACTCGCTAAACACCCCGAAGAGCTCAGTGAAGACCACTTGACGCCCTATCTATCCATGGCCTTTGCACCAGAACCTGATCTTTTCATTCGTACCGGCGGGGAACAAAGGGTTTCAAACTTTCTTATTTGGCAACTGGCTTATACTGAGTTGTACTTTACCGAAACATATTGGCCGGATTTTGACGCCAAGCATTTAGCTAAGGCTTTTGAATGGTATCGCACCCGCGAGCGCCGTTTTGGTCGTACCAGCGCACAAACAGTTGCCGCACAAACAAACTAATTCAAAATATGCTCAAACAAAGGGTTATCACAGCGGTTGTTTTACTCGTCGTATTAATAGGCACGATGTTTAGCGGTTATCAATGGCCGTTTGGTGTTTTGCTCAGTTTGATGACTGCTGCTGCCCTGTGGGAATGGCTCCGCTTGAGCATGGCAAATAGGTTTCATTTTCTAGCTCTTCCCCTTGCGGTTTTAGCGTTTGTCTATTTCGTATATGTCATTTACAGGCATGAGCAGTACTTGTTCGTGCCTGGTGCAACAGCGCCTGATGCTTGGACAATGCCGCTTATGTTAGTCAGTCCAGCAGTTTTGGCTTACTGGGTTTTTGGGGCTGGGTTTTTATTGTTAATGGGGTTTAGACGGCACAAAACACATACAGTTACGCTTAGCATTTTTGGGGTTGCTACACTGGGGGTTGCCTGGCTAGCTTTACTTGATATGTGGTTTGTGCACGGTGCATGGTATCTCATTTCCATGCTTGCTGTGGTTTGGTTCACAGACACTTTTGCTTATTTTGTCGGCCGCCGCTGGGGCCACCGTCGATTGGCACGCCGTATTAGCCCTGGCAAAACATGGGCTGGTTTTTGGGGCGGTATGGCCGGTGCGGTGATTTGGGTGCTGTTCAGTGCTCAGTTTGCGGGTTCATTTGGCGCTGAGGTAGTTGCCAGGTGGTCTTGGTTGGGCGCCATACTATTTGCCATGCTACTTTCTTTTATGGCCGTGGTGGGTGACCTGTTCGAGTCACTACTCAAGCGCCGTGCTCGTGTCAAAGATTCCAGTGCATTATTACCTGGCCATGGGGGGGTGCTTGACAGGATTGATGCTTTAATACCGGTTGCCCCTATGGCTGCATTTATCGCTGGGCCCTGGTTTGATGCCCTGTTTGTTGGTTAATTCACAGGTGTATTTATATGGATACCCAGCAGGTTTGTGTTTTAGGTGCTACAGGATCAATTGGGCGTAGTACGCTCGAGGTTATAGCAC